>JANQRJ010000019.1 GCA_028284635.1 Pelagicoccus sp.
GGGGGCGCCCCGCCCCCAGCCTCCCTGATCCCTGCATCGCTGCGGGCGACCCGCCCGCGTTCCCAGAGGATCTAAGCTGCAAAACACGCTTCCAATCACCTCCGCAACTAAAGCCGAGCTCGCAAGGCCCTGCATTCCAATCAGTAATAGCCGCCAGAAGCCCAGCGAATAGTTGGCTAGGGCACGCCCTGAGAATATAGCCTTAGCGCTTGAAAGTTGCAGTTTTTTTACCAGCTTGCTGCAAAACCGAATGCTGATACGGAGGATCTCAGAGCGTGAAAGCGCCCGTTTTTGAACAAAATTTTCATACACCGATCAAATTCGAGAGATTTATTTAGTCCCAAGAAGCATTGGCAGCCAAATTGCTAGAATCCTTTCATCCGAAAGCCGGTCTCGGTATCCGGATATCCAAAACCAAATCGTAACGGAGATTCTTCTCACCGCTCAGAGTTGAGCGTCACTACCTAAAAACTCAGATCAATGAACAAACTACTAAGAACGATCGCAGCCGGCGGGTTGCTCTCCTCTTCTGCCCTTTACGGTCAGATTGAAATCACGGACAACTTGTCGTTGTCTGGCTTCATCGACATGTCGACTGTCCACAGCGACACGGATGATGGCGACTCCACCTCCTACAACCTCGATCAGGTCGAGCTCAACTTCCTGTTCGCCTACGACCAAATCACCGGCCAAGCCGACCTCAACTACACCGGAGACAACGAAACCGAAGACGTTGATCTAGAACAAGCCTTCCTCACCTACGATCTCGGTGAAGGCAGCTCCATCACTGCAGGCAAGTTCCTCAGCTACCACGGTTGGGAGACCTTCGAGCCAACTGGCCTCTACCAGTACTCCTTCGCCTACGAGCTCTTTGCCACCATCCCCGGCCACCACAACGGTATCTCCTACGACTACGCAGGCGATTGGGGCAACTTCGGCATAGCTCTGCTCGACACCGTGTTTGGCGCTGACGGCTCTCTTGGCACTGGCGGCGACGATCCCGAAAACCTCTTCCAAGGCGACGATTACGAGTACGGCGTAGAAACCAAACTCGTCCTCACTCCAGCCGACGGCCTGACCCTCTACTTCGGCTACGCGTTCGACAGCGGAGACGACGGCTTCGAAGACGTCGAGCTGTTCAACTTCTGGACCTCCTACGAGTGGGACATCAACACCGTAGCCTTCGAATACAACATCTGGGACGACGGCGCATATGACGTAGACCAGTGGCTGCTCATGTACAGCGCCGCATTCACTGACACCGGTACGTTCACCGCTCGTGTTAGCAACGAAAGTGGCGACGAAATCGGCGGAACAGGCGAAATGGAACTCGACAAGTACACCGTCGCTTGGATCGAAGCAGTGACCGACAACCTGGCTCTTGTCTTCGAATACAGCAAAGTGGACTCGACCGAAGGCGATTCCGACACCATCGCTGTCGAAGCTCTCTTCACCTTCTAGTTCGTCCAACGAAAAGAACTTTTCCAACGACAAGCCCCCGCTTTCAGCAAGCGGGGGCTTTTTCACGTCTCCTCACATCCGCCGACGCATAAATTATCCGCGCTACGCGGGTTGACATTAGGCGCTTCCTGAAGCAACGTTCGCCACCTGCCTCGCCTGCCTGCATAGGTACGCGTACCAAAGTCCTAGCCAACTCCAGTCTCCCTCCTCGTGCCCGACCGTCCCACCAACGATCCAGGCAGCCTTTACCACAAATGGTATCTCAGCTGCGGACGACAATTCGTCGTCATCGCCCTGCTCTCTCTCGCCATCGCCCTTTCCTATTTTGCGAGCCACTACTGGCTGCGCTGCCAGTACGAATGCCTGGCCAGACCCATCTACAGTCAGGCCCTCAAGATCTACCGCATCGGAACCGCTCCCGACGACCCCAAGCTTTCCCTACTCTATCGAGGCGATCCTATCGATCGAGATAGCATAGCCACTGCCGCGACCCCCTTCGATTCCGGCAAGCAAGTCGCCGTCCTCGGAACCCTGGAAGAGTACCAAGGAATTCTCGACGAAGCGAACGGCGCGATCGAATCCCAGGCCGCCGCCGTGCTGCAAAGCATCGCGCCAGACGAAGCCGCCGATATCAATCGACTCCGCCTTGAGAACCTCCTTCCAAGCGAACGCCGCGGAGACGAAGATTCGCCCTTCTTCGAGCTCGAGACCGCCGAACAGGAGAGTCTCGAAAAACTCCTCCTCTCCGGAAGCTACGCCTCGCTCCCCGGCTTCTTCCAAGGTCGTTCTCTCCACTACTACGAGGACGTCTCCTTCGGCGACGTCGACAGCGCCGAACAACCGAAGCTGGTGGAAACGCGGATCAAGTTCGTAAACGACGAGCTCGACGAGCTCGGCTACCAAAAGAAGCGCAGCAGAGCCCTCGCCGCCAACGAGCTCGATCTGCTGCACACCCAAGCGCAGGAATGGCAAGACAACCTCCTGAAACGAATAAACGAGACCCTCAGCGCCAGCGGAGTCCTGGACTCCACCCGGGAAAACGCCACCCCACGCGCCGCCCTGAACCAGGCCTTCCACCAAAGCCTCACCGATACCGTCTTTCTCGAAACCGGCTACTTCTGGCTCGTCAGCAAATACAAGTGGATGGAATTCGTCTACTGGACCTGGTTCGGCGTCCTCACCCAAGCCCTCATTATGCACGGCATGCATCTCGTAGGCGGACGCAAAGGCCAGCTCTGGCAGCCGGACGAATTCCTCCGCATCCTAGCCAAGCTCGTCTACGCCCCCATGATCACCGTCGCCGTCTTCTTCGGCATCGGACATCTCGGCGACTCCCAGTCCCTCCAGGAATACGCCAACGCATCCATGTTCCCCGTCCTCGTCGCCTTCGCCTTGGGAATGTATCCGAACACCGTGATCCGAGCCTTCAAGAAGATCGTGGAAAGCATCCTCAAAGGCGACGTCTCCTCAGGCGCTGCACCTCCACCCCTTCCCGAAAAGACCTCCGTACCCAAGCGCAGCGCCCCGAAAACCATCGACGCCCTGAAAGCCAGCATCAGAGAGACGCTCCAAGCCCCGCTCGAAGAATCCAAACAATAGACATCCACTCTCTACTGACATGAGGAAACTGACTCACTTCTGCATCATTCCCCTGCTAGCCCTCCTCTCGGGCTGTGCCACCGCCGAAAAGCGGCAAATCAAGACCGCCGGACTCTCCCTCGTTTCCGCCATGGCCCAAGGCTACGAGACCCAGTCCTCGAACTACCGAACAGCCCTAGCCGAACTCGTCCAGGACTACGACCAGACCATCGACGACCTCTCCGAAGCCCGTCGCGAAAAGCGGAAAGCCGAACTCAAGAACCAAGTCTTCCGCCGCATCAGAGACGAGGAGAAGCAGACCCGCGAGAAACTGGTGAAGGAATTCGAAAACGCCGTCGAAAACACCATCAAACCGCTGAAGGACCAGCTCAAGAGCGAACAGGAAGCCATCATCCGCGGCCAGCCCGGCAGCGCCGACAAGGCAGACGGACTCGCCCTTCAGCTCGCCGCCACCCTCGCTATCATGCACAAGAACACCGAGGAGCTCGGCAACGACATCGCAGCCAAGTTCGACGCCCTCTACGACCAGCAAAGCGCCGCGATAGACGCCGCTTTCCAGAAATACGAAGACGCCACCGCCCAAGCCTACCAAGACGCCCGCAAGCGCCTTCAAATCGCCCTCGCCAATCCCAGCCTCTCGGACCAGGCCTTCAAAGACGCCTACCAAAGCCTCAACACCTTCTTCTCAAGTCCCTCCGACAAGGATCTGGTTCTCGAAGGGCTCCTCGGAAAGCTCCGCAATCCCACCCTCGTCTTCGAAAACGCCCTCGAAAAGCTCAAGACCGAGGCCGCCACCCGACTCCAAAGCGAGCTCAACCAGCTGACCGAAAAGGCCAGTTCCGCCGCCACCGATCTCACCACCAAGATCAACCAGGAAATCAACGACCTCCTCGCAACCAACTAATACGCCATGGCTCTCAGCGACGAATACTACGACCTGCTAATGCCCTACGTCCCGAAGCCCGCTCGGGAGGTCATCCGAAATCAGCGGGAGATCATCGACGCCAAGATCGACGCCAAAGTCGACGCCTTCTCCGAGGAGCTCAAGCAAAGCATCGAGCAGGAAGTGGAAGCCTTCATCCGAGAGGAGACCAAGTCCACGCTCGCGGCCATCGACAGCATATCGGCCCACATCGACGAACTCAGGGAAAACGACCGCCTCACCGCCGAGGCCATCCAAGCCGCCACCCAGGAATTCCAACGCAGCGTAAAAGCCCACCGCGACAAGCTCGTCGGCATCGGCAAAGGCGTACGCAACCTAGCCTTCCAAGCCGCCAGCTCAGCCGGACTCAAGCTCCCCTACGAGCGAATCGGCAACTTCATGGACGGAGTCGGAGGCGATACCTGAGCGCGTGTTGAAAAAGTCCATCAACAGCTACGGACCTGTAGCCGCATTCGTAAGAACGCGGGAGTGACTATGTTCCGCGTTCTCACGAACGCGGCTACACTAAAAAACCGGGCTTATTCAACCCGCCTAAGAGATTCGCCCTAAAAACCTATCCGCAGGATCCTGAGCGAGCGCAGCGCGTCGAAGGACAGCCTAAACCCCTAACAGCTCGGCACCCTCCAGGCGCCTAAACAGTCAGGTACCGCTCCACCAGCTCGTCGTCCAGCAGCTCGATACCGCCCTGCTGCACCACCGCGCCGCGCTCCAGGATGCAAAACGCGTCGCAAGCGTTGCGGGCAAAATCGATATACTGCTCCACCAAAATCACGCTCATCTCCCCCTTCTTTCCAATCGCGTAGATCGCGTCCTCGATCTGGTCGATGATCGACGGCTGGATGCCCTCCGTCGGTTCGTCCAGGATCAGCAGCTTCGGCTTGAGCAGCAAAGCCCGGGCGATCGCCAGTTGCTGCTGCTGGCCGCCGCTCAGCACGCCACCCTTGCGCTTGAGCATCTCCTTCAGGACCGGAAACAGCTCGTAGACCGACTCCAAGCGAGACTCCGCCTCGCCACCGGCGTTCGAAACCCGCAAGCTCACGTTCAGGTTCTCCCACACCGTCAGACCCGGAAAAATGTCGCGACCCTGCGGCACGTATCCAATTCCCAAGCGCGCCCGCTTGTCCGGAGCCATCCGACAGATCTCCTGCCCGGCAAACTGGATCGAGCCGGAGCTGGCAGTCACCAGCCCCATTATCGTATTCAGAAGCGTCGTCTTGCCCACCCCATTTCGGCCAAGCAAGGCCAAGGCCTTCTTCTCGGGAACGTCGATCGACACCCCCTTCAAAATCGTCGACTCGTCGTAGCCTGCGTAGAGATCCCGCACGGAAAGCAAAGCCGTCCCCTCCTCAACAGTCTTCTCGTTCGCAACCTCAGCTTCTGTATCCATTTTTCGAATTCACTAGTGCTTGCGAGCCTGTCTCCCCAAATAGACCTCGATCACTCTCGGGTCGCTCTTCACGAAATCGAAGCTCCCCTCCTTCAGAACGTGCCCCTGATGCAGCACAGTCACCCTACGAGCGATCTGCCGCACGAACTCCATGTCGTGCTCGATCACAATTAGGCTGTGCTTTCCCTCCAGACTGAGCAGGAGCTCTCCCGTACGCTCCGTCTCCTCGTCGCTCATGCCCGCCGCCGGCTCGTCCACCAGCATGATCTTCGGATCCTGAGCCAGCAGCATCCCGATCTCCAGCCACTGCTTCTGGCCGTGGGACAGCGCTCCCGCAATCACGTCCGCATGCTTCGCCAGCCGTATGGTCTCCATCACGCTGAAGATCTTGTCCCGATCCGAAGGCGACTCGCGGTAGAAAAGCGCGTGCAACAAGCCGCGCTTCCCGCTCAACGAGAGCTTCAAGTTATCGTACACCGTATGCGACTTGTAGACCGTCGGATTCTGGAACTTCCGCCCTATGCCAAGCTGGCTCACATGATGCTCTCGCACCCTGGTCAAGTCGATGTCCTCTCCATCGTCACGATGGAACAGAATCTTGCCGTTGTCCGGCTTAGTCCGCGCCGTGACCAGATCCATAAACGTGCTCTTTCCCGCCCCGTTCGGCCCGATCACCGTACGTAGTTCGCCGTCGCTGAGATAGAAGTTCAGGTCGTCTATCGCCTTGAAGCCGTCAAAGGACTTGTCCACCCCCTCCACGCTCAAAACCAGCGGCGTATGCTTTTCTGCCGGAATGCGCGCCATCAGCGAACCAGGGTTAGGAACTCGCTTTGAGGTAGGGCCCGATCGCCGAGCGGGCCGCGCTGCAGGATCCATGCTCCACGGCTCCCGCGGCCGGCGGGACGATCGGTCCCTACCTGGCAAATCGGACAATAGACGGTTTTTCGGGTTATCTTCATTTTCACTTCACGTCAGGATCCCGAAGTCGCAGGGCTCTCCCCTCCCGGCGCACTTGAATTCCGGATACGCTTCCAGAGAGGTTTCAGCTGTTTGGGCAAGCCAACCAGTCCATTCGGCATGAACAGCACAGTGAAGATGAAGATCGCTCCCAGAATGATCAGCCACGAATCAGGAGCCGCCCGCAGGAAGTAGCTCTTGAGCATGCTTACCACGACTGCTCCTAAAATCGGCCCGAACTTCGTACCACGACCGCCAAAGGCCACCCAGACCACAACGTCCAGCGACTTGGCCGGCGTCATCTCGTTCGCATTGATGCCCCCCACCTGCGGCACGTACAAGGCGCCCGCCGCCCCAGCGATCATCGCGCAGACCGTGAATATCAGAAGCTTGTATGCAGTGGTCGAATACCCGGAAAAGCGTATCCGGTTTTCGCTGTCGCGAATCGCCTGCTGCACCTTGCCAAACTTGGTCTTCAGCACCCAGGCGATCAGCAGGTAGACAAGCAGCATCAGGACAACGCTGGCGACGAACAGCCACCGCTGCGTCGCCGCCGAATTCACGTCGGCCCCGAAGATCTCCTTGAAATCGTTCAAGCCATTGTTCCCGCCAAACAGGATGTAGGACTGGCCGAACAGCTCCAAGTTGTTCTTGAAAAACAAAAGCATCAGAGCGTAGGTCAGAGCCTGGGTGATGATCGAAAAATAGACGCCCTTGATCCGCGAACGGAAGACCAGCGCCCCGAAAGCGAAGGCCACCAAACCCGGAATCGCGACGGCGGCCAATACGGCAAACGGCCCCCATTCGAACGGCGCCCAGTACCAGGGCAGCTCCGTATAACCCTGGAAGTCCATGAAAACCGGTAGCGGCGTGTTGTACACCTCGTCCACCCCGATATGGAGCACCAGATACATGCCAAACGCATACGCGCCCAAAGCGAAGAACAGGCTCTGGCAAAGGCAAAGCAGTCCCGTGTATCCCCAAAGCGCATTCAAGCTCATCGCCAGCACCGCATAGGTCACGTACTTGCCCCAAAGCGAGATCTGGAACGACGACACATGCAAGGCGCTCCCCTCCGGAAAAAACGCATTCATCGAAGGCAAGACGAGCAGCAAGACGCAAGCGGCAGCGATGAATCCGAAAAACTCGATCCTTGTATCGAATATTTTCATACGATATTCGCAGTCGAAAAAGCGTAGCGCGGAGAATAGATCCTGCAACGCGGTCGCGGACTGAAGATCCGCGCTACGTCAAGCGATCCATCTGCCGCCTTTCTAGTCATCCATGCTCCTCGACTTGGTCGGGAACAGTCCTCCCGGCTTCCATTGGAGGAAGAGTATGATAGCGAAGTACACGATGATCTTTCCCATCACCGGCCCCCAATAAGGCTGGAGAAACTGGTCCACCGTCCCGATTCCCAGGGCCGAAAGACCGGCTCCCAGCAGATTTCCGACCCCGCCCACGACCACAACCATGAAGCTGTCGACGATGTAGGCCTGGCCCATCGTCGGACCCACATTGCCGATTTGCGAGAGAGCGGCTCCAGCCAGAGCCGCCAACCCGCAGCCAAAGGCGAAGGTCAAGGAATTCACGCGACTGACCGGGATCCCAAGACTCGAGGCCATGTTTCGGTTCTGCATCACCGAGCGGATATACAAGCCCAAGTTCGTCTTAGACAACAGTATCCATGTCATCAATACGACTACTCCAGCAAAGGCGATCACGAAAATCCGCGTGTAGCTCAAAGCGACGCCACCCACCTCCAAGCTCCCGATCAAAGCGTCCGGCGTATTCACCTGCACGTTCGCCGCGCCGAACTTCAGCCGAAACAACTGCTGCATGATCATCGAAAGTCCCCAGGTCGCCAGCAGCGACTCCAGCGGGCGCTTGTAGAGAAAGCGAAACATCCCCTTCTCCAGACCGAAGCCAACAGCTCCTGCCACCAGAAAAGCTACCGGCAGAGACGTCCAGAAAAACCACTGGTATGCCGCCGACTGTACCCCAAATGCATCCGCGAACAGATTCTGCACAACGAAGCACGTATACCCTCCGATCGCTATGAATTCGCCGTGAGCCATATTGATGATGCCCATCAAGCCAAAGGTGATGGCCAGACCGAACGCCACGATAAGCAAGACCGATCCGGTACTCAGGCCACGTACCAGATTGCCCCACCGTTCGATAGTCCTTCGAGCAGCATCGATCTTCTCGATGGCCGAAGCGCAAGTCTCGACCAGAGCCTCGTCACCTGCCTCTGCAGCCCTATCCTGAATACCGGCAATCCCGTCACGAGCGGGGAGCGACTTCAGCTCGCCAAGCCTTTCGATCGCTGCCGACAAAGCCGCGTCGTCAGGCGCATTGGCGAGCAGGCTAATATTGATCGCTTCCTCCAACTTGAGCCGAACCTTCGCGTCCTCCTCGATCTCCAGCTTCTTTCGCAGGACCTCAAGGTAATCCGTATTCTGACTCAACCCCAGCTTCAAGGCCGCTTCGATTCGCGTCTTCGCGTCCGGCGACGAGAGATCTATCGTATCCGTGATCGTCTTGAGAGCGCGGCGAAGCTTGCGCGAAGGTCGGATCTTCTTCAGCCGCTCGTCTTCTTCGTCTGCAACTTCAAAAGACTCCCCAGTCGCGACTCGTATGTATCGCTCGGATACGCGTCGCAACGCGATGGTCTCGTCCTCCGAAACCTCGTAGGAAAAAACCTCCCCCGTGCGCCAGGCTCCAACGAAGTCCTTGATGTAGGGATCCCCCAGAGCGGCAAGCTCCTCCAGCAACCCCGCCTGCTCGGCGCGAGCCGCCAGGGCGAGACGCTCGAGGACTTCGCGGGTCGCATCCTGCTGGGCGCTTGAGAAGGCCGCGACGGCAAGCATCCCAAACGAAAGAAGGATCTTCTTCATGATGGAATAGAGAGGGAGTAGGTAGCCGACTGTGTAAAAATCGCCTGGCGCTAAGCGGGGTCGCGCGCCAGGCGATCGAAATTCAAGCGTATCCGCTTCGCGATTACTGCTTCAGGAAAGTGCCCTTTAGGAAGGGCTCGCCATAGACGTTTTCGAACGACTCGAGGACCTCGAATTGGCCATCTTCAAGCGTCTCGCCTATGTACACGTTCTTGGTGAGATGGTGATTCTCCTGAGTCGTAACCGTGCCGCCGGGACCATCGAAGGAAATGCCGCTCTTGAGGGCCTCGATCACCGCTGGAGGATCGAACGTGCCCGCCTTCTCGACAGCAGCCTTCCAGAGATAGACGCCGTTGTAGGAGAGAACCATCGGGGAACACGTCACGCGACCTTCGCGCTGAACGCCGGATGGAGCTGTTTTCAGCCACTCCTGAAAGTTGGCGACGAACTTCTTGTTGGCCGGCGTATCCAGAGACATGAAGTAGGTCCAGCAACCGAGATGGCCAACCAAATCCTTGGTCGGCAGGCTACGAAATTCGTCCTCGGAAAGCGAATACGAAACGATCGGACAATCGTCGGCCGTGAGCCCAGAGGCGGCGATTTCCTTGAAGAAGGAGACATTGGAGTCGCCGTTGATCGTATTGATCACCGCAGCGTCGCCGGAGGCTGCGAAGGCCTTGATCTCGGCCACGATCTGCTGGTAGTCGGTGTGACTGAAGGGCGTGTACTTGCCGGCGGAAATGACCTCGCCGTTCGCGTCTCTGCGGAGGCCGCCACCGATATTCTCGATCGGGATGCCCTTCGACTGCAGGTACTCGAAGAGGACCAGGTTAGTCGTCTGTGGATACACGTAGTCCGTGCCAATCAAGTAGAACTTCTTGTAGCCCTCCTCCAGCAGGTAGTCCACTGCGGGAATTGCCTGCTGATTGACCGCTTCAGCCGTGTAGAAGATATTTGGAGACATCTCCTCTCCCTCGTACTGCACCGGATAGAAGAGAAGACCGTTGTACTTCTCATAGACCGGAAGCACGAACTTGCGGCTCACCGAAGTCCAGCAGCCGAACGTCACAGCGACCTCGTCCTGAGCAAGAAGCTGCTCGGCCTTTTCGGCAAAGGTCGGCCAGTCGGAAGCTCCGTCTACGACTACGGGCTCGATCATCTTGCCCATCACGCCGCCGCTGGCGTTGATCTCGTCGAAGGTGAAAAGCAGGATGTCGCGCAGCGAGGTCTCGCTGATGGCCATCGTGCCACTCAAGGAGTGCAGCACGCCGACCTTGACTGTCTCCTCGGCCTTCAAGCAGGCCGAAAACAAAGAAGCGGCGCAGGCCGCTCCCAGAGTAAGTTTGGTGAGGAATTTCATAGCTAGTGGGATTAGGTTTACAGTATTGGTTTCGTTCGCGCTTGGGCGAAAGCGGTTCGCCTTTCTAGGAAATGAACCACAAGAGCAACTGATAGGCCAAATCGGTCGCCCGGTCGAAATTCGCCCATTTTCATGAATGATCCGCATCGCTGGGCGGAAAATGATTAAAATTGAACATGCGCCAATTCGCCGCTTGGTGGTCCAATACGTGCTGATCGCTTCTCTCCCCGCTTTTCACTCTTCACTCTTAACTCTTAACTCATCACTTTCTCCCCATGCACCTCACTCCCCGCGAACGAGAAAAGCTCATGGTCGTGGTCGCCGCAGATCTGGCTCGACGCCGCCAAGCCCGCGGCCTGAAGCTCAACCATCCCGAAGCCGTATCCATTATTACATACGAGATCTTCGAAGGCGCCCGCGACGGCAAGTCCGTGGCCGAGCTCATGGCCTATGGAACCACTCTACTCAAACGAGACGATGTCATGGAAGGCGTCGCCGAGATGATTCACGAAGTCCAAGTCGAGGCCACATTCCCCGACGGCACCAAACTCGTCACCGTACACAACCCCATCCAACCCTAATCTTCATCTGCTTCTACTTCTACTTCTTCATCCCCTTCCCAACTGAGACCTGAAAAGAAGAAGATGAAGAAGCAGAAGCAGATGAAGATGAGAACCAATTCACCACTCACCATTCACCATTCCAATGATCCCCGGAGAACTCTTAACCAAGGCCAACGCCAGTCCGATCGAAGCCAACGCCGACCTCGCCACCGTCACTCTCGAGGTCAGCAATACCGGAGACCGCCCCATCCAGGTCGGCAGTCACTTCCACTTCTTCGAAACCAATAGCGAGCTCGCCTTCGACCGTTCAGCCGCCCGCGGCTTTCGCTTGGACATCCCCGCCGGCACCGCCGTGCGCTTCGAGCCCGGCGATACCAAACAAGTCAATCTAGTCGCCCTCGCCGGCGCCCGCGAAGTCTACGGCCTCAACAGGCTAACCGAAGGTCAGCTTGATTAAGTGAAAAACGAAGAGTTAAGAGTTTCGAAAAACTCCACTCACTCTAAGTCCCCCCCCTCAGCCATCCTCTCTCCCCATTCTTCACTCCTAACTTTTAACTCTTCACTCCATGCGCATCTCCCGCCGCCAATACGCAGAAATGTTCGGCCCCACGGTCGGCGACAAAGTCCGTCTCGGCGACACCGAGCTCTTCGTCGAAGTCGAGCGAGACCTCATCGCTGAAAACGGAGGCTACGGAAACGAAGTCAAATTTGGCGGGGGCAAGGTCATCCGCGACGGCATGGGCCAATCTCCCAAGGCTCTCGACGCAGACTGCCTCGACCTCGTCGTCACCAATGCCACCATCATCGACGCCACGCAAGGCGTCATCAAAGCCGATATCGGCGTCAAGCATGGGCGCATCGTCGGCATCAGCCACGCCGGCAACCCTCTCATCCAAGACGGTATCGACAAATCCATGACGGTCGGCGCCGCCACTGAAGTAATAGCTGGCGAGGGCCACATCGTTACCGCCGGAGGCTTCGACTCCCACATCCATTTCATCTGCCCGCAGCAGATTGACGAAGCCCTAGCCAGCGGCATCACCTCCATGACCGGCGGCGGCACCGGCCCGGCCACCGGCACCAACGCCACGACCTGCACCCCAGGAGCTTGGAACATTTCTCGCATGCTGGAAGCAGCAGAAGAGTACCCCATGAACCTCGGCTTTATGGGCAAGGGCAACTCCTCCAACCCCGAGGCCCTACGCGAGCAAGTCGCAGCCGGCGCTATGGGTCTCAAGCTGCACGAAGACTGGGGCACCACTCCAGCTGCCATAGACACCTGCCTCGCGGTGGCCGACGAGATGGACGTGCAGGTCGCCATCCACACCGACACGCTCAACGAGTCCGGTTTCGTGGAAGACACCATTGCCGCCTTCAAGGGCCGTGTCATCCACACCTTTCACTCCGAAGGCGCCGGTGGCGGCCATGCCCCGGACATCATCAAGGTCTGCGGCGAACTCAACGTCCTGCCCTCTTCCACCAATCCCACCCGTCCTTACACGGTGAATACCATCGACGAGCATCTCGATATGCTCATGGTCTGCCACCATCTCGACTCCAGGATCCCCGAAGACGTCGCCTTCGCCGAATCCCGCATCCGTCCCCAGACCATCGCAGCAGAAGACATCCTACACGACCTAGGGGCCTTCTCCATAATGTCCAGCGACTCCCAAGCCATGGGCCGAGTGGGCGAAGTCATCTCCCGCACCTGGCAGACCGCCCACAAGATGAAGGTCCAACGCGGCAAGCTGAAATCGGATACGCATCCCGCCGCAGACAACTTTCGCGCCCTGCGCTACATCGCCAAATACACCCTCAATCCGGCTATCGCCTGCGGCGCCGCGCACGAAGTCGGTTCCATCGAGGTCGGCAAACTCGCGGACCTCGTGGTCTGGAAACCCGCCTTCTTCGGAGCCAAGCCAGAGCTCGTCCTCAAGGGCGGCATGATCGCCTTGGCTAACATGGGCGATCCAAACGCCTCCATTCCCACGCCTCAGCCCACTTTCTACCGCCCCCAGTTCGCCGCCCACGGCAAGGCCAAGTACAACACCTCCTGCACCTTCGTCAGCCAGGAATTTCTAAAGGAGGCGCACAACAACTCCCTCCATCTCAAGAAGCGGCTCGTCGCCGTGAAAAACACCCGAAACATCAGCAAGAAGGACCTGCTGCACAACGAAGCCACCCCCAAGATCGAAGTCGATCCCGAGACCTACAAAGTCACCGCCGACGGCGAATACCTCACCTGCGAGCCAGCAAAAGAAGTACCCCTCGCTCAACGTTACTTTCTTTTCTAACCAAAAAACCTTCTTCTGCTTCTACTTCTTCTTCTGCTTCTTTCTAGCAATGCTTTTGGAGGGAGATGAAGAAGCAGAAGAAGATGAAGATCGGAAACCCGTGAGCCACTTCTTCACCACTCACCATTTTCCATTGATCCACGTCACCAGCCACCTCCACAACGTCCCCGCCGACAAGTCCCGGATCCCTCTGCCCATCGATCGACGCACGCTCGCCAAGCGACGCTTTCGAGCGACCGCGAGCGACGGGGCGGAATTCGGCTTCGATCTCCCGCATCCATTTTCCCACCACACGCCTTTTCATGAGACCGACAAGGCTGTCTATCTTATAGAGCAGAGACCCGAGACCGTACTCGAAATCCCGATACGGAACTCCCAGCAAGCCGCTCTCTACGGCTGGATGGTCGGCAACATGCACTTCCCCGCAGCCTTCGAGCCCCAAGCAATCCTCGCCGAAGACGATCCCGCCGTCCGCCAAATGCTCGACCGAGCCAAGATCCCCTACCAGGAAACCGCCGCCATCTTCCAACCCGCCCAAAACGCCAACGCCCACCGGCACTAGAAAAAGGTTCCGCCCTAACTCGCTAGGCCAAGGCATCTTGAAAAAGCCAACGCCCTATCTCTCCGACTATCTGGAGCGAAACACGACCGTCTCTTTCTCTTCGAACCTTATATTACGCTTTTCAAACGAAGGTGAGGTTGAAGTTTCGTTTGCGTGCCCCGGTGGGACCAGCAGCGCATTTTGCAAAGGCGCTATCCCTTCTTCTCGTCTCGCAGGAACGCTAGAATATCGGCAGCTTGCCGATGGGTAGCGGCGCTGGAGTCCTTCCAGACGAGGACTCCGTCGCGAAAGAGGTAGGCCTGGCGTTTGGTCAGGCCGAAAAGCGAAGGCACGCCAAATGCGGCGATGACCGCTTTTTCGGGATCAGAGACGAGCGGAAAAGGAAGGTTGCGGTTCCGCTGGAAGTCCTTTTGCCGCCCAACGCTATCCTGACTGACGCCGACGACTTTGACCTCCTGGTCCTGGAGATCCTCGAATGCATCGCGGAGACTGCAAGCCTGCGCAGTGCAGCCGGGGGTTTCGGCCCGGGGAAAGAAAAACACGAGAGCGTATCCGCTGGAACAATACGAAGCAAAGTCGAACGACGCTCCATCCTGGTCTTTCGCGACGACTCGGGGGATGAGGGAGCCCAACGGCAAAGATCGAGAGAGAATGGCCATGTCAGGGCAACGGAAAAAGGCGGGATACGAATGCCTAAGCAGGGCCGCCTCACAACCTAATCATCTTCATCTTCTTCTACTTCTTCATCATCTTCTTCATCTGCTTCTGCTTCTATGATGGGACAAAGAAGAAGATGAAGAAGTAGAAGAAGATGAAGATGCGGGTGAAGTGAAGAGGGTTAGGCTTCGGGTTCGACCGCCTTTTCCTGACTTTCTTCGTGGAGATGACGGTAGGTCTTTGTGACAATCTCCTTCAGATCCTCGGGCTTGAAGGGCTTGGTAAGGTAGCCGTCCATGCCGACCGCAAAGCAGTTTTCCCGATCCTCACGCATGGCGTTGGCTGTGAGGGCGATTATACGGGGACGCTCTTCGCCCCAGCGATCGATGATGGCCCGGGTAGCTTCGAGTCCATCCATCTCGGGCATCTGGATGTCCATGAAGACGAGATCGTAGGAATGCTCAGCGACTGCGTTGACCGCTTCTACTCCGTTGGGAGCGACATCGATCTTGTAGCCCAACTTCTTGAAGAGGCGTTTGGCGACCTTCTGGTTGACCACGTTGTCCTCTGCCAAGAGAATGCTGAGCGGCATTTGCTCGCCCAAAAGAACGCTGGCGGAAGCGACTTTCTTGACCCGAGGAGCAAGACGGCCAGTAGCCTCCATCACGCGGGTCCTTACGGAGGCGAGCTTAAAGGGCTTGAGCAGGGTGAGCGTTCGTTCGTCGGCCTGATCGCCTAACTGGATGGAACCGAGCCTGCCCGTGAAAACGACAGGAAGCTTCTCGCAGCCGGCCACGCCGCGCATGCTTTTGATGACCGCAGCGCTGTTTCCGCCTTGGGCCATGGTATCGACAAAGACGATATCCGCCTTTTTCTCGCCGACGAGAAACCTGTCTATGTCGTCGAGGTTGGAAACGGGCTCGGCGTGAAGGCCAAGAGAGGCGAGCTGGCTGAGAAGGGCTTCGTGACTGAAATCATCGTGGCCAACCACAGCAGCTCGGAGATCGATTAGAGGATTTGGCAGGGCGGAGCCGGATAGGTCGAAGTCGAAGGCGGCCTTACGGAACGAGACCGTGAAGTGGAACGTGGAGCCTTTGCCCATCTCGCTTTCCACCCACATGGAACCCCCCATGAGTTCGGCTAGGTTCTTGCTGATGGCCAGTCCGAGACCGGTGCCGCCATACTTGCGCGTCGTGGAAGCGTCCACCTGGCTGAAGGACCCGAAGAGACGGTCGATACGGTCCTCCGGGATGCCTATGCCCGTGTCCCTTATCTTGAAGTGCAGGATCACGTCCTCGTCCTTCAAGTGGAAGGGGTCGACGCGAACAGAGACACCGCCCTTTTCGGTGAATTTGACCGCATTGCCGAGAAGGTTGACGATGACCTGTCGCAGACGAGTGGGGTCTCCCAGCAGGGAGCTGGGGACTTCGTCTCCAAAAACATAGGACATGTCCAAGCCCTTTTCCGCAGCCTGGATGGCGAGGGTATCGATGGCTTCCTCGATGCAGTCCCGCAGGTCGAACATAATGCTCTCGATTTCAAGCTTGCCGGACTCGATCTTGGAAAAGTCGAGAATGTCGTTGATGACTACCAGCAGGGCTTCGCTACTGGCTCGAATGGTGTCCACGTAGTCCTGTTGCTCGCCCTCGAGAGGAGTCTCCATGAGCAGACCGGTCATGCCGATGATGCCATTCATCGGAGTGCGGATTTCGTGAGACATATTCGCGAGGAAGTAGCCCTTCGCCTTGTTGGCCTCCTCAGCTTCGCGCATGGTGGCGAGCAAGCGTTCCTCGGAACGCTTCTGCTCGGTGATCTCATGGAAGAACCAGACTCGACCGTAGGACTCGCCCATCGGCGAAGAGATAGGGATCGAACTGCGCTCGAAGGTGCGACCATCGGTGAATTCGAGTACATCCTTGAAGGTCTCAGTCTCGTCGACGGAGATCTTCATAGTCCTCTCGAAAAAGGCTTCCGAGTCATCGAGCTGCGCGGCGGCCGCCCGCCAGATCTTGTCCGGACGGCCCACATCCATAGTGCTCGAAGGGAGACTCCAGATCTTGCAGAAACGTGTGTTGAAATTGGATACAATGCCCCGTTCGTTGACCACGAGGATGCCGTCAGTGGCCGCTTCGCTCTGGGCCTTGAGCACGGAATTGTAGCGCTTGAGGAGATTCTGCCGACGCTTGTTGTGAGTGATGTCGGTGCCGGTAATCACGATGGCCGAAACGCGACCCTTGTCGTCCTCGACCGAAACGGAGCGGAAATAGATATCAAGTATGCGGTTGGAACGGGTGTTCGCCTGCACGTCGCCTTGCCAGTATCCGTACTCGAGTGTCTCCTGAAGAATCTTGTCGAAGACGCGCCTGTCGTGGAAAAGCGAAGAGATGCCGCCACTCTCGTTTACCTGGTCGACTGTCTCGTAGCCGACAATGCTGGAGAAGGAATTGTTGTGATAGACCGCCTGGCCGTTCTTGTCCGCCATGAGGACGAAGTCGCTCGACGCCTCGACAGCGGCCGAAACCATGCGCAAACGTTCCTCGGACTCCTTGCGCAAGCTCACGTCCTCGAAAATTCCGTACCAGAGAATCTGCTGGTCATTGCGACGCTCCGGAATCGCCTTCATGGAAACCCACTTCCGACGGCCGTCCGACGCTTCGACACGATACTCGAGATAGATGGGATTCAGATTGCGACAAGACACGGCAAGCATCTCGTAGACGCGCTCCAGATCCTCGACGCAAACGCAACCCATCGCCTTGGAAGGATCCCGCATGACCTCCTCGGCCTCCACCCCTAGCAGACCAGCCACCTTGCCACTGATGTAAGGGAAGGAAGGCTCGCCCTCGTCGCTGATATGAAGGTGGAAATAGACGCCGGGAATCTCCGAGCTGAGGCGATCCAAATCGTTGGCGCTCTTCTCCAGCTTGCTCTGGATGCGGCACTCCTCCGTCACATCGCGGAAGCAAAGCACGTAGTTTTCTTCTCCCGAGCGGGTCAGGCGCACAGCTAGAGTAGCCTCGCTGCCCTCCAAGTAACGCACCTCCTTGCGAAAGGTCAAAGAGCCGTTCTCCCCAATCTCTTCGAAACGAGCATCGAGATCGAGCTGATCGAAAAAACTGAAAACGTTGCGCAGGCGCCTACCCTCTATCGAAAGCCCGTTGGAAAGGAAAAAGGAACGAGAAGTCTGATTCGCGAAACGCACCACGAAGTCGAAGCCGCGCTCCACGTTGGAGACGCGCTGCAAGCAAACGACCCCCTCCGTCGCCGAGTCCAGGGCATGCCTCATCCAGGCCAGCGAATCGCTTTCGTCCAACTGCTCCGCCCAGACCGGTTCCAGCTCCCAAAGGCTGCACGCCTCGCTCAGCCGGTTGAACACCACATTGCAGGCCACCGGAGCTTTCTCGCCGCTGTTGACCAGCCGCAAAACCACCGATCCCTTCGACATATCCGGGATCTTCTCCAGATCCGAAAAATGAGCCTCTAGCGGAGAGTCCACCAAAGCCGAGTGATCCGCTGACGCGATAAGCAGGCAGCCAGCCGCCCGGTTCGCCGCATCAATGCGACCGCCAATAACAATCAACTGAGCCTTCGCAGACTTGTGGAAGGCGTCTTCAAAAGCTTGCGACGAGCTCATGGGCTATAAGTAGCGGTACTCCAAAATCTTAAGGTGCAGCGTTTCAATTACCGAAAATTCACGTCCACCAACCGTGGACTCGTTCATGCAATCGGCACGCACGTCCACTACTTAATCTCCAGGGAACACTATTCCTCTACTAAAAGCGCGAAAACGCTAAGTCGATATACTCACCCAAGTCCTCCTATTCACCCCTGCCCTGTCGCGCCAGGCGAACCAGACGGCGAAGCAAGCATGCGGAAGCGAACGCCAAACCCACCGCCAAACCAATCCAAACCCCCACCGGTCCCAGCCCTGCCCAAAAGCCAAGCACATAGCCCAACGGCAAAGCCAAAGCCCAGTAAGACAGGAAACTCACCAGCACCGGTACGTTCACATCCGACATGCCCCGCAGCGCCCCCATGCACGCCACCTGGACCCCATCGAAAATCTGGAACAAGCCAACCACCACGAAGATAGCCGCCGCCAGCTCCACAACCAGCTCGTCCTCCACGAAGAATCCCGCCAGCCAAGATCCGAAAAACAGGAAAAAAGCCGCCGCCAACACCGTCTGGAAAACCGTGAAGCCCAAAGTAGACAGATAGACCAACCGAATCTGGAAGAAATCCCCCGAACCGAACGCCGCTCCAACGCGAATCCCACAAGCGATCGACACCCCCAGCGGCACCATGAAGGCCATCGCCGCGCAAGACAGCGCCACCTGATGAGCCGCCAAGGCCTCCTTGCCTAGCCAGCCCACGATTACCCCCGCGCCAGCAAAGGCGCCCACCTCGAACATATGCTGCCCCGCCGAAGGCACTCCCAGCTTCAGGATCGAGCGAAACCCCTTCCAAGCGTAGCCCGAAAGCCACCGCCTGGGGAGCAAGCCCTCAAGACGCTTGGCCCTCAGCAAAAACGCCAGCATCCCTAATGCGATCAGGCAGCGCGCAATCAACGTCGCCCAGCCAGCGCCCGCCAATCCAAGCTCCGGAAACCCCAGCTTCCCGAAGATCAACAGCCAATTCAGTCCGGCGTTCACGCAGATCCCGCTCAAAAGGATGACCATCGGAGGATTCGACCAACCCAAACCCTCGCAAACGCACTTCAGGCACTGATACACCAGCGCCGGCACCAGCGACAGAACCATCAGCCAATAGTAGTCCCAAGCCGCTTCCACCACCGCCTCCTCCTGCCCATAGCCGTCCAGGAAGAGCCCGTTGATCGACAAGACCAACACCGCGCCCCCCGCGCAGACCAGCGACAAAAGCAAGCCATGCCCGATATGCCCACCCACCGCAGCCGCATCGCCCGCGCCACGCGCCTGCGAGACCAGCACGGTCACAGCCGCAAACAATCCAATCAGCGTCACCAGCGGCACCAGCAACAGATTGTTCACAAATGCCGACGCCCCCAGCTCTGCCACCCCAACGCGCCCGATCATAAAAGTGTCCACTACCCCGATCAGGATCTGGCCCACATTTCCCGCCACTATCGGCCCCGCCAGACGCAAGGTCTTCTTCAATTCCGATGTCCAAGCGCCAAGCACGAGCCGCAGAAAGCCGCGCCCTCACTCTGCGGGCAACGCTTTTCCCGTCACTCCCCAACCCGCCTTTTGCATGATAGCTTTGGCAACCTTGCCAAAGCTATGATACAGACGAAGTGAAAGAAGCGGTGCGGTGGAAGAGTTTCAGTCTTCCAAACGCCTCGGCGCAATGATCTGCCGGCGACCGCATCGGCCCTTGAACCCGGCAAAAGGAATCAGCTGACGATCTCGAAGATCCGATGCAGGCGCAGCAGCTCGATCACGGACTGTACAGGAGCTTTCACGCGTGTCAGGCGAACCGAGCCAGAACCTTCCGGCAAGCGCTTATAGACGCCCAGCAAGGCGCCGACACCGGAACTGTCGATGAACTCCACCCGGGAGAAATCCAGTTCCACGCTCTGCACATCGTCACCCCAAATCGCGTCCACCCGCCTCTTGAAATCGCGAGTCGAGGCGGCGTCCAGGCGACTCACCCCGACTTCGGCCTTCAAGGCTCCAGCGATCGTTTGACCTTCCAGTACTAAGCTCATTTCTGCGGTATTTTTAGGAAAAAGACAGGATCGACGTCCCAGGAAAGACGGAACGCCACCCATTCTCTATACGGCGGCGCTCAAGAGCTCTTGAGTTCCCCAACCCAAATCGACAGACATTCGTCCATGCGACGCCCTTTCATCATCGGCATCACCGGCGGTAGCGGCTCGGGCAAAAGCTGGCTCGCCGAAAAGCTGGTCGCCCACTTCGGACCAAACGTCGCCAGCCACCTCGAGCAGGATCGCTACTATCGAGACCAAAGCCAGACCCCACCCGCAGCCGCTGCTCAAACGAACTTCGACCACCCAGACGCCCTCGAACTCGAACTCCTGCGCAACCACCTCCAGCAGCTCGCCGCCGGAAATCCCATCGAAGCGCCCATCTACGACTTCGCCCGATTCTCCCGCCGAGCCGAAACCCAAACCATTCGCCCCACGCCGCTCATAGTCGTCGAAGGCCTCCTCGTACTGCACGAGCCAAGCCTCGCCAAACTCTTCGACCTGTCTCTCTTCGTTGACGCTCCCGCCGACATTCGCCTCCTGCGCCGCATCCGCCGAGACCTCCAGGAACGCGGCTACCCGCTCGAGCGAATCCTGGAGTTCTGGGAAACCCGAGCCCATCCCATGTTCGAGCGCTACGTGCGCCCCCAAGCCGACCACGCTTCGCTCATATGGCGCTCCCTCGAAGATACCGCTTTTGTCCCCCGCTTTCTGGCCGATCTAGAGACACGATTGGCCCCCCATGCACAGCAAGACAAACGAACAGGATAAGGAGCTCGTAAACTACTGGGCGCGCGCCGCCACGCCCGCAGGCAAAGCCCGGCTAAAACTGCGGGTCGCCACCAAACGCTGCCTCTGGTCCGCCGTACTCGTCCTCTCCCTCGGACTGAAACGCATCATCGACATCGTTGTCTCCGGCTGCGCCCTGCTCGCTCTCACCCCCGTCTACGCCGTCACCGCCCTGCTCATCAAGCTCGAGGACGGCGGCCCCATTTTCTTCAAGCAAGAGAGAGTAGGCTACCGAGGCGAACGCTTCCACATGTGGAAGTTCCGCTCCATGGTCGTCAACGCCGACGCCCTCAAAGACCAGCTCCTCAACCAAAACGAACACAGCAGCAGCTCCGTGACCTTCAAGATGAAGCACGATCCCCGCATCACCCGAATCGGTCGCTTCATCCGCAAGTACTCCGTCGACGAACTGCCACAGTTTTGGAATGTCTTCCGAGGCGAGATGTCCATCGTCGGACCCCGCCCCTGCGTGCCTCGCGAAGTCATCGTCTACTCAGTCGAGGAACGCATGCGCCTGCTCGCCAAGCCCGGCCTCACCTGCTTCTGGCAAGTAGCCGGCCGCGCCGACATCGACTTCGAAGGCCAGGTCCAGCTCGACGTCCAGTACATCCGCTCCGAAAGCGTCTGGCTCGACATCAAGCTCCTGCTCAAAACCATCCCCGCCGTCCTGCTCGGCAAAGGAGCCTACTAGCCATGGCCAAAGTCAAGAGAACCTGGCACATCCTCCTCCCCGACTGGAGCGAGCACGACGCCATCTGGCAGTCCGAAAAGCCCTTCGCCCTCTGGCCCGTCGGCAACCAGCCTCTCATCGCACACTGGATGGACGAAGCCGTCCACCAGGAGATCCAGCACATCACCCTCTACACCGCCGACCGGCCCGCCGAACTGCGCGCCTATCTCAACCGCGGAGCCTACTGGTCGCGCCCCATCGAAGTCTGCCCCATCCGTAGCGACGAAGAAGCCCCTGTCGACGCCCGACCCCTCGTCGGTCTGCCTCGCGCCAATCGTCTCCCCTCGCCCATCGAAGGCCAGACCGGACTCCTCCAGCACTGGCTCCACCTCAACCGCCGGTGGCTCGACAATCTTCAGGACTACACGCTCAAGATCGAGGTGCAGCACCCCTCCGGCGGATGGGTCGGTCCGCACACCAGCATTCACCCGAGCGCCAAGCTCGTACCCCCATTTTGGATACAAGCGAAAGGGGAAGTCGGAGCCGGAGCGCAGATCGGACCCTACGCCTGCATTGGCGAGAACACCATCGTCGACCAAAACGCCATCGTGCAAAACTCCTTCGTGCTGCCCGGCACCATGGTCGGCAGCAACACCTCCCTAGACGGCGTCGCCGCTCAAGGCGGACTCCTGCTCGACGGGAGAAACGGATGCCGCGTCGCCATCGCCGACTCCTTCATCCTCTCCGACATCGGCGACTCCATCTCCAGCGCCAACTGGAGCGAACGCCTTGCCGCCCTCGCCCTCTTCTGTCTGCTCTCCCCGATCGCCGCCCTCGGACGCCTCGACTGGAGCGAGCTTGAGGCCCACGACGGCCGCGGCGGCGCCCTTCGCCTCAAGACCGGTCGCAAAGGCCGCCTCCTCATACGCCGCTGGCACTGGCTCAAGGAAGTCGTCAAGGGCCGCATGCGCCTCGTTGGCATCCTGCCCCGCCCCGTCGACTGGCAGGCCGAAACCGCCGACGCCGAAGTCTCCCGGCGCCTCATTTCCACCACCCCCGGCGTGCTCGCCCTCTCCGACGTGCACGACTGCCACTCGCCCTGCGACCCCACAGAGTGGATACACGCCTCCTACCAAGCCTTCGCCAGCGACAAGAGCATTCGCAAGCTCCTCCGCGCCCAGATCTGGAAACTCGCCTTCAAGTCGATCGCATGAGCTCCGATGGCATAGCGTATCACGAATCTGGATATTGCGAATTTCCAGCTCGTCTCGACCAGGTAGCCCAGGTCTCAGCCCTGCTCAAGGCCTTTTGCCAAGGCAAGTGCCTCGACGAGACGCTCTGGCCGCAGATCGACCTCGCCTTCTGCGAATGTCTCAACAACGCAGTGGAGCACGGCTGCGGCGAAGACCCCTCCAAGATCGTCAAAGCCAGCTGGAGGTGGCTCGAAGACAATCTGCTGATCGAGGTCGAGGACCCGGGAGTCTATCGCGAACCCGCCCACGACCATGCCCTTCCCGCCAACCCCCTAGCCGAATCCGGTCGCGGCAACTTCATCATCGACTCCATCGCCGACTCCCACCGTCGCGAACCCACCGCCTACGGCCAGAAGGTCAGCCTGAAAATCGCCACCCATCTCCCGTCCGACGCCATCGAGAAGCTCGAGGAAACCTACGCCCTCCTCCAGACGCTGACCAACGACCTCAACGCCTCCTACGCCGAACAGGAGATCGTGCAAGGCTTCGCCAAAGACATGGCTAACCTACCCGCCATCGAGCAGATCATCGCCGAAGGAGTGACCCGCCTCCGAGGCATCGTCCAGATCGAGCGGGCGAATGTCTGGAAACTTCTCCCCGAGGGCGCCTTCGAAAACATGTACTGCGAAGGCTCCGGCAGCCTCACCATCCGCGAGGCCGTCGTCCACCCCGACAAAGCCTCCGCCTGCTGTACCGTCGTCGCCACCGAGATCGAAGCCCTCATCGAAGACTGCTCCATTCTCGCTCAAGACGATCCCCTGTATCGACAAAGCGGATGCGCCATCGTCTGTCCCATCGTCTATCAGAAGGACTGCCTCGGAGTTCTCGCCCTGCACTCCCCGCAAAAGGAAAAAACCCACCTATTTAAAAAGGCCCTGCCTCTGGCCAAAGTCCTGGCCCAGTTTCTCGGCATGGCCTACACCAGCGCCAAGGCCTTCAGCCAGCGAGAGGAACAGGAACGCTCCAACACCCAGCTCGAAGTGGCCGCCGAGATCCAGCGTTCCCTGCTACCTTCCTCGTATCCAAGCAACAAGCACTGCCAAGTCACCGGCCGCTGCGAAGCCGCCATGGCGGTAGGCGGCGACTACATAGACGCCATCGAGATCCGCGACGCCGGACTGCTCGTGGTCATCGCCGACGTGATGGGCAAGGGCGTGCCCGCAGCGCTGCTCGCCACCATCTTCCGCACCGCCATTCGCTCTCGCCTCAACCTCGCCGAGACCCCTGGCTGGTTACTCTCCAAGATCAACAAGCAGTTCCACGAAGAGCTCGGCCACCTCAACATGTTCATCACCGCCCAGGCCGCCTTTCTCGACTACGGCAAGAAGGTGCTCAAGCTCGCCAGCGCCGGCCACTGCCCCGCGCTCCTGCTCGACGGCAGCTCAAGCGAAATCCAGAACCTGCAAGCCGAAGGCATACCCCTCGGCATCGATCCAGAAGACCTCTACGAAGAACGCCTGATCGAGCTTCAGACCAATTCTCGACTCCTCTTTCTCACGGACGGCTTCTACGAAGCCGAGAACGCCGACGGCGAAATGCTCGGAGTCGACCGACTCACCGCCGCCGCCGCCAGCTTCTGGCAAGACGGCATTGAAGCCGTGCCCAACCACGCCTTCCACTTCGTCAGCAAATTCTCCCAAGGCCACTCCGCCCGAGACGACCGCACTCTGCTCGCCCTCGAAGTCCTCTAGCGTCGTGTCGCAAAACGTAGCGCGGAGCTTTAGCCCGCGTCCGCAATCTGCCCTCATCATCCCCCTCCTCATCTTCATCCCCCTCCTCATCTTCATCTTCATCTTCATCCTCATCTTCATCTTCATCCTCATCTTCATCCTCATCCCAGGATCATCCTCATCCCAGGATAAAGATGAGGATGAAGAAGAGGATGAGGATAAGAAACGACGCGGCCGCGGGCTAAAGCTCCGCGCTACGTTTCATGCATGAAACGACACTAGCCAAGGCGCGAAAATTGGCCTCGCCTCGGTTGGCGAACTCCAATGGGTTTGGCTCCCGCAACATGAACCCCCGCCTCGCCGCGCTCCTCAAGAGCCAGTCGTTCACTCTAGCCCTGCTCGCCTCCGTAGCGGCAGCCATGCTCGTACCCGAGTTCGGAGCAAAAGACGGACCTCTGAAAACGGGCCTTACCACTAAGCTCGCCGTCGCCCTCATATTCCTGATCCAAGGTCTCTCCCTGCCCACACGTCAGATCGCTCGCAGCGCGACAAGGCTCCGCCTCCACGCCTTCTGCCAGATCGCAATCTTCGTCGCAGCCCCCCTGCTCATGCTCGCGCTTCTTTCAGTGTCCGGCAATTGGATACACCCGGATCTGAAGGTCGGCTTCATTTACCTGTCCATCTTACCCACTACTATCTCCTCCGCTATCGTCATGACTTCCAACAGCGACGGAGACAGTTCGGCGGCCCTCTTTTCCACCGCGCTTTCAAACGTCCTCGGAGTATTCATAACTCCCTTACTCTGCGGACTGCTCATCGCCTCCTCTACCGATGCCTTCCCCTCGCTCGGGAGCCTCGTCTTGAAACTATCCCTGCTCGTCCTTCTGCCCCTGCTGGTCGGGCAAGCTGTCCGACCCCTCATACGCAGCCGGGCGGATGCCTCCAAGAAGCTCTTCAAGCGCCTGAGCAACGCTCTGATCGTCTTCATCGTTTTCGCCGCCTTCTGCGAAAGCGCCAAGCAAGGCATCTGGAGCACGATCGAAACCGAGGAGCTTGCGGCAGCCCTCGGTTTCACGACGCTGTATCTGCTCTCCCTTTCCGGACTGGTCTGGCTGGCCGCTCCGATCGCGACTCGCGGCCCAGCCGAGCGCATCGCCGCCTTTTTCTGCGCTTCCCAAAAAACGCTGGCGGCCGGAGCTCCAATGGCGGCAGTCATCTTCGCGGTTTTCGAGGCCCCCGGTCTCATCATCCTGCCCATCATGCTCTACCACCCCCTGCAGCTGCTCCTAGCAGGGGCGCTATCGCCTTGGTTCCGAAAAAAAGCATCCCCCTGATTGGTAGCCGAAGTCGCACAGGCAAACGGCATTGATCTTTCTATGCTTTTATGCTTTTACGTTTTTATGCGTACAACTGTAGAAATCCAGGATGTCCTTTTCAGAAGGATCAAAAGCGCGGCAGCAGTGAGAGGCGTCACGCTCAAACGTTTCTTGCATTCGGCCATCGCACGCGAGCTGGAGCGCATCGAACACCTGGAGGCCAGTAGCAAGCGAACCGTACAGTTCCCTCTGGTCCCTTCCAAAAAGCCCGGGGCTAAAGTCCCGCTCACGAACGAGAGAATCAGCGAGATCCTTGATGAGGAGGACATAGATGCTCTTGCCTGACATAAACGTCTGGCTTGCGCTCAGCTTCGAGTCCCACGTTTGCCACAAGTCGGCGAAAGCGTGGATCGATAGTGTCGGCAACGACGAGATCGCTTTCTGTCGGCAGACCCAGCAGGGGTACCTGCGATTGGCCTCGAACCCGAAGGCTCTCGGCAAGGACGCGGTGACCATGGAAAAGGCGTGGAATCTCTACGAGCGAATCCTGAGCGACCCTCGAATCACTCTCCTGCCCGAACCGGTCGATATCGAGTCCAAATGGAAAAGGCTAACCGCGCGCCGCTCGCGGTCGCCAAAGCTTTGGAACGACGCATGGATCGGCGCATTCGCGATCGTCGAGCAAGCGAGACTCATCACCTTCGACAAAGCGTTTAGGCAATTCGAGGGCCTCAATTACCTGATCCTATCGCAATGAGTCCCTGTTGCGAGCTATCGCCCAGGCTTGCGAGAAAGAGAATGGCGCGGAGCTTTCGCCTTCAGCGCCTTGCCTGTTTCCGAGCGTTTGCACTTGGCTAGGCCGTCCACAGTTCCTGAATACACGATCTCGCCGCCACGCGTTCCGCCGCCGGGACCGAGGTCGATCACCCAGTCAGCCAGGGCCACGAAATCCAGATGGTGCTCGATCACGACCACTGTATTGCCATGGTCTCGCAGGCGGAAGAGCAGATCGGCCAGTCTTTGGATATCCGCCCAATGCAGGCCGGTAGTCGGCTCGTCGAGAATGTAGAGGTTGCGGCCAGAGTTTCGCTTGGACAGTTCGAGCGAAAGCTTGAGGCGCTGGGCTTCCCCGCCGCTAAGCGTATTGGCCGCCTGGCCAAGCTTCAAGTAACCGAGACCGACAGCATCGAGCGTATTCAGTTTTTCCATGACGCGGGGCACGTTCTTAAAATGCTCCATCGCCTCGCGAACCGACATGTCTAGGGCATCCGCGATATTCGCCCCGCCAAAGCGAGCCTCCAGCGTCTCCCGGTTGTAGCGACGGCCACCGCAACTCGGGCACTCGACGTAGGCATCGCTCATGAAGAGCATGTCGAGCTTGATCACTCCCTGGCCCTGGCATCGTTCGCAGCGACCGCCACGGGCGTTGAAGCTGAAGCGGCCAGGTTTGTATCCACGCACGCGCGACAACGGCACCTTCGCGTAGAGGTCGCGCAGAATGTCGAAAAGCTTGGTGTAGGTCGCCGGATTCGAGCGCGGGCTTTGGCCGATCGGCTCCTGGCTGACTCGGACCACCCGCTCGTAGGCATCCAGACCACTGATTCCCTTATGCGGGCCGGGAATGTCTTTCGAACGGTTCAGCTTGCGGGCGGCTGCCTTGGCTAGAATGTCGTTGACGAGGGTCGACTTGCCGGAGCCGGAAACGCCTGTCACGCAGGTGAGCAGCCCGTAGGGAAAACGAGCTGTCGCGGCGCGCAGGTTATGCTGGGAGGCCTCCTTGATCTCCAGCCACCGCTCGCCAGGTTCCAAAGTTTCCGCTGACTTGCTCAGGACTACAGCCCCGCTCAAGTACGCCCCAGTCGATTGAGGACGATCTGTATTCGCAAAGCAATCACCAGGCTTCCCTTCGTAGATCGTCTCGCCGCCCTGGCGGCCGGCGCCCGGGCCTATTTCGATGAGGTGGTCGGCGGCGCGCATCGTATCCTCGTCGTGCTCGACTACGACGACGGTATTGCCACCATCGCGTAGCTCCTTGAGCGTGTCGATCAGCTTGAGATTGTCCCTGGCGTGCAAGCCAATACTCGGCTCGTCGAGCACGTAGATCACGCCGGTCAGGCTCATACCGAGCTGGGTAGCGAGGCGAACGCGCTGGGCCTCCCCACCACTCAGGGTACCGTATCCGCGATTCAACGTCAGGTAGTCCAATCCGACTTCTCGCAGAAAGCCTAGACGAGCGGAGATGCCATCGACCACTTCGCCGTAGGTGGACACGGAGCTGCCCGTCCGGTCGATCTTCGCGGCGAAGGCGTGGGCCGTTTCCACGTCCATGGCCAGAAACTCGGGCAGGCTAACGCCATCTACGAACACGTTGGCAGCCCGCGGACTGAAACGATGTCCTCCACACGAGGAACAGTCTTGCTCCGTCTGGTAGGTCGAAAGGCGAGCTCGGTAGCCGTCGCTCTTAGTCTCGCGAGCGGCCTTGGCGAGCAGCGGAATGATGCCGCCAAAAAACTCGGGAGCCGGCTTGGTCTTTCTGCGGGTCAGCTTGAAGACGAATTCGCGGTCGGGCACGCCGTGCAGGATCTGCCGTCGCGTTTCCTCAGGCAGCTCTTCCCAGGGAACCGTCGGGTCGAAGGGCAACTGCTCGGCGAGCTGACGCAAAAGGGCATTGTGCCGAATGATGAGCTGCTTGCCACCGATGCGGAGCGGCTTGAGAGCGCCCTTCTTGACGCTCTTGCTCGGATCTGGGACCACCAGTTCGTCGAGAAAGCGACGGGTCTTTCCCAAGCCGCCGCATTCCGGGCAGGAGCCTTCCGCCGTATTGAAGGAAAAATGACGCGGAGTGATCGGTTCGTAGACCGTTCCACATGCCGTGCAGGCCAGGTTGCGACTCAAGGGCAGAGACTTCCAGGGATCGTCCTTGCTTTCCTGATACACAAGAACCGCTCTGTCTCGCCCTTCGCTAAAGGCAAGCTCCAGCGAATCGGCGAGCCGGCTGCGTTGATCTGGGCCCACCACCAAGCGATCCACCACGATGTCGAGCGGCAAGGCCTTGCGGCCGGAGAGAGCCGCTTCGGGAGCATCGACTTCCACGATCTCCCCAGCAATGCGAACGCGCTGAAAACCCTTTTGCCGCAGGCGAGGCAGCTCCTGGCGGATGACCTCGGGCTTCGCCTCGAGATAGGGAGCGAGTATCATAAGTCGCGAACGGGCAGGCAGGCGAAGGGCTTCATCAACCGCGTCGTCGAGCGTCTGGCGTTCGATCAAGGCGCCGTCCTTCGGGCAACGCTGCTCGCCCCGGATCACCCAAAGCAAGCGAGCGTAGTCCAAGATCTCCGTAACCGTCGCGACTGTGCTACGCGGAGAGGCATTCGAACCGCGCTGCTCGATCGCCAGGACAGGCGAGAGACCATGGATGAAGTCCACGTCCGGACGTTTGAGCTGGTCCATGACCTGGCGAGCCTGGGTGGACAAGCTCTCCATGTACTTGCGGTAGCCCTCGGCGTAAAGCGTATCGAAAGCGAGCGAAGATTTGCCCGAACCGGAAACGCCAGTGATCACCACCAGCTTGCCGCGCGGGATTTTCACCTCGATATTCTTCAGGTTGTGCTCGCGGGCCCCACGTATATGGATGTACTCGGTCTGGCTCAAATTAGCTCGGAGCTTTAGCCGCGACCAAGTGTCCGACAACCAAAATCCCGATTCACCGCAACCCGCTCCCTATATGAAAATCCCACTCGCCTTCATTGCTCTCGCCACGGCTGCTCCAATCGCTCTTTCCGCCGTCGAACCGACGCTTGCAGACTCGCGCGTCGAGTCGGTCGCGCTCTTTAGCGACGGAGCTCGCGTCACTCGGGTCGCAACCCTCGAAGCGCCTGCCGGCAAGTCTGTTCTCCGCTTCGAAAACCTGCCCAGCTCCGTCGACCCATCCGTCTTTCAAGCCAGCCTTGGCGATGCCAAAGGCGTGATCCGCAACGCCAAGATATTTCGTCCCGAAGACCCGAAGCCCAGTCTCGCAATCGAAGCCCTCAAGGAAAAGCTTGCCGTACACCAGCGCGAGACTCGGGCCATCGAGGAGACCAAGAAGCTAGCCAAAGACAGTATCGAATTCGTCGAGGAGCTCGGAGAATCCTTCGCCGACCGCTTCGGCGAACTCTCCGACGCAGGCGAAACGCTCACCATCGAACAAGGCCTGGAAACCTGGGCTCTCGTCGAAAAGACGCGCCGGGAAGCTCGCAAGACTATCGAAGACGCGGACGACGCCCTGAGAGAACGGAGCAAGACCGAAGAGGAAATCCAACGCGAACTGCAGAAAGCCATGGAGACTCAGGCCAAGACCCAATTCGTTGGCGAAGTCGAAATCGAGTTGGATTCCGCCCAGAAGATCGAACTCGCCATCAGCTACCAGACCTTCGCCGCAAACTGGCAGCCGCAATACGAACTGCGAGCCAATCCGAAGGACGCGCAATTGGATTTTGGATACTTCGCCAAAATATGGCAGAACACCGGCGAGGATTGGACTGACGTCGAACTCTCGCTGCAAACCAACCAAGCAAATCGCCAAGGCAACGTGCCTGAGCTGGGACCGATGATGCTGCGGCCCTACCAGTCGGCCAGCTCCTATCCTAGAAAACAGATGCGCTCGATGGACCTTCTCTCGGAAAGCGTAGGTCACGCGGAGGCCGAAATGGCTCCCTCGAAACGCCAGGTCGCCATCACGCAAACAACCGTTTCCTTCCAAGTCACCCTCCCCAGCGCCGTCACCGTACCCAGCTCGAAAGACGGCGCTACTATTCCCATCACCGACAAGAGCCTGACCGCCGAATACTGGACCGAGACCGTGCCCAAGCTCCAGCTCGCGGCCTACCTGAGAGCCGAGACCATCAACGATCTGCCGCTCCCCATCCTCCCCGGCCAAGCCCTTGCCTTCGTCGACGGCAAGCTTTCGTCCAAAGTCTATCTCACAAAGACCCTTCCCTCCGAGACCCTCGAACTCTCGCTCGGCGCCGATCCCAATATCGTGGTCGAGCGCATCGAGGGCGCTCAAGAGGACAAGAATTCCGGCTTCCTCGACAAGACAGTCACCCTTACCCGCACCTACACCAACAAGCTCGTCAACCACCATCCGGTGGACCACAGAGTGATTGTCGTCGACCAATTCCCCATCGCCCAGGACGCCAAGATCGAAATCACCCGAATCGCTCCGAAGGAAAGCGAAGTCACGATCGAGGAAGAGGAGAAGGACAGCGGCATCTTCCGCTGGGAAACTACGCTTGCCCCCAAGCAATCCAAGTCGTTCAAAACCGAATACGAAGTCGTGCACCCGCGCGACTGGCAGATCGCCCCCACGCCATAACCTTTGTAGCCGCGTTCGTGAGTACCGCGGAGCCCTCCCACAAGCCTCAACTCAACTCGCCTCCCGCTGGAAACCTTCCTCGTCATCCTCGTTCTCGCTTTCGTCGGTCTACCCCTACCGCTATGCATCTACCTGCTGCTCGAACGCCGCCGCATCGTAAAGCGACTCGACGAACTGGAGGGGAGAAAAATCCGAAATCCTGGATCCGAGGTCCAAAGCGGCCCGGCCGCCCCACCGACCCCGAAAGCCGAAGCGCCCGCCCCAGCTCCAACTCCCCCAACACGCAGCAACCAAAAACCAGAACCTAACACCCAGCCCCCAGAACCCCGTGCCCAAAACCCAATACCCAATTTTCTCCGCTCCCTCGGCTTGCTTCCCCCTACCAACCTAGGCCGCCAAGAGGCAGGCCAGATCCAGTGGTGGGCGCCACGACTAGGAGGGTTGCTGGCCGTACTGACAGTGGTCTTCCTTTCCGTCTACGTCTCGCGCAACACCACTCCAGCCATCCGCTTCGCGCAGCTCATAGCAGTCGACACGCTGGCCATCGGGCTCGGAGTCTACTTCTGGAAGCGACGTCCTCGCTTCGCTTCGATCCTGCTCTCCACCGGACTGAGCATGCTCTACGTTAGCGTGGTTGCAGGCTACGCAGCAGCGCCGGTCCGCGTATTCGAAAATCCGATCATCGGCATCGTATCCCAATTCGCCACCGTCGCAGGCATCTTCTTGATCAGCCTGGTTCTCAAGCAACGGAGCATTGCCTTGCTCGGCAGCTCCTTTGGCTTCACCTCCACCATCTTCAGCGCCTATGCCGGACTCAATGAAGGCGCCCTCCTCTCGGCTTTCGCCCTACAGCTGGCGGGGCTTGTCATTGGCGCTCGCTGGCGCTTCCAGCCATTGATCGTCATTTCCGGCCTGGCGGTCTACTTGCCAATCCTGACCTTCTGCGGTTTAGCCGTCATTCGCTCGCAGAGCTTCACTACGCCCTGGTTTTCCAGCGCGCTGGGCTTCCTGGCCGTGGCAGTATCGGGCCTGCCAGCCCTGGCCCTTTTCAGCAGAGCAAAGGGCCTGTTCTCCAAGAAAGCGTGGAGAACGCTGCAAATCGCAAATACCTCGCTGTGCGGATTTCTTGGATACAGCTACCTGAAGCTGATCGGGGGCGATCTCGTCATCCTGTACGGCACGCTGGCTATCGTCTTCGGCGGATGGGCCGCTTGCTTTTCGCGACAAGGACTGCGGTCCTTGCTTTTCCAACTCTTCTTCCTCAAGGGCTGCGGCCTAACGGCTCTCTGGATGGCCAACTACTTCAGCGGAGAGCTGCGCTGGTTCGCCCTGGCCATCGAGGTCCTGCTATTGGCCTGGTCGACACGTATCTCGAGATCGCGATGGAGCGAAGCGGCCACCTTCGCCCTGTGGCTGGCTGCCAACTACATTGCCCTGGGCGATCTGAGCGCTAGCGGAGAAATCGAGGCCTTCGGCTTCCCCTGGGCTCTCTATCTCGCTCTGCCGGCGCTCGGAGCCATCGCCTTCTCCTGGCAGCTCGGCGGGCTGGAGGCGGGTCCGTTGAGGCGCGTCGCCTATGGACTGGCCGGCGTAGCAAATGGGGTCGTCTGGTGCCTGGCCACGGCCGCGACAAACCTGGGCAACAGCGAGGCTCCGATGTACTTCGTAGCTGGAGCCGCCTTGTTCGCCACGCCCGCTCTCCTGCCCAAGCTAGCTAGATTGCCTCTGGCCACCGCATGCATTGTTCCGCTCGTCATTGGAAACGCCGCCTTCTGGCAGGCTCCTCAATCGTTGCCCAGCTTTGCCACGACCTTCGGGGCGACGCTGCTCATAGCCCTAGGCGGGGCGAAGGCGAACGGCGAGGCGGTGAGACGACGCTCGCTGATCCCGGAATTTCTCGCACTCGCCCTGGCCCATGCAACGCTCTTCGCGTATCTGATGAACGAATACGGTTCGTATTTCTGGTTCCCCTTGGTCGGGCCGTTGATCGCCATCGCCACGCAGATCGCGCCAAGCGAACGCCTCAAGACCTTGGCAGACAGCTTTCCCATCCCGATCTTGCTGGCCTTAGTTTTCCAGACGTGGCTCGACGCGCCGCTTGGCATGCGAGCGCTCAGCCTCGTTCTCTACTTCGGGTTGCTGGTCCTTCCGCTTTTCCAAGCGAACTGGGCGAAACGCTATGGACTGCTGCAAGCCAAGGGGAGTTGGAATGCGCTGGCCCATCTGCTGGTGGCTCTCGTCGTAGTTGGAAACGTTTTGCGCATCGAAGGGTGGCTGGCGAGCGTGTCGATTCTACTGACCAGCGGCGCAGCGTTTTTCAGCCTCTGGTTTCCAGGCAAACGCAAGATTTCGCTGGCGACGGCGGTCGCCTTGTTCCTGATGTGCTTTGGATCGATCGTGTATCAGGTGATCAACTACGGAACCGATTCGCCATGGTCGTGGCAAATTCTGTGCGTCGGGGCACTGCTCAGCCTGACGGCGATCGGCGGCGGAGTCGCTCTAAGGCTCGCGAAGGCGCCCAGCCTAAAGAATGGAACGACGAGCGGACTTTCATACCTCTTGGCAGGGTTGGGCTTCGCCACCGCAGCCACCAGCTTGAGCTATCCCGGCCTCGACTTCGAATCGATCTACACGCCTCTGATGGCCATCTTCTGCCTCGCTCTAGTCGCGTTGGGCATCGCCACCCGCATCAAGCCCTACCGCGCCGTTGCCCTGGTCGGTTTCCTACTACCGTTGGGCAGGCTATTCATCTTCGATATCCGCGAAACGCTGTACCGGATCATCGCCTTCGCAGCAGTCGCCGTCCTGCTGACGTTTATCGGCTACCTCTACAGCAGATTCGCATCTCGCATCGACTAGGAGGCGAAGCCGTAGCCGGGTATATTCGCAAGGGCTATAGCCTATTTCAGTACCCCGCATAAGCTAGCAGACTGTCTTTTTGGCCTTAAAACGTCGGTTGGGCTTACGGTTTTCGATCTCAGGGAAAAGAGGATAGAATTTTTCTAAGATTCTTAAGCTCCTCCCTTTCAGCATCTTGCGACTCATTGTCCACCTACGTAAAGTACCTGGCACCAAGGTTGCTAAAGAATCGTCAAAGCAAACCCAACAACAATGAAACTTGTAAAGACAACTCTCGCCACTCTTTCGATTGCCGCCCTGGCCTCCTCCGCCAGCGCGACCATGAACTACAGCTTCCTGTTCCCGCAGAGCGCTCCGATCGCCAAGCTCGATCCCAGCCCAGGCAGCGGTGAGGTCACCTCTTTCAGCGGACTCTTCAAGGACCTCGCCCTCGACCTGACCCACAGCTATATCAGCAGCGCTTCGATGATTTTCTTCTTCGCGGATGACGGCGACGGCAGCACCGAGTTCGTCGACATCTTCATCGGCGACCTGATGACCAAGTACTACGAAGGCGCCGACAACGGCGACAAGGACGATCCCACCGAAATCGACGGCAACCACAGCAATGCCAACCCCGTCGTCGGAAACACCAGCTATGACTACCGCACTTTCGACCTCGACTCTGCGGAGATCGACGACCTCAAGGACGACAAGGAGATCAGCTTCAAAGTCGATGCCTCCAAAGGGGACACTTATCTCAAGGCCGTACGCCTCAACGTCACCACCAAGAAGCGTCCTACAACTACGATACCCGACGCAGGAGCCACTTCCCTCATGCTCGGCCTCGCGTTCCTCGGCCTCGCAGCAGCTCGCAAACGCTTCGCCAAGTAAGCGACTCACTCTCCCACCAACCAACTAGAAAAGGGACCGGCTTGAGCCGGTCCCTTTTCTGTTGCCCAGTAGACGCGAGCAGAATGTGCGATTGGAAGTTGATGGGCATGCAAAACGATAGCCTACACGAAGTAGCCGAAGTCGACAGACTTTGGTCCTCTGGCCTATTCATCCAGACTTTCGTTCGACCACCTACCCCTGCTTTATCAAGCGGTTCCCCAGCCAGAAATGTAGGGCCGGCGCCGCGTAAGTTCGATCTATTCTCCGCCCAGAAGCAATTGGGCGGGACGCCCAATTGAGCATGCGAGACGCATGCGCTCCCCGAGGAAAAATTCGCTAAGCTTTAAAACGGCCCCGTGCGATAAACCGGATTCAAAAGTGCTTGCGCGGATTTGGCGAATCGGCTTTCGTTTCGCCCTTTCCAACCGGAACGCTCAGGTGGTGAAATTGGTAGACACGCTGTCTTCAGGCGGCAGTGCCGCAAGGCATGGGGGTTCGAGTCCCCCCCTGAGCACCAGCCTTCGCTCGCAGCGCAGCGAGAGCCGAAGGCTGTCACGCCGGAGTCCCGCAAGGCGAAGGCGGACCTAACGTTTCCACCCCAAAAGCCGCGAGACTTCCGCCTTCTTCTCGATACGGCGTGACGCGAACGGCTTGGCAAGCCAGCAATCTCCTCAGAGCGCCAGCCGAAAAGACCGGATCGCCACCCAACGGGATCGCACCACGAAGTTCGACGAAGCGAGGCCATTCCGAGCGAAGAAGGGATGCCGCAACGCGGTAGTCCGAAGGACTTGAACCGTACCAGGTTCAATCCAATCCCCCCCGAGCACCACGCTTCGCCGGAACAAAGTGTAGGCAAAGCGTGCCCTGCGTAGCTTTGAGCGAAGCATGGGCTAAACGGACGAGCGGCCTACCTAGGACCTGGTTGCTCTCCGCCAGAGGCAGTCACGCCGTAGACAAGACCGGATCGCCCAGCGAGATCGGACCGTGCATTTTGAAGGAGGAAGCATCGCAACTGAAATTGGCTGCACGAGGCCTTCCACTGATCGACTCAAATCTAAGTACTTTCTCGCAAATCGACTTGGCACAACACTCTCTCGCTTCTAGAATCGATCCCAAACCCCACCTTCAGCCCACACTCTTCAAACAACACGCAAAACTCTAGTGCCCGCCAAATTCATCGACAAACGCCGCCGATCAAATTGTCCGCGTTAAAAGGACTTTCTTCGTCCAAACCATTATTTATATTTAAACACATATCGCCTAACGATCTGACCATCTGTCCTTTGACAATCGCGAGAAAATGATCCAAAGCAAGGGTAATGCTTTATATCCTGCTTTCAGACACATACCCAGAACACTCTATATCAATTAAGTTATGAAACCCAACGAAAGAGGAATCATATACCCCGATTTCTGTTACAAAGGTTTTTCAAACGAAAAATCATCAGGAGGTTCCATTTCCAACACCAGAAATCCAGCCCTCTTGCGGTATTTCTCACTATACTGGGACAAACTGGCTATAGTGACAGTAGGAAGGTACGGATTTAACATTGGTCGCGAGGAGCGATTACTAGCAAGTGCCGGAGTCTTGAGTGGAATTTATGGAGATGAACCTCCAAGAGAAGAACTTCATGGTTCAGAATACGGCAAACGAATGAACAAATCAATGGCGGATGCTTCCATTACTCTAATGAATTCTGAAAAAGGCAAATGGGCAATACATCCTCTCGGAACTGACTTTCGCTTAAACGAAGATGACTCAATCGATTTATCTATTGCGGAGTTTGAATTGATCAGATGTCTCCCGGTCCCCAGCAGTGACACTCCAATTGATAGAGTACTAGATTTTAAAATTAAGAGAAACAGCGAGCTTTTGGCGCTAAGGGCATCGCTGGATGAATTATACTTGGAAATTGCGAATTCCAACGATGTCTCGAGGGCTAAATCCGTTCAAGTAACAAAACTTAAAATCGCCATTGAGAACCTGAATAAGGTGGCAAACGAAAATTGGAGTCAGCGAATACTCGCAAGTCGAAAGGTCGCAGTAAACCTCAAATCATCTAACCTGGCTTCGAGTACACTCTTTGGCAGTTCAGTAGCTATAGCTACCGAACCAATATATGGATTAATTGCAGGATCCTCAGCAGCTCTAGTCTCATCATTGAACATTAGTCTACAAATCTCTCCACAGCAAAAGGGCTTACAATGCGGATCCATTGACCTCTCGTATTTAGCATCACTACACAAAAGCGACCTTCTGTAGAAGTTCAACAGAGAGCCAGGTCTTAACTCTTTTAATCTGAAAATATGGAAGGCTTAATCGCAGCAGTAGCAGACTTTCTTCTCTTGCCCTTTATAACCGGCATCACGGCCTTGTGCGAATTGATCGCTTCGCTCGTCAGCCTCGCACTGCAAGTCTTCTTTGGAAAGGCTGCGAAGTTTCCGAAGAAAAAGATCCAAGTTCCTCCCTCCGCCTTAAAGTGGATACGCCGCATAGTTCTCGGCTCCCTGGCTCTCTTCGCATCAGTCCTCCTCGTCATTAATTTCCTGTTTTTGGAGGAAAGCGTCCGCTTCGCAGCAAACAAGGTCGAAACTAAAACCGGATTCGAAATCCAGTACGACTCTGTCGAAGGCAACCTCTTCACCGGCAGCTTTGCCTTTACCGGCCTAGACCTGAGGCAAACCCTGCCCGACAAGCCTCAGCTCAATGTCCGAGCCCAGAGCATTGCTGCAAATCTGTCAGTCTCGGGCTTCATCTTTGGGGAGCGCGTCATCGACTCTGCCGCCGTTTCCCGAGCCACCATCCACCTGCAAACGCTTCCCGAGAAAAAGGAAGAGAAAAGAGGTTTCGGCTTCGCAGTCGCCTGGGGAGACAAAGGCCTCGACGCAATAAACATATCGAAGTCGCCCCTGCTCAAGAGCCCGATCTTCGTCATCAAAGACCTAACGCTCGAAGAGGTAAGCATCCAAGTCGACGACCGCTCCTCCGAAACGCCTACCAGCTACGACATAGGGATTGACCAACTCCACGCCCAGCCCATACGGAGCCATTTCGCCATCTTCGATCTGCTCTTCCGCAGCAATCTCGACGGTACGCTCAACGGCTCCCGACTCGAAATCGTCAATACAGAAGAAAGCGGCCAGCGTCGCACCACGTGGGCGACCAGCGGCATTCCCGCCGCCACCCTCGCCTCCCTCGTCGGCGGACCCTTCCATCTCTTCGAAGCCGGGATCATCGACGTGGAAGTCTCCGACCAATGGGAGTCCGAAGATATCGAAAACCTAGAGCTCGACTGGAAGATAAGGGTTGCCGACGCCCAAGCCCGTCTCCCCGAAGGCACCCCAAAAGTCCTCAAACCCCTCGCCCAAGTCTGGGTCGACAACATCAACGAGACCGAGAAAGACTGGGAATTCGGTTTTCAACTACAGCTCTCCGAAAGCCAATTCTACGGAGCCAGCAGTCTCAACGCCCAGCAGATCTGGCAAAACTCTATCCCCGTTTTCTTGCAGCAGGTCTCCGATCTCAGTGGCATCGAAGAATCCACCATAAAGGAGAAAACCAAGTCCGCTTTCGAAGCGTTCAAAGACTATCTGGAGAAGAGGAAGGACAGAGAATAGTTTGATCTCCGATCCAGATACCTCCAACGCAAAGCAACAACCGTACCGCGTATCTGGCTATCGAATCGATCGGATCGGAATCCACGATCGATATCTGCCGTGGCGGCATTTCGGCTTCTGGAAATACGCCCGCAGTGTCCGGTTGAAGCACGACTACAGCCGTTTGACGCTGGTATTCATTTTCGAAGGTCGGAAAAGACCGCTGAAGATTCAGTTTTCCAATACCTTTAAAAATACACTCAAGGCAGCCAAGGTATTGGAACTAGGGCTAAGATTTTCATCCACCCTAGTGCTGGAACCGAATACCAGGAAGTTTCTCGAAAAAGTACTGGACTATCAGACGGCTGCTGAGGATCCAAGCAAAGCGGAGTCCCCTGAGCAGCGTCTGACAAAGGCTGAGCTTTTACTCGAAATAGATGAAACAAAAGCCGCTCGAAGGGAAGTAAAGAAACTGCTCGAAACAGGCGGCAAAGCCGAAGAAGAGGCACGCCTAATTCGTCTGCAGTCCTTCTTCATCGAAGGAGACGACATATTGGCGAAAGCCGAATACAACGAACTCGGGAAACGATTTCCAGACAACCATCAAACGAAGATTCTATGGGCAATCTGGAACCTGTTAAGAGAGACCAACTCCGCCGAGTCCTATGCAAGAGAAGTGGTAAGGTCCACGCCAAACCCTGGGGACAAAATTGAAGTCGAATCCCATCTCTCGCGTTTCCTCATCCGAAAACGTCGATACGACGAGGCCCTGACATTAGTCGAAAGACTGCTCGCCGACGAAACTGCTGAAGAGGTGGAAGCGATGACCTGGCTACAGGAAGCTAAGGCTGAAATCGAGAAACTCAAAACGGACGCGAAGTACAATCGTCAGCAAACATTCTGGCGGCCCCTTCGCAGGCGAGTTATGGCCTACGCCATTTTAGGGTTTATCGCCTTAGCTCTTTGCTGGCCAGCCATACGAGCAACGCCCCGGCTAATTGAGGGATTTTCAAATCTACGCGAACTCGAGCAACGCGGCCAACTCGCTCAAAGTGGCGAATTCAATCCCAAAACGAGCAACTTGGAATTGGGTTTCGTCAGACTCTCTTTCATATTCAGCCTTAGCGGGGACGACTCTAAAGATCCTGACACACCAAACTTCCACTCGCACTACGGAAACGTCGTGCTGAGAAAAAAAGCCGCCAAAGCGATTCTAGCAAATACGAAGAATCACTCCGTTGTCTATCTTCCAGAATCGCCTTTTACATGCACGATCTATCCCATCACAAAGGAAGTCTATATCGGCGTCTTCGCGAAATACATGTTGGCTTATTTTCCAGTCTTCACGCTTTTGCTCTTTTTCGCGTTCTACGGACTCAAGGACTTGTACAATAAATATAGATACAGACAAAGACACTCTCCCTATGACAAAGGTGCTTCCTAGAATTCTCCTCCCACTAACGGTATTCGCAGCAGGCCGACACTCCAACACCATTTCCGTCTTCGCGATCAACCCAGAGACCGGCAAGCTGACTTTCCAGAGAAAAAGCAGCATCAACCTCCCCAGTCCCATGTGCATCCTGCTTACGGAGTAGGGGCACTGATACGCCGAACGCGAAAAGAGACACAGATGAAACTTCCTCTCCTTCTGGACGCCACATGGCCCATTCCAGACTGGCAGCAAGTAGAGCCAAACGAACCGGAATCAAATCCTGGCGAATTCTGGACATCAGTCGGGAGCGAGTGGATGACCTTGCTTGCGGAATTTTTGGGAGACCCCTACCAAATAACGGAGTCACCCAGATTTTGGCTGATCGCCCCATACCCATCAAGACAAGCGATCAATCAGATAAAATGGTTGGAGGAAGCTCTAAATAAAATCGGGAAATTTCTTGGTCCTTTGGGGCGCAAATCGCTAACCGGAAAATGCCCTGTGCTTATATTTGGAAACGATGAAGATTATTACAACTACATCGCCAATTATTATAATGAAGGCGAATGGGCTACATCCGGTGGATGTTTATATTGATAGAGGTTATGGCCACTTCGCCATTCCAGAATCTTCGAATTACAATCTGCCAGCCGCTCTCGCCCATGAGTTGACTCATGCGCTGATAGCCAACCCAGAATTGCCGGAATGGGTAGAAGAAGGCCTCACTCAACTTTGCGAAGAAGCGATTGCAGGTCACCTATCACTCGACTTCGAAACAATACGAGAACACATCGACAACTATTGGACCGAATCGACCATACAGAAATTTTGGAACGGCAGCGGCTTTAAATCTCCAGACGAGGGGCAGACCCTCAGTTACCATCTATCACAACTTTTTGTATATCAGCTAATCAAGGATAGATCTCGATTCGACCGTTTTGCGCAAAACGCAAGGCGATCGGACGCAGGCGAGAAAAGTTTGCTCAATGAATATGGACTATCGCTCCAAGACATTACCGAATCTGCGCTCGGAGAGGGAAATTGGGGCTACCGAGAGAAGCGTATCGCAAATTGATTCCCAGCGCTCAAGACCTACCTTCGATAGAAACCAAAACCGAAAGCAAGCGACCTCACCGATGATCAAAGATTTCAGCGAAAACGGGTACACGCGCTTCAAAGCTGCAATTCCTCCGCAGCTGCTAAGCCGCTTACAAACTTCCGTCGAAGACCTCAGGCTGGAGCACTCCTTTTCCGGAGGCTTGCGAAGACTTACGACGCTGTCCGCATCACTAGCCCGCGCCATATCGGAGTGTTCACTGCAAAATATACTCGATCAGATCGATCTCCCAAGAGCCTTTCTAGTACGCTCTATCCTCTTCGATAAGACTCCCGACTCGAACTGGAAGGTCGCCTGGCACCAGGACACCAAAATTCCTGTTCGAGCGAGGCTCTCACGCGAAGGATTCACCGCTTGGAGCCTCAAAGACGGCATCCACCACGCTCAACCACCAAGCGAAGTTTTGGCAGGCATGAGAACTCTGCGTATCCATCTGGACCCTACTCCAGCCGAAAACGGGGCTCTCCGCGTCATCCCGGGTTCCCATCGCAACGGATTTCTCTCTTCCGAGGAGATTCGCAAGCTGGCCCGAGAGGAAGTTAGCTGCGAATGCGCCGCAAGGGATATTCTGGCTATGTCCCCTCTCCTTCTGCACGCCTCTAGCCCCTCACAAAAGGCGAACCATCGTCGAGTCATTCACCTGGAATACGCCAACCAACCGCTTCCCGCTCCACTCGAATGGACTGCGGCCTAGGAACCTAAAAACAAGCTTAAAGGTTGACTTCAGCTCATTAACTCTAAATTTTAGAGTTCTCTATAAAACCTCATTCAAACATGGAACACACACTCGAAGAAAACCTGGACTACGTTCGCGGCGCGATTCAGCGCCAACCCCAAACAATGCCTTTGGCAGCGGCTTCCCTTTGGTCGGCCTACCTCATCGTCGGGCTGACTGCCATCGACCTCCGCGCCTGGTGGGCGCCTTGGTTCATGATGTTGGGAATGCCGACCGCCCTGGTAATCGATGCATTCATCCTTCGAACCGCGAGACGGAAGGAAGGCGTCGTCGGCTCGCGTGAAGTCATCATCGATATCTGGTCCAGCTTCGTATTCATCCTTGGATACATGATCGTGATCGGACTAGCGATGACCGGACGCCTTTCCTGGGAAGCCATGCATTCGATGATTGCCGTTATCGTCGGCACTCAAATCTACAATGGCGGCCTGACGATGCAGCGAGGGCTGAAGCCTTCCTTGAACCGCGTCATGCTGCTGGGCCTCCTCTATATGGCAGGCGCCATAGCGATGGCATTCCAACCGCAATGGATTTGGACCTCGCTCGCCTGGATCACAGCAATCGTCTTCTTTTCCATGACTCCGCTCTTCGCTTCCAAAGGGAAAGCAAAGCATGCCTGAGCCTTCCCCACTCGATCTAAACAGGCTGGACCCGCTGTTTCAGCACAAGTTTCGGCTGGGAGCCTGCGTCCTGCTGTCCAACGCCCAAGAGCTTTCCTTCGCAAACCTGAAGGAAAGTCTCGAAGCGACCGACGGCAATCTAGGAGCCCAGATGCGCAAACTCGAAGACAGCGCATACGTGAAAAGCCAAAAACAATTCATCGACCGCAAACCCATCACCACCTACGCCCTCACTGACAAAGGCTACGCGGCGATGGAAAGGCACCTCGAAGCGATGAAGGAGCTCATCAAAACTGCTCGGGGCTGACTCCGTCCGCGAATGCGGGAGGAACGCCTAGAAAACTTTGACGCTCCCGGGCGGACGTGCCAGACACTCCTCGCGAAACACCACAATCATGCTGCCCGAAAAACTCCTCTCTCAGATCGGCGACGCGAAGATCATCGCGGTGCTGGTCATCGATGAAGCCGAACACGCCGTTCCTCTCGCCCAAGCGCTTCTGCGCGGCGGAATCACCGCGATCGAACTGACCATGCGCACGCCGGCCGCCTTGCCCGCCCTGCGCAAGATCCGCGAGGAAGCTCCTGATCTTATCGCCGGCGTGGGAACAATCCTCACGACCGAGCAAGCGGAACAGGCTCACGAGGCAGGCGCCGCCTTCGGAGTCGCTCCCGGCCTCAACCCAAGCGTGGTCAAGCATGCCGCCAAGATCGGCCTGCCCTTCGCCCCCGGAGTGATGACGCCCAGCGAGATCGAACTCGCCATCGAACTGGACTGCAAGACGCTCAAGTACTTCCCCGCCGAGCCCAACGGCGGCCTAAAGACGATCAAGGCCATGGCAGCCCCCTACGCCCACCTCGGCCTTGGTTTCGTGCCGCTCGGCGGTCTCAGCGAAGCCAACATGGCCAGCTATCTAGGATCCCCGCTTATCCCCGCAATCGGCGGCTCCTGGATCGCCACCCGCGACGCGATCAAAAACGAGGACTGGGACGGCATCGAGCAGACCGCCAAGCGAGCCATGGCGATCGCAAACGGCTGACGGAAACGTAGCGCGGCACTTCAGGCCGCGTCCACATTGGCTGGAATCAACCCTCCGCCGGACGCGGGCTAAAGCTCCGCGCTACGTCGTCTACAGACGCGGCAGCGTCAAGCCGCCGTCGACCATGATGACCTGGCCGGTGGAGTATGGGAAATCGCCCCGAGCCAAGCCGGCAACCGCCTTGCCGATATCGTCTGGAAGACCCCAACGGCGGGTGACGCAGAGGCCATCCGCGATGAGCTTGTCATACTTTTCGGATACGCCAGCAGTCATGTCGGTCTTGGTCACCCCAGGACGGATTTCGTAGACGGGGATCTCGTACTCGCCGAGGCGAGCGGCAAAGAGGCTCGTCACCATGGACAAGCCGGCCTTGGCGACGCAGTACTCGCCACGGTTGACCGAGATGACCGTCGCGGAGATCGAAGAGACGTTGACAATCGCCCCTGAGAAGGACGCGTCCGCCTTCTTGGCCGCCACCATGTCGTTCGCCACGGCCTGCGTCAGGAAGAAGGCTCCCTTCAGGTTCGTGTCCACCACGAAATCATAGCTTTCCTCCGTCGTATCCAGGATGTCGAGACGCTGCTTGGGCGCCACGCCGGCGTTGTTGACCAACAGGTTCAGAGCGCCGCCGGCAGCTTCGCGGGCAACCGAAAGGATCTTTTCCCTGCCCCCCGTGGAGCCAATATCGCCAGGGGCGTAGGCCACCTTCACTCCCTTTTCGCGCAGGGCGGCGAGAGGCTCCGCCACGGACTCCTCCGGACGCATGCCGTTGATCACGAGATTCCAACCCTCGGCGGCAAGGGCCTGGGCGATGCCGAAGCCGATGCCGCGCGAGCCGCCTGTAACAAGTGCGGTCTTCATGGCTAGACGAGGTCTCCCACTTCAAGCCACTTGCGCTCGTCCCAGCTCTTGATGCCGAGCTCGGCGAGCTGCACGCCTTTCGCTCCCTCGAGCAGAGTCCAGCGGAAGGGCGTGTCCAGCACGACGTGCTTGAGGAACAGCTCCCACTGCACCTTGAAGGCGTTGTCGTAGACTTCTTGGTGCGGCACCCTGGACCAGTCCTCGTAGAAGTCGATGGGCTGGTCGATGTCGGGATTCCAGACCGGCTTGGGCGTGTTGCTGTAGTGCTGGATGTGGCATTCCCGCAGGCCTGCGACGGCAGAACCCTTTTCGCCGTCCACATGCAAGGTCAGCAGGTCGTCGCGGCGCACGCGAGTCGCCCAGGAGGAGTTGAAGTTCACCACGATCTCGCCATCGGGACCGTCGATCTCGAACATCGCGTAGGCGGCGTCATCGGCGGTACACTTGTAGGTGTTGCCCTCTTCGTCCACGCGTTCCTTGATGTGCGTGGCGCCGCGACACTGTACGGACTTCACCGGGCCGAAGATGTTGTCCAGCACGTAGCGCCAGTGGCAGAGCATATCGATAATCATGCCGCCGCCGTCCTCCTTGCGGTAGTTCCAGGAGGGACGCTGGGCCGGAACGGTATCGCCTTCGAAGACCCAGTATCCAAAATCTCCCGTCACGGAAAAGATGCGGCCTAGATAGCCCTTTTCGATAGCCCGCTGCAACTTCACCAGGCCTGGCAGCCAGAGCTTGTCCTGCACCACGCCATTCTTGACGCCCTTGTCGACGCAGAACTTGTAGAGGTCGAGCGCAGTTTCTGTATCGACCGCGGTCGGCTTCTCGCAGTAGACATGCTTGCCTGCGGTGGCCGCTGCCTTGACCGCGTCGGCGCGACGCAGGGTACTTTGGGCGTCGAAGTAGATGGGGTACGCCGAGTCGGACATCACACTGTCGAGATCCGTAGTCCATTTTTCGATACCGGACTGCTCGCAGAGGGCCTTGAGCTTGACCTCGTTGCGGCCAACCAGGATGGGATCGGGCATGATAAACTCGGTGGGGGAAACGCGCACGCCACCCTGCTTGATGATCTCGACGATCGAGCGCATGAGATGCTGGTTCGTGCCCATGCGTCCCGTGACGCCGTTCATGATGATGCCTACTTTGTGTATTTTCATAATTCGTGTCTTGGTTTTTTGCCCGCAGATTGCGCAGATCTTCACAGATTCCTAAGCCAGCAGAGCCGGAGGCCAATGGGCTGTAGGCTGAAGGTGTTTAGGTTTGAATTCTATCGATGGCCTTTTAGCTTGCGGTAGGAATCGACGATCAGAGCGAGGTATTCGTCCTGATCCATCGCCCAGTAGCGATTGGAGAAAATCTCGACTTCCTCGTATCCGGAAAATCCCGACTGCTCCACCCAAGAGCCGATCCGCTCGATGTCGATGACGCCCTCGCCCATCAGGCCGCGGTCGTTGAGCATGTCCTCAGGCTGGTTCTTCCAGTCGCAAATATGGTAGGAGAAAAGGCGGTCGGCCTTGCCGGCGGCAGCGATCTGCTGCTCGAGCTGGTCGTCCCACCAGACGTGGAAGACGTCTACCGTGGCCCCGAGATAAGGGTGGTCGACCGCTTCGCAAATGGCATTGGTCTGGGCCATGGTCACCACCGCGCTGCGGCTGTCGGCGTACATGGGGTGCAGCGGCTCGATGCCCAGCCTTACGCCAGCGGATTGAGCATAGGGCACGAGCGCCGCCAAGGCATCGGCGATCTGCTTTCGCGACTCGAAAAGGCTTTGGCCAGGAGTGGCGCCGCAAACCAGAACGATGAGCGGAGCGCCTAGCGCGGCAGCCTCGTCGATGATGCGCTTGTTCTCGTCGATGGCTTTCTGGCGGGCCGCCGCTTCCAAAGCCGTGAAGAAGCCTCCACGCACATAGGAGACGATATCCAGACCTTCACTACGAATAAACTCTCCAGCCGATTCGATGCCGCCTGAAAAGCCTTGGGCCGCGTCGCGCCAGACGGACACTCCGCCTATGCCGACGGCGGCATACTTCGGGATAGCGGTTTCCAGATTCCACGGCTTCGTGGTTATGGTGTGGATACAGAGTTTGGAGAGATCCATGGGTTTGAATTGGGTTGCTGTCCTAGAATAATTGGCTGAAACCACTTCACGACTAAAAGGAGAAGGCCTGACAAAAGCGCAGTAGTCACAAAAGCCTAGACTGACAGAGCCAGAGCCAAATAGGCGTCTAGTCTGTAGGCATTTGGCTTTTTCAAGCTACAGGCTAAACCTGCTACAGACTAAAAAGCCCTCCTTGGATGTGATTGCCAATACATGCAAAAGCTTCGCAAACATGATCGTTCTTGAGAATTAAGTTATTCAGTCGTTGGCCGCGCTCAGCAGGTCGTTCAGGACCTTGGCGTCGCGCCGGAGCTGGTCGGGGTCGTCGTCCTTCACGAATTCGAGCAAGGCGAAGCGGTCGCCTGGCTTCGTCGTCGCGAGCTCGAAATAGCGACGCCAGTCTTCGATTCCTTCCTCAAGCGGGCGGCGTATCTTCTTGTCGCCTTGGTAGTCCCAGCGGAAAACATGTAGATTGCTCATCCACGGCAGCACCGTCTCGAGAGCCTCGAGCGAGTACTCGAAGGGCTTGAAGTTGGTGGGCTGCCAGTTGACGAACACGTTGCTGTGATCGATCGCGCGGAGCAAGCGGTCCGTAGACTCGATGGAATCTGTCAGGGTATTCTGATGATATTCGAGCGTGATGCCGATCTTCTGCTTCATCGCCTTGTCGGCGATCTGCCTGAGGTTCTCGACAGCCCGTTTCCAATAATCTTCGTCCGCATCCGCCGAAGAAGGAACCCTGCCTGCCCATACGCGGATATAAGGAGTCTCAAGCGCCACCGCCGACGCGAGAACGCAGTCGAAAGAGAGCTCTTCCTCTTCGCTGGAATTCAGACGGTAGTAGCTGCCGTAGGCCGGGGTCTCGAGGCCCGCGTCAGCGGTTAGCTTGCGAATCTCGTTAGCGGCGGCGACATCCCCGTGAGGACAATGCACATCTCCGCCCCACTCTATTCCGGCGAGACCGGTTTCGACGCAAAGCGACACGATCTCCTGGGGAGAGAGCTTGCGAAAGGTGATGGATACGAGGCCGGACTTGATCATTTTCGTATTTGTTTTTTGGTTACAATTTCATCGCAATGCAGAGCTTCAGTCCGCACTGCGACTTTGCAATAAACTAGCGCAGGCAGCCGAAGAAGGTGTAGTAGGTTTCATCCTTGATGAGGCGTTGCACGTAGAGAGCCAACTCGCGGATATGGTAGTCACCCCACATGCTGGACTCCTCGCAAGCGATCTTCTGCCCGGCGGGCACGTTGTCCCAGCCGTTTGGCTCGTGGTATATCGAGTGCAGCAGAAGGCCTTGGTGCGCCGGGTCCTCGCTGAGGTAGGGCTTCTCGAGCAGAGCGCGGAAGCTGGTGAGACCAGCCTGCCAGTAGCGCTTGCCATCTTCGGTATCCAGACCTAAGTAGCGGCCGAGGCGCAGCAGGCCTTGAGATCCAATGGCTGCCGCGGTGCTGTCGATGGGCTCCCATTCGTTGTAGGGATCCGAAGGACGTTCGCGCCACTCGCCAAGACGATGCAGGTTGGGAGCTCCGCCGTCCCAATACGGGATGCCATCGGAGGCGGTGTTGGCAATGAACCAATCGCAAGTGGCTCGGGCTGCCTTGAGGCAAGTCTCCCGGATGTCGGACTTGCCGCCAAAAGCTTCCAGCTCCTCATCGGAAAGCGTATCCAGAAACTCGAGCTCTTCGGCGAAGCCAACCATAGCCCAGGACAGTCCTCGCGTCCAGGTGGTGAAGCCGCTGAAACCCTGCTGGGCATTGGGACAGCGGAAACGGCCATCATTGACATTGAAGACGCACTCGTGGGCCGTGCGGCCCCACTCGTCGTAGCGGTCGCGGCCCTCGCCATAGAAGACGCTGTACTTGGCAGTGGAGCGAATGTGCTGCAGGGCTCGGTCGAGAAGGCTGATCGGGCTATCGTTTTCCCCCATCAGGGTGTGGCCGAGAACGTGGGCAACCATCAAGATACGGCAACTGCGGATGGTATCGACAAACAGACTCTGCGGACCGTTGAAAGAGTAGATGTATCCACCGCCCTCATACGTCTCGGACCAGCGGGAGGCTTGAACGGCGCCGGAGACCTTGAGAGCAAGCTCGCAGAAATCCACTTCGCTTTGCGCCGCGGAGAAGCGGCCCTCGCGGATGAGGCGCAGCCAGTTGCCATAGCAGCTGAGGTTGTTGAAGCCATGGTCGTGCACCCCGATGTGGCTGACGTGAGAGGCCATGCGCTCGACGGTGTGGCGCTTGGCAAGGTCGAGAAAACGCTGCTCGCCCTTAGCATCGTACTGCAGAAAGGCGGAGCCGTAGACGAAGCCTTCGGTCCACTCGGTCCAGCCGCGGGTGCTGTACTTTCCGTTTACGGTGAAGACGGGCGAGCCCTGGGAGAGGTCGTACTCGCGTTCGACAAGATCGATCTTGGCTCCGGAGAGCTCCCAGAAGCGGTCGAGGGATTTGGTCAGCGAGGCGGGAGTGAGGGTGGCGTCGATTTTCATGTTGAATCGTATCAATAGCGTTTGGCTTTCCGAATGTGAGAAATGATGAAGACGCTGTCCTCCAAGGATTCGTAAGCGTGCTCTCGAATAGCGTCGAATTGGATGCTTTGTCCCGCCGCGAGGTCGTGAGTTTCGTTGGGCAAGACTACGCGGACCTTGCCTTCGAGCACCCAGCAGATCTCGTGGTCGTCCTGATGGATGTCTGGCTTGGAGACTTTAGCCCCGGCCGGGCCAGTGACGTGAAGACAGTCAGCATTGCCGTACTTGACGGAGCGAAGCGAAAAACCGGAGGATTCGTAGCGCGACTCCTCCTTGCGATTGGCAAGGGGCGCCTCAGCCAGGGTGAGAATGTCGGTAGCGCGCATGCCCAGAACGGCTCCAATCTTGTGCAAAGTGCCAACCTCCGCCTGGCTGTGGTTGCGCTCCAGCTTCGAGAGCACCGCGATCGATACTCCGCTAGCGGCCGAAAGCTCCTTCAACGTCAGGGCGGCGCGACTGCGAATCTCGCGCAGCACGCTGAAGTCGAACATAGGCATGGAATCGCTAGTCGCTGACATCCTAAGCACCAACAAGAAAGTGGATAAATTTTCTTTGGCAATAAATATCGGAGCAAAAATTCTCTCAAAAGGAAATTATTAGAGCATGTTGAACAAGTAGAAGATTTCTGCCGCAGGAGAGCGCTCCCACGACGCTCACGAACGCCGCTACGCCTAAAAAGCTCCCTTTTTCAACGCGCTCTTGGCTCCACTTTGCCAGTGTGGCGCAAGCGAAGTTCGCTGACACTACCCTAGAGTGATATTTGTAGGGCCGGCGCTTGTCGCCGCGCCGTCGCAGACCTTGAGCTTGTCGAAAGGCAGAGAATTGATCAAGCTTACGCGGCACGGCGACAAGCGCCGGCCCTACACATAAAAGCATCACTCGGAGAATCCGGGCCGGCTACGGGGCAAAGAGGGTGAAAGCCCCCGGGGAGGGATGGGGTCGCTATAGACGAGCCTGGATGTGGGGCACGACTTCCTCCATGCCGTCGACAACTTCGAAGAGCCCGCTACCGGACCAGGGCTGGAGCATGGAAACGAGCTTGTCCCAGAATCCGCTTCGTCCGTCAGGCGCGGGACGATTGAAAATGACAACTGGTTTCCCGACCATCAGGGGACTGCCCATTTGCTTGAAGATCAGCAAGGCAAGCATCTCCTGCAAAGTGCCCGCGCCACCGGGGAATATCACAAAAGCATCGGAATTTTCGATCATGACTTCCATGCGCGTATAGATGTCCGGGCGTAGCCAGAAGCTGGAGAGACCTTTCGGAAGCCCCTCGAGCTCGATGATATGAGGCACGTTCGAACCGCCGGTCCAACCGCCCGCCTCTACGGAGCCACGTACGACCTCTCCCATCACGCCAATGCAGCCGGCCCCGGAAACGCAACCCAAGTCGTTGTTTGCAAGCTGCTTTCCAAGGGCGTAGCCATCGCTCAGAAGCTCTGGATCTTCGATGCTGGCGGAACAGAAGACGCAGACATTGCCCTTCGAGCTTTCCGGACGCGGCGTTTCGAAGGACTCGGCATCGCCCTCGGTTATCTTTTTGCGGCCGGGGTCGGGAAGGCCTTCGCGCTTCACTCTTTCGAGCGTAGCCAGAACCTCCTCAGCCGTAGCGGCCTGGAGCAGGAACTCCCGGTAATTCTGCCGGATAGTTCCCTGCTCGCGCAGACTGTCCAGCAATTCGAAAAGCGGATTCCAGGACTGGTCCGAGTTCAGGATCACGGTTGCCTTGCCAAACAGGTTTTCGTCCAGGGTCTGGTAGCCCACGAAGATGGAGACGGCCTTGAAGAGGTCCTCCAAACTGGCGCCAGGCATGAAGACGAAGGCATCCGACTCCGAAATCTTGCGCTCGATATTCGAGAGGGTGATGCGCTGGTCGCCGTTCGAGTTGTAGATGTCCCAACCACTGGCAAACAAGCGGTAGAGCATGCGAGCTCGCGCCTCGCGATTCGGATCTTCGCTACCGGAAACCAATCCTGACAATCTGACCTTCGGCATAACTAAAAAGCGGAACCATTTTCCGGCACGGCTGTGGCAACGCGGCGCTAGGCAGCCTGCAAACAATAAGACACAGCAGACGCGGGATCGCAGGTGGTTCGCCTGTCTTTCGCAACTCTTTTAACCCATTCAGGCGGCCGGACAAGCCATCTAGCTGCTGGACAAGCCCCGAGTCGCTCCTAGAGTGCCCGCCTTCGTCAAGAGCATGAGCGCCGGCCAACAACTTCCTTTGGGATGCCCCATCCCCGACTCCCCGCACGCGGTGTCGGTAAGCCTTCCAACCATGGCGGATGTAATTGGCTACGAAGAAAAGGACCAAAGAGTCCTTTCCAAGTTCGGCTCCGGCTACCCCCGCTTCGTAGTTCACCCTTACCTCAGAAAGATCGAGGCCCATTGGCAAAGCCTCTTCGACACGCCACAAAAGCGCTACTGGCCAGTCTCCTCCGACAAGATGGCCCAACGTCTCCAGGAGCATCTCGGCGGGGTGGATGCCAAATTCATCAGACATCGAGGCGTATCCGGATTGCGGTTACCTCCTGACGATGCGACCAACCGAGCGGCAAAGGACTTCCTTCAGCACATCGGCGGCTTCCTCTCTTCGCGCCAAGCGGAAGACTATCTTGTGGCGGAAGGCACTGCAGCTTCCGCGTACCCGGAAAACGGATTCGAAGGAGATGCGAGCAAAGAGGTCAGACGCATACTCGCTCCACTGCTCGGCTCGCCATCGGAAGACATAGTCCTGGCCAATACCGGCATGAACGCCTTCTTCGCAGTCTTCGAAGCCGTCAAGGGCATCCAGTCGCCAAAAGGCCGCAATTCCTGGGTCAAGCTCGGCTGGCTCTACTCCGATACGATGCACATTCTCGACAAGCTCAGCGGTACGGACGCCGAGAATATCGAGCTCCTCGACGTATTCGATCTCGACCGACTGGAGAAGGTCCTGGAACAGCGTGGCGAAAGCTTCGCAGGCATCGTCACCGAAGCCCCGACGAATCCGCTCGTCCAGACGATCGACCTCGAACGCATCCGCAAACTGGCGACGAAATACGAGATCTTCCTCATCGTCGATCCCACCGTCAGTTCCCCAGCCAACATCGACGTGACCCCCTACGCGGATCTGATCGTCAACAGCCTAACCAAATACGCGGCCAGCGAAGGCGACGTCATGCTAGGCGCGATAGCGGCAACCGCACAATGTCCCGAACGCGAAGCCCTGATCGCCACGATCCGCAGCGCAGTCGAACCCGCCTACTCGCGCGATCTCTCTCGACTGGCGTCGCAAGTTTCTCGATACGGCGATCTCGTAGAGCAGACGAACCGCAATGCCGCCAAGGTCGCCGCTTTTCTGGAGACTCATCCGAAAGTGCGAAAGACCTATTGGGCAAAGGAGCCAAGCTCCCGAGCGAACTTCAAGCGGATCGCCCGCCACGCCGATGCCGTAGGCGCGCTCATGTCCTTCGAATACGACGGACCCCTAGCCGAATTCTACGATCGCGTCGCCTTGCCCAAAGGCCCCAGTTTCGGCATGACCACGTCATTGCTTTGTCCCTACATCTACTTGGCCCACTATGCCCTGGCGACCAGCGAGGACGGCCGAGGGTACCTAGCCCAAGCCGGCATCTCTCCCGAACTCCTGCGCCTCAGCGTCGGTACCGAACCCGCCGAGGAAATCATCGCCGCCCTCGATGCCGCTCTCTCCCCTTAACTCTTCACTCATCGCTCTTAACTCTTCACTCATCCCCATGCCTCGACCTGATACCGGCGTCGTCCACTACGACCTCCCCTCGCCCTACCTGCCGCACGCCTGCGGTCTGCTGCACCTGCCTCGCTTCATTGCGAAGGCCAAAAAGGCCGTCGCAGGCGAGCTCGGCAAGTCATATCAGCGCAACTACAAAAAGGGCTTCGACCGCTTTCTCTGTCTGCACCTCGGCATCGAACCGGATCGAGTCGAGCAGATCGTACGTGAGTGCGCGAACGACGAAGAGATCGACAAGCGTCTGATGGAAATCTTTCCCGACGACTTAAGAGTCGCCAAATGGAACCGAGAACTCGTCCAGAAGGGGCTAAGCCCGATGGGAAGGCAGGCAATCGAGGACGCCAGGAAGAAGATGGGCATCGAAAACCGCGAGGACCTGCTCACCTTCGCCGACATGATCGAGTTTGACGAAGAGCGCATAGACTGACAACAGTGCCGAACAGAGCCGCGAGCTCTCGCTCCGTTCCTGCCTTCCCCCAAAACGTATTCAATGCCAACAGACACCGAACTGGAGATAGTCAGCCAAGACAGCGAGTCAGCCTTGCGCGGAGGATGCCACGAAATCGTCTTCTCATCCGACCACGGCAACGCCTCCAGGCTGGCCGTCATGCCAGTCCAAGTCACCTACACCCTGCCCTCCAGCGCCCGGATCACCGCCCGAGCCTTCACGCTTGGCGACGGCCGTTGCAAAGCCCGTAGCTACCTGCCGGAAGCCGGAACCTGGAAGTGGGAGGCGAAAAGCAGCGACGGCAAGGGCATCGCGACCGGGAGCATCCAGGTCCAGCAATCGAAACTGCCCGGCAAGCTCATGATCTCCCAAAGCGACAAGCAACAGTTTCGCACGGCAAGTGGAGATACGTATCTGCATTTTGGAGACAATGCCTTCCGCTATCTCAACGAACCAGGCGACGGCTGGCAGTCGTACATCGATCAAGCCACCCAGGCAGGCTTCACCAAGATAAGCGTCTGGCTGCCAAGCCAGGAAGAAGACGCCTCGAACTTCTACGACGCCAATCGCGAGCAGCTCGACCTCGCATTCTGGGACCAGGCCGAGGAGAGACTCCTTTACGCCCTTCGCAGAGAGCCGCAAGTCCAGTTCCAGCTCAATATCTTCGCTAGCGACCGAGGCGAACTCGAACGCTACGAAGAAGGCAACCCACTCACCCACCTCGCCGTGACCTACGCCCTCGAGCGCCTCGGCTCTCTGCCAAACGTGCACTGGTCGCTCGCTTCCGGCATCGACACGGCCAAGGACAGCGCCGTCACCCTGCAAGCCCTCTCCCGCCTCGGAAAGGCCGTCTTCGAGCAGGCCCCCTGGCACTCGCTCGTCACATGCGGCCAGGCGCGCTACGCGAACTTCCTCTTCGACCGGGAGAAATGGTGCGGCATGACCTCCCTAGGCTCCCTCGGACAAGTGACCGGAGAAATTGCAAAGACTCACCGGGGCCTCACCCACAAGCCGATCGTAGTCGATCAGGATCGAGCCGAACACGCAGTCGCGCCCCTCCAGCCACGCTACTACTTCCGCCGCCTGTTTTGGGGACTCCTGCTCTCCGGCGCCCACCCAAGCTACGAAGGGCTCGACACCAGCGGCAAGACCCGCGGACACAAGGCAGGCATCGCCGGCTACTACGATGCATGCCACGCCGGAAAGCTGCACAACGGAGCCCACGACCTCCTGAACATCAAGACCTTTCTCAAGGAGACCGAAATCAGTCTCGACGGATGGATACCCGACGATGCCATCGGAGGCGGCAAGCCCCTCCTCGTGAAGGCGATGCGATCTCCATCCTCCGAACAATGCATCGTCTACATCGCCAATCCCGACTCCAGTTCCGAACACACCGGCAAGGACGGACAAGGCTTCTACTCCGACCAGAACGCGGGAGCGAGCGACATTTTCACCACCTTCAATCTTGAACTGCCATTCGGCAACGGCGCAGCCCGCTGGTTCCAGCCCTCCAGCGGCAGATGGGCCGGAGAAGTCAACATCACCAAAAGCTCCACCATTTTCCTCACACCCGAGCCCGGGGACTGGGTTCTATGGGTCTGCCGGAGCTAATCGCGCTAGAAAAGGGCAGCTCCTTCACCTACTCAAAGCACTGGAAATCCCTCGAGTTGTTGGACAACCCGAGGTCGATGCGCAACTTTAGCGACCTCATGGATTTGCCTACCAAGAGAGTCGAGGAATTCCTCCACCAGCGGATACCGCTCTCCAAAACCCTGAACTGCCAAGTGATGACGGTCTCGGACAAGCATCTGCGGCTCTCCTTTCCCAAGTTCGCCAACACCGTCGAAGGAGAGGCCTATTCGGACGTAGCCGCAACCGCCCTGTGCCAACTGACAGGCTGGACCTTTCTCCAGGTCTCCCTACAGCGCCTCGACTACAAGCCGCTAATCAGCCAGACCAAGAGCTCCTGGCAAAAGCGCCGCGAAATCGACTCCAATTCCGGAACGGTCTACGCCGAATGCGAACTGCCGGAAGACAAGCCCTGGCAGCAGTTTCTCCGCATGCTCTCCCGCAAGGCCCGCGCCCGCGTCACCATCGAGACGACCCTCAAAGACGAACTCGGCGAAACCGCCACCTTGACCTTGGAGTACGAAGCGCGAGATTTGGATCCAGCCTGATCCATCCGCCATGCAAAAGTCCGAACTGCTAGCCGCAGTCATCGCCACCATAGAAAAGGAACTCGCCGCAGCCACCCAAGCCGCTGTCGAGAGCGCCGAAGAGGCCACCGACGAGGAATCCCGACCGGAAAACAAATACGACACCCGAGGCCTCGAAGCCTCCTACGTCGCCAGCGCCCAAGCCCACTACGCCCTCGACCTCAAGGAAGCCCTGCAAGCCTACCGAAACTTCGTCCCACCGGATTCAAACCCCGCCAACCCCATAGCTCTCGGTTCGATCGTCACCACGCTCGGTCCAGCCGGCCGCGAGACATTCTTCCTCGGTCCCGCCCGAGGAGGCCTCGAAATCCAAAGCCCAAACGGGACCATAACCATCCTCACCCCAAAGTCTCCCCTCGGCTCCCAGCTTCTCGGTCAACGACTCGGAGGCCAGGCCAGCCAACGCAAAATCCTACGCGTAGAGTGACCTCGGTAGCGCGGAGCTTCAGCCCGCGTCCGCTACGGTTGGATCCTGCAACCACTAGCGCGGGCCAAAGCTCCGCGCTACGGCGGTCATGGAATTCGGATCGTCGTCCCCACCTGCAAGTTCGTCTCGTCGGGAATGCGATCGCGATTCGCCGCGAGGATCTCTCGCCAACGACTGCTATCGCCGTAAACCTGACGGGCAATCTTGTACAGCGAGTCGCCGGCCTTGATCGTATAGCTACGCTGGACGGGCGGAGACGCAACAGGAGCGGGATTCGCAGCAGTCGAGGCGACCGGCTGTCGCGGCGCCACGCGAATCGGTTCCTGCTCGGATGTCGGCCGATCCGCGATCCCCGATTGCTCCGCCTGCTGGCCGACCGTATTCGCCAAACGAGTACGAGTTTCGAGAAGCTGGCGCTTGAGCAGCTCGTTCTCGGAACGAAGCATTTGCACCGTATCCAAGAGCTTGAGACGCTCGAGCGGATCCTGGTACACCTTGGCATCGAAAGTCCTCGCGAATTCCTTGGTTGCCGACTTGATCAGGTCTCGCACCAGATCGACGCGCGTAGACGCGTCCGGCAAGTCGCTGCGCAGCAACAAGGCCTCGTAGCGCTTGAAGTGGTAGATCGCCGAAACCGGATCGCGCAAATGCTTCAGGTAGATGTTGCCCGCATCCAAATGCGACTCCGGAGCCACGCCATTGCGTTTCTGGATCAGGCGCAGGAAGTTCTCCAAAGCCTCGTTTTCCATACCCCGCGCATAGAGGTCGCGGGCGCGACGGAAAACCGGATCGTCCGTCTCCGCCACAGTCTCGAAAGACGTCCGCTCCCCACAGCCCGCCAGAAGAAGCAGACTGAGAAAGGCGACGGACGATATTCTGATAGCCTTCAAAAAGAGATTCATTTACAAGCCGAAGCAGCCCGATAAGACAGCAACCCAAGCGCCGTTTCCAAGTCCTAAATCCCACGACCTCAAAATAGCTCCCCTCCCCCGCGACTCATGGAGAATCCCCAAATCATCGCCAAAGGCCAACGTTGCCTGGACATAGAAATCGCCGCGCTCGAAGCCACCCGCAACTCCTTAGGAGAGGGCTTCGCCAAAGTCGCCCTCGCCATCAAGCAGACCCTCGCCCAAGGAAACAAGCTCATCCTCAGCGGCGTCGGCAAAAACGCCCACATCTGCAACAAGCTCGTCGGCACCCTCAACAGCATCGGAGCTCCCTCCTGCTTTCTCGACCCCGTGCAAGCCCTTCACGGCGACATGGGGCTCTGCCGCTCCGGAGACGCTCTGCTCGCCCTCAGCAATAGCGGGGAAACCGCAGAGCTGCTCCGTTTCCTCCCACTCGCCAAACGCTTCGACCTGAAGACGGTCGCCGTCACCTCCAAAGCCGACTCCAGCCTCTACGAGATCTGCGACTACCAGCTCCTCTACGTGGCCGAACGCGAAGCTTGCCCCCTCGAACTCGCCCCAACAGCCAGCACCACGGCCAGCCTAGCCATTGGCGACGCGCTCGCCATGGTCCTGCTCGAGCTCAACGCAGTCAGCCGCGAAGACTTCGCCAAATACCACCCTGCCGGAAGCCTCGGCCAAACCCTCGCTCCCCGAGTCGATCAGATCATGCGCCCAGCCGAGCGACTCGCCGTCATGCCTCTAGATGCAAGCTGCCGACAATGCCTGGCAACAATGTCCGAAAAAAGCAGCGGCTGCATCGCCCTCATCCAACCCGACGGCACGCTCGCCGGCATCCTCACCGATGGCGATATCCGCCGCTACATCCTCACCCACCCGAATTTCCTCGAAACGCAAGCCTCCCAAGTGATGACCCCAAAGCCCATCGCCATAGCCTCCGGAGCCTACGCCGCCCAGGCGCTCAAGACCTTCGAGCAGCACAGCATCGACGATCTCATCGTAGTCGACTCCCAAAACCGCCCCATCGGCGTCATCGACGGCCAAGACCTCACCAAACTCCGAGTCGTCTAGCCCCCCTCTCCACCCTCCTCCCACACCACAAGCGAGACATTTAATTCTCCAACGTTAGAGAATTAACTGAACGAAAATAGCCCTTCGCCAGCTTCAACAGGGCCCAGTCTCACCTGAAGGCGGTGAAGATAATTCTCTAACGTTGGAAATTTAATTGCGCGACCGTCGTAAAATCGAGACCGTCGGCAAATGCGTTTGAATGGAAGGACCAGGGACATCATCGATATCATTTGCATGACTGGACTCGACCTGCTCGCAAACGCCGGCCGACCTCATTCGGCAATGATGCGCAGCAATGGCTGGGATGATTTCGATCAAGGCCGACGCCGTCTTCAAAACCTGCGCAAACGAGGCCTGATCGACTGGCAAGACGAGCCAGAGAGGGAATCATGGGTTCCGCAAGTCACTTATGCCGGGAAGGAACTGCTGGCCCATCTCGTCGATCCAGAAACCTATTGGAACGCGAAGTGGGACGGCCGATGGCGCCTCATGACTTTCGATCTCGGCCGCGGAGAGTACCGGTCCCGCAAACGCCTCGACACTTGGCTAGCAAACCGCCGTTTCGGGCGACTTCAGGGCAGCATCTGGATCAGCCCCCGTCCTTATAGCGACTGGGCAAAGCAGATAGACGGAATGGAAATCGATCCTAGGGACGCCCTCTTCTTCGACGGGCACCCATTGGGAGGACTGGATTCGAAGGAAGTGGTGTCGAAAGCCTGGGATTTCGCGAAGATCAACGAACTTCACGAGGCGTATCTTCGCTTCCACGAACGGACTTCGCACCCAAGCTCCTCGGCGGGCGACGTAGAAGAAACCTTCGCCTCCTGGTATCGAGAGGAATCGAATCTGTGGCGGGAGCTGATGGCAATCGATCCACTACTCCCCAGCGTACTGCACCCGCCAGCCTACAAAGGACGGCAATCCTGGGACGCTCGAAAGCAAGCCTTCGTCTCCTGGAAGACGCGTCTCGAAACAAGTCCAAGCTAAGACTCGCTCTCCTGTCGCGAAACGCGAAACGGAAAAGAGGCGACAAAGAGGCCAGTTTCTAGGAATTGACCCATTCCAGGACGGGCATGCTTGGTTTCGAGCTTGTCTGCTCGACTCCGGAACGCCTTCTGCTGAAACGGATGCCGACGTTTGCAAAACTCAGAGTCCAGCAAGCAAATGAACTTCTTCGAAAACACAGAACTCGACGCGATACTCCGTCACGCTCTCACCACCACAGGGATCCTCCTAATGGCGTTCGCCATCTGGCTGCTGCTCTCCCGAGGCCTCAACGCTCTCGAGCGTCGCACCAAGATCTCCCAAGCCGTCCTTCTGCCCGTCCGCCTTGCCCTGCGCTACGGCATCATGCTTGTCGCCGCGCTGCTTCTTTTTTCCACCTACGGCATCCAAATCGGAAGCTTCTGGACTGTCGTTTCCACCGTAATCGGTCTAGTCGCCATAGGCTTCGTCGCCGTCTGGAGCGTGCTGAGCAACCTATCGGCCACCTTTCTTCTGCTTATCTTCCAGCCGTTCCGGGTAGGCGACTACGTAGCCATCGTAGGCGAGGAAGTCAAAGGCAGGGTCATCGACATCAACTTCATGTTCACCACCATACGCAGTCTCAGCGGCGATACCTTCCAAGTCCCCAACAACCAGTTTTTCCAAAAGAGCTCCATCAAGCCCGCCGATCCCGAGGCCTTCGAAAAAGGCCCGGATTCCTCCTCCCCACCCTCCTGATCTTCATCTGCTTCTACTTCTTCATCTCCACCAAAGCCCGAGAAGTAGATGAAGAAGTAGAAGCAGATGAAGAGTTGGAAGCGGATGCGCTCAGCTGCTAAATCAGGAGGGGCGCGTAGAATCCGGGCGGAAAAATCCAGTCGGTAGAAAAAAGGTCGATGATTTTCAAGGAAAGCTGTCCACCCTACCCAAAACCACCGACCAAAATCCTCATGAGAAGCGCCAAAACGATCCTCGTCCGCCATGCCACTATTGGAGCCATCGGTCTAGCTCTAGCCATCGGCTTCATGACCCTGCCCTTTCTCGCCGCCTACCGCGAACAGCTAGCTACCATGGTTGGCCTGTCCACCGCCATAATTTGGGCGCCCCTAGGCGTCTGCCTCCTAGGGCTGCACTGGCTTCTCCTAAAACGCTCCATCTCCGACATCGCCGAGCCGCTCGACCAGCTCGTCAAGGAAGCCGAGCGCGAAGGACAGAACTTCGCCTTCAAAATCAAAAGCAAATGCCAGGAAGAGGATGCCCTCAAGCGCTGCATCGAAGCCGCCAACCTGAAGGCTAAGGAAGCCGACGATCGGGCCGAGGAATACGAGACCGAACTCGCCTGGACTGCCGAACAGCTCGAAGCCTCCAAGCAGAAAGCCGCCCACGCGGAGCTCAAGCTCGCCGAAAACGAGCAGCGTTCCAAGGACCTGTACGTCGAAAACGACCGTCTCAACTCGTCGAAACTCGCCCTTGAACTCACTCTCGAAAACGAACGGAAATCCAAGGTCGGCGTCGAAGTAGAAAAGCGCTCCGAGGAAATCTACAACCAGATGGAGCGAGCCGTCACCGCCGCCGCCTACAAGGCCATCTGGATTCCCAGCCTCGTACACGAACTCAAGACCCCGATCTCTCATATCGAAGAACGCTCCAGCCGGCTGAAGGAAAACTGGAGCCAAACCTCCTTCGCCAGCATCAACGACGAGCTCGCCTACATTTGCCAGCAAGCCCAAGCCCAACTCAAGCTCCTCGACGACATCCTCGCTCGGCAGCCAAGCCCAGTACAGGAAGCTCCCGCTAAACCCGAGACTCCCAGTCAACCGAAGAGCGACGCGCCAACCAAAGCGAAGCTCGCGATAGCAGCGAAACCCGAAGAGCCGACTCCGGCAGCTCCCGCAGCGCCCAGTTTCGAAATCCCCGCCGACAGCGATGCGGCGCCGACCGAAGCCGCTCCCAAACCCGCACAACGGATTCTCCACACTGCCGAGTCGTCGAGTCTAGACCTGAAGACCCTCCTGCACGACCTCGCCAACGATTTCGCGAAAGTCTCACCCGACTTGAACATCTGCCTCGACATTGACCCCGACATCGAAGTGCAGATCGAAGACGACACCCTATTCTGCCTCCTGCAAAACATGGTCGGCTCCGCCGTCGAACAACTCGCCGAAGGCGACCTCACCATCGGCGTCGACCTCCACGCCGACCATATCGACTTCGACGTTGCCTGCGACGGCCCGCAAAAAGCCAACCGCGCCCTCGACCTCACCAAAGCCGAAATCCTGGCCGAAGACCTGGCCGGCGAAATCGAAGTCGACGCCCCCTCCCCCTCTGAGTGTCATCTCTCCTTCCGCTACCAATTCAACTGAGGAGCGGTCCAAGAGAGAGGCGCCCGAGACCATCGACGATTCTCGCGAACGCGGTCGGGTGCGATTAGGACGTTGTCCTGGTAGGGACCGATCGCCGAGCGGTCCGCACCGCAAGGTCCCGCACTACGCTGCACACGCGACACGACACTACAAAAGCGCAGCCTTGATCGCGCAAACCGCAACAGGCGCGCTCCCTCTCGCATTGCCTATCCGAGCTCGAGGTGCATCATGCTCAAGTCATGATTCGCCACCCGTTCCTCGCCCTCGCCGCAGCCACGCTACACGCCCTGGCAGGATTCGCCCTCGCCGATCCCGTCATCGAATCCCACCCTGCTCCGTATCCAGAATTCGGTAGCATCTTGCGACATGTCGCCGAACTCGACGAACTGCTAGACGCCGCCCAAAAACCCGAAACCCTCGCCAAAGGCTTCACCTGGTCCGAAGGCCCGGTCTGGGATTTCGCAGCCAACCGGCTCTACTTCAGCGACGTGCCGGAAAACATCGTCTACCAGTGGGAGGAAGGTTCCGGCGTGTCCATATACCTGTCGCCAAGCGGCTTCACTGGCGAAAGCCATACCGGAGGCTCGCCCGGAGCCAATGGCCTCGCATTCGACAACCAAGGACGCCTTGTCCTCTGCCAGCACGGCGACCGGCGCGTCGCTCGCCTCAACGAAAGGCGACGAGGCTTCACGACCATAGTCGACTCCTTCGAAAGTCAGCCGCTCAACAGTCCGAACGATCTCGTCTACGACGCCCAAGGCGCTCTCTACTTCACCGATCCTCCGTACGGCCTCAGTCGCGAGATCAGCCGCCAAAAAGGCAACTGCCCCGTGTATCGAGTTTCTCCCGACGGCGCCATCGCATTGCTCACCGACGCCCTCAGCCGCCCCAACGGTATCGCCCTCTCCCCGGACGACAGCCAGCTCTACCTCAACGACTCGGACCGCAAGCAGCTAGCCCTATGGCGCCTAGCCCTCGACAACGAGCCCCCAAGCCAGCCCGAACCGCTCTTCGACTTCGCCCCCTTCCAAGCCCAAGGCCGTCCCGGGGCCTGCGACGGACTCGCTATCGACGAGCGCGGCAACATTTGGACTACCGGCCCCGGTGGAGTCTACATCCTCGATCCGCAAGGCAAACATCTCGGCACCCTCCTGCTCGATACTCGCGCCGCCAATTGCGCCTTCGGAGGACCAGATGGCCGAACCCTCTTCATCACGGCTCACGACAAGCTTCTGCGCATCCGCACCAAGGTCCGAGGTCATTTCCCGTTCGAAGCCAGGCCTTAGCAAGCCGCAGGGAAAAAGTCGGATTCAAGCGACTACCCCGCCCGTTTTCCCGACGAACCATCTAGGCCAAGCCAACAGCAAACGTCCACAATGACTAAAACCTTCGCAACTCTAGCCACTCTCTTCATCCTCCTGCAAATGAGCCTGCGCGCCGAAACCTCCCTCTACGAAATCCCTCTGGTCGACATAGAAGGCAAAGAAACCTCGCTCGCCCCATACGAAAGCAAGGTGATGCTGATAGTGAACGTCGCCTCCAAATGCGGCTTCACCCGCCAGTACGCCGGCCTCGAGGAACTCAACACCAAATATCGGGACAAGGGCGTAGTCGTGCTCGGCTTCCCCTGCAACCAGTTCAAAGGCCAGGAGCCCGGCACGGAAGCCGAGATCGCCGAGTTCTGCCGACTCAACTACGGCGTCAGTTTTCCGCTGTATTCGAAAATCGAAGTCAATGGGCCCAATCGCCATCCGCTCTACGAAAAGCTCGCTGGCGAGGCGTCTCCATTTCCTGGAGACATCACCTGGAATTTCAACAAGTTCCTCGTCGGCAAGAACGGCCAGATCCTAGCCCGCTACCCATCGAAAGTGGAACCCCTCTCCGAGCAGCTGGTAGCCGACGTGGAAAACGCCCTCGCCGAAAGCTGAGATGGTGTTGAAAAAGCCCGGTTTTCCAATGTAGCCGCGTTCGTGAGAACGCAGGCGGCTTTGTAACAAGCCTGTCGAACTGCTCGCCCGCGTTCCCAGAAAGACGCGGTCTCAATCGCACCCAACTTACTCAAGCTCCGAGGTTTTTGGTTGCCATGGCAGCGCTTCGCCAGATTTTCTTTAAGCATACCTCGCTAAGAACTCTCGCCATGAGTCTTGAACGACGCCAGCCCCAAACGATATGGGCAATCCTATGTTTCTGCTGTAGCGCCGCACTCGCGGATGTTGGCGAAACAATCTCCATCATCGACCGATGGATCGAGACGAATCACACGATCGCCCAAACCCGGCAGGCGTGGCTGGTCGAAAAGGAAGAACTTGCCAGCGAAAATACTTTGCTCGGCAACGAGCTGGAGCAGCTCCGGTCGAACCTGGATCTTCTCAGCGAACTAAACGCGAGCCTCATCGAACAACAAGCGGAAGCCGCAACATCATCCGTAGAGCTCGATGCCACTCTAACGCTGCTCGCCGAACGCGCCGACCGTTTCGAAAAAAAGCTCAGCAAGCTAAGCCGCCTCTTCCCAACGCCATTGAGAGAGTCCGTCGAACCCAAGCTGCAAAGAGCGCGAGAAGAGGAAAACCTGAGCGTCAAATTCCAGACTATCCTCGCCGCCATCGACGCCGCCCACAAGTTCAACCTAGAGCCTACCCTGGTCCAGGAAAGCCGAGAGTCCGAGAATGGAACTCCCAAGATAATGGATACGCTATACTGGGGTCTGGCGATCGCCTACAGCGTCGACAGCTCAGGCACGGCAGCCTATATAGGATACCCTTCTCCCAATAGCTGGACATGGCAGCCCGCAATGCAGCATGCCGACAAGGTCCGAGAGGCAATCGACGTATTCAAGGAAAACCTACCTCCCGCGTACCTAAGCATCCCCCTACAGCTCAGCGATGGATAGGCTCCGCCCCCCAGCAATCTTCGCCGCGATCTTGCTCCTGGCCACGACGACTGTCGCCCAACCCGCAGAAGAATCCAGCAACCCGAAACAAAGCTTCACCCACAAGCTCGAACAGTCCGTCGAGGAGCTCCAAGAACTGGAAGCCGAAATCGGAGAGGAGAAGCTGCCCCTCGTTTCGGAGATCAACGAAAAGCGAAGGGCCGTATCCGAAATTCGGATGCGCTCCAATCGCCTGCTCTTGGAAAAGTCCCGCATTCGAAACGAACTGAGGCAAGCCACCGATTTCAACAGCCAGCGCGCCTCGCAAAGCGAATTCGTGGACGCCCTGCTAATCGAGCATCTCTCGAACTTCGACCTCTCCCTCCACCCCAGCGAAGACCAGCGCTTCCGAGAGCGACTGAACGAGTTGAGAGCCAACGCTCCATCCGATCCCGCAGCTGCCTTGCAAAACAAGCTTGCCGCCGTCGACCTATCCATCGACCGCCTCGCCGAGGCCCTAGGCGGTTCCAAATTTCCAGGCGAAGCCGCCCTCGAAGACGGGACGATCGTAAAAGGTACCTTCGCCCTGCTCGGCCCGACCGCATACTTTCTCGACAGCGAATCAAACGTGGCCGGTCTCGCTACAGGCGAGACCAACTCCCTCCTGCCAAGCTTGCTCAAGTCCCCCGCTCCTAAGCCCACCGACCTTCAATCGCTCCTGGACGGCGAGACCGCGTCCCTCCCGCTCGACGTCACTCTCGGCAAAGCCGCAGACTTCCAGCAGGCCAGGTGGAGCCTCCGCGACCACATAGAAAAAGGCGGCAACGTCGGCTACGTCATCATCGGCTTCGCCCTCCTCGCCACCATCGTAACCATCATAAAAAGCGTATCGCTGCTGGCGAGCCGCGCCGGAAAACCACTGGAAATCGACCCCATAATCGAAAGCCTGCAAAACGGCGACCGCGCCGCAGCTCTCTCTCGCTTGTCCGATGCCAAATCGCATTCCGCGAAAGTCGTTCGCGTCGCCATCGAAAACGCGGACTCTCACGAGGACATCATCGACGAGGTAGTTCTCGGCCAAATACAAAAGGCCAGACTCTCCCTAGACCGCTTCCTCCCCTTCCTCGCAATCATCGCAGCGACAGCTCCTCTCATGGGACTGCTCGGCACCGTCGTCGGGATGATCAAGACCTTCTCCCTCATCACCGTATTCGGATCCGGCGAAGCAAAGTCGCTCTCCTCAGGCATATCCGAAGCCCTCGTGACCACCGAGTTCGGCCTCATCGTCGCCATCCCCTGCCTCATCCTGCACGGCTTCTTCCAGCGCATAACCAGAGAGAGGATCGGAGAACTCGAGGACCTCGCTTCCGATTTCACCATCGAACTGAAACGAATAAAAGGAGGCGAGCAGTGACCAGCCAAGAGGCCTGGCCATTCGCAGGACTCCTCCAAGACGGCGGAGCGATCCTCGTCTGCATCTTCATTCTATCGATCTACCTCTACGCCAGCGCCCTGAAATCGCTGCTCGCTACCCACGCCGTCGCCAGCCCACTCAATCGCCCGCTAACGAAACGCTCCGATCTAGACGCCCTGCAAAGCTCGTCGCCCTTTTGGAACCCAGTTGTCCAGCAGCTTCTAGGATTCGACGCCGAACGCGGCGTCCAGTATATAAAAAGACGAAGGAAAAACTTCGTGCAGCAAATCCGCTCGAACCTCCTTCAACTTAAAATAACCGTCGCCGCCGCCCCCCTGCTTGGACTCCTCGGCACCATCGTGGGCATGGTCGAAACCTTCGACGCCATCTCCGCAGTTCAAGGCCGCCAAACCTCCTCCATGGTCGCCTCAGGCATCTCCAAAGCCCTTCTCACCACCAACGCCGGACTCGTAGTCGCCCTGCCCGCCGTCTTCCTGAGCTTCTTCATCCGCCGCAAACTCGAGCAAGCCTCTCTCCTATTCGATACCGTCGAATCGATCTTCAACCAGAGCAAGCAAGCGCCCGAATCATGATTCGCAGCAAGCTCAACGACGCGCAAGGCAAGGAAGACGCGCCCGAGATCAACCTCTCGCCGCTGATCGACTGCGTATTCATTCTTCTGATATTCTATATCGTCACCACCGTATTCATCGAAGAAACCGGCGTCGAAGTAAACAAGCCCGAGGCCGCATCCGCCAGCCAGCTAGACAAGCAAAGTCTCCTCATCGCCATCACCGCCGACAACAAAGTCCACTACGCCGGCGCCGAAATAGGCGTCGCTGGAGTGTCCGGAATCGTGAAACGGCAAATGAATCAGGAAGTCGTACCCGTGATCGTTCAAGCCGACAAGCTCGCCGACCACGGCGTCTTCTCCCTCGTCTACAGCGCCGCCAAAGCCGCCGGCGCCGAAAAGATCAACTTCGCCACCAAGGACTAGAGCCATGGAAGCCTGCCCGCCAAAGCCTGCCGCCACCCTCCTCGCCGCCCTGCGGCCAGCATCGCATTGGCTTGGAGGACTGGCAATATCGCTCGCCCTCTTCTATATAGTATCGCTGTCCCGACATACCGATCCGCTACCCGAGAAGGAAGAAACCGTCATCGAGGCCGCCTCTATTGCCCTCCCACCGCCTCCCCCTCCCGCCAAGCCAAGCGCCAGCCAAGAGCGACAAACGAAGCCCACCACTCCCAAGCTGCGCTTCGTACGAGAACGCCAAGCGCGCCCCATAGAACTGCTCCGAGCGCAGGTGACTCCAACCAACTCCAGCACTCTTGTAGACAAGGTCGACCTCGACTTCAGTCAATTCAAGGTCTCCAGCGACATGCTAGCCGACTCCGTCATATACGAAAAGCGGGAAGTCGACAAGTGGCCCAAACCCACTCACCAGCCCTTCCCAAAGATAAAGCGCCGCAAGAAACAAAAAGGAGGCGTCAACTTCCTCGCCATGTTTTCCGTGACCAAGGAAGGCTCCGTATCCCTGGTAACCATACTTGAGTCCACCAACCCCGAGGCCAACGAAACCGTCGTCAAAGCCCTCGAGAAGTGGCGCTTCGAACCCGCCGAAAGAAACGGCGAGGCCGTCAACTGCTGGATCCGCCAACGCATCGAGGTCTCCGGACGCTACAAATCCCCTCTAAGCATGTAGTCCATGAAAACCGCCTACCTGCACCTACTGCTCCTCGCTGCTTTGCTCTCCCCGCTAGCCCCGCATGCTAGAGCGAGCGACGACTTCAAACTGGACATCCGCAAGCCCCTTACTTCCGAAGAGTTCGCCAACAGAATACGAGCCAGTTACGGATTCCTAACCGCCCGCGAACCAGAGCTGAACCAGGCCGAATACGCCATCGTCGAGAAATTCCTCCCCTACATAGGAAGCGACCCCGACTTCGCCATCGAAATGATAGAAGGGCTGACCGAAAACAACCCAAAGCTCACCGCCTCCTTCGACTATGTGCTCGGAAACCTCTACCTGGAAACGCAAAGGCTCGAAGAAGCCATCGCCTCCTTCGGCAAGGCAATCGAAAAGTACCCCGACTTCCTCCGCGCCTGGCGAGCCCTCGGCTGGACTTTCCTGTATATAGAAAAATATCAAGAAGCCCTGGAGGCGCTCAGTCGCGCGGTCCTGCTAGGAGACACCGATCCCGAAACCTTCGGCTACATCGGCTTCTGCTACTATACTCAAGACGAACATCTCTCCGCCCTCTCCGTCTATACTCAGGCCCTGCTCTACGAACCCGCCAACGAAGAGTGGATCAAAGGAAAGGTCGCAAGTCTAGTAGCCCTAAACGACCTCGTCCAAGCGACCACTATACTCGAATACCTCGTCCGCCGAAATCCAGACCAGCCAAACTACTGGCGCACGTTGGCCAACACCTACATCCAGCGCGAACAGCCACTCAAAGCCATCGGCTGCATCGAGTACCTCAAAGCGAGAAGCCAGACCAATCAATACGACCTAAGAATGCTCGGCGCGCTCTACATGAACGAGCAGATGCCCGCTGCCGCCGCCCACGTCTATGCCAAGATGCTAGACGAAGAAGCCGAAATCGAGGCGGCCGCCCTTCTAGACTGCATTTCCCAACTCGAAGACCAAGGCCTCGAAGAACAAGCCAGTTCCCTGTACGACCAATTCCAACAAGCCAGCGAACGGCTCGACGAAGAAGCTCAAGCCGCTCTGCTCGTCTACCAGGCACGCGCCGCCACCCAAGCCCAAAACTACGAAGAAGCCGAAACCCTCCTCAATCAAGCTCTAGCCCGCAGCGAAAAGAGAGGAGAGATCCTCGTGAGCCTAGGCGAAGTCCAGTACCTCGCCGAAAAGCGAAGCGAAGCCATCTCCACTCTCGCCAAAGCCGAAACCATCTCCGACTCGCGCATAAACGCCCTGCTCGCCCATGCCCAAATACTGCTAGACGACAGATCCTACATGCAAGCGGCCGAAAAGCTCGAAGAAGCCCTAGCCGCTGGCGGAGGCCAAAAGGTCCAAAACCTCTACGAGCAAGTCCTCCACGCCGCCCGCAAACAAGAACTCGACCGCATCGGAATCGACCAGCTCCAAGGCCTTTAGCAGCCTGTCACCTGTGCAAGACACTGGACCCCCGCCACCACTTCGAACAACAAGATTGCCAAGGAAAGCAAACCAGCTACCATAGGTTCCAACACGACTACCAACATCCAACCCCGCTCGCCCTATGAAACTTCCCATCCTTCTCGCCATCGCCATCTTGCCACTTCCAAGTTTCGCCAACTCGGAGATCTCGGATTTCGAAACCGACCCCAACCCGCACTACGCGTTTCTCTCCGGCACGTTAAGCGCCAAGATAAAGGAAGAGATCCATGACGTCACAGCCTTCGACGGCAAGAAACTCGAATTCGACGGCGTATCCAAAAAGAGCCGCCCTCAAAGCAGTACGCCTTACTATTTCTCACCTAAAGTATCGGTCACCAATGCTTTTGCCGAGATCCAGGAATTCGATTACTCTTTCACTTCAGACGCTTCAACACGGAGCAGGAGCGAAGAAAGCGGACACGCCATGCACTACGACACGATCACCAACATAGCGGAAGTCAACCCGGCAATCCTAGATAAAGACGGCAATTTCGATCCAGCGGACGAGGAAGAACAAGAAGAGAATGTCCAGGAAATGAGAGAAAAGAATCAAGCAGCCCAGGAATATGCCCAGCGAATCTTCGAGGGCGGGTTTTCTGCAGAAGAAGCCTACTTCGATGCGGTTCACATCTCGATGGATATCATTCCAAACCGAGACATTCGCAACGCATACGGCGCAGTGGTGCTGAGCTACGACGACGAAAATCCTCTGCTGCGAATGCAGAACGTGCAAAGATCCATCGTCCGCGTCTTCCCCATAGGCTTCCTCCAAAACGGCGTACCGAATCGAGTGAAGTGCAAGCCAACCTTCGACGAAGACAGATACTCCAACCCAAGCTTCGAAATATATATATTCTCCGGAAACGGCACCCCAGTCGCTACCAGCAACTCCAAAGCCCTCAAGAAGCTCACCCCCGAGCTAGTGGAAAAATTCCAAACTCTAGACGAAACGCTATAAGCGAATCCCGAACTCCCAGCAGCCACGCCAGCAATCAGCCTTCTTACTCGATGATTCTTCCCCCAAGGGATCAAACGTCAAGGAGCTGTTGCAGGGATTTTGGAGACAGGAGCACAAGTTAAAACATTACGGATTGACCCGTTTTGGTCCACATTGACCCGTTTCCTTGACGTTTGATCCATTCGGCTGTTCTTCTTTCTCGAAGAAGTACACAGTATCGTCAATAGCAGGCAGTCGAAGAGACTCGCAATGAATCGATATATTATCTGCAGTTTCGCTTATTATCTTTTTTTGCAATTCGTAATCTGGACTATTCTCTGCAAAGCTATCCAACAACAAAATCTGATCAATAAGAGTGCTAGAAAGTATATCCAATATTTGACGACGCCTCTCTTCGTTCAATTTAAGTCCATATTCAACGATTTGCTTCGTAGACTTATCTTGTATCAAATCGCAAAAGCGGAATATATCGACCTCGCCACCACGCATTTGGCTCTGGTAAATTCTCCTCATCGCTAGTTTAAACTGTTCCAAATCTTCTCCATTCAAAACTCCAATTTCATCGTAAAACGCAGCCCTTATTGCCGACTCGTCACACGAACACTCTTCAAAAGGATTAGCGAGACAAGCAGAGCTTGTTAAGCAAAAAGATAAATATGCGATTATTAACTTAATAGTAGTTTTATTCATTATCAAAATACGTCCAGCCTGACAGCATTTTCACATCCGGCGACCATCTAACAGCATTCAAATATGCTAATCTCCTCAATTGAAAATTAGTTGTTGGCGATGAATTCACATAAGTTTTTGATCTGGTCCAATTCGCCACGTCCTGCCACCGTGATCCATCACCAAAAGTTGCAACACCACACGCTCCTATAACACAATTTACTTTCAAACCATGCTTAGTCACCGAACTAACACTAGCGCCGACGTTACCCCAAAAACCCTCGCTATTTGCAAAAACGCTAGTCTTTGAATCAAACTTCAAACCGGGTATGCTCGCTTCTAGCCTATCCAAAACCAGCCCTTCTCCGTGTCCGATAAACCGTAAATCAACGACATCGTATCCTTCAGTCAACGCTGTGATAAGGGCATTCTGGATTCTCCTCCCCACTTCTCTTAATTCCAGATCTGCAATATCTATCAAATATGTAGCATCTGCCGCAGTTTCGCTACCACCTTTTCCATTTCGTGAATATATAGCAATGGAAGCACGCTTCTTACTTTGTGCCGCATCATCATTAAACATTCGAGAGAAGGCACCTGTGATTGCTCCATTAGCGAACTTTCCGCCTCCAATAGAGCTAACCGTACCACCTATAACCGCCGCAATAGCTGACCTCTTGTAACTGAATCCCTCGGTTGAGGCATCTATATCGTCAACAAAAGGAGATGTTCCAGCGGTCGCAAAGCCAGCAACGAATCCATGTGCAAACTTGCCGCCTTCGATCTCGCTCCCAATTCCACCGGCAAAACCATGTCCTAGAGCCTTTTCAAACAGAGTCAATTTATCCGCGTCGGCCAACTTTCCCACTTTTCCAAGTATACCTCCAGTAACCGCTCCGGCTATCCCACCGATCACACCCGCTCTAAACGCATCCCCTAGACTACCGCCATTGAGCAAGGATCCCGAAAAGCCTGCAGCAAATCCTCCAGCTGCACCCCCAATTATTCCAGAGCCTACAGCACCTGCCCAGAATCCGGAAAGCGAATTCGTTGCCCAACCAGCCGCAGAGCCACCGGAGGCTATGGCTATCGCTACAACGGCAACGATTTTCAAGGCATCCTTAAGCTTTATGTAACCAGACGGGTCCGTATACATCAACGGGTTGTTGTTCACGTACGAATACCGGTTGTAGCTCTGAGCATCCTTGGCATCGTCTATAAAGGGGTCCGCGGAGGCGAACCGGGCGATCTCGTAATCGTAGACGCGGCCGTTCATGTGGATCAGGCCGTAGTCGGCCATCATCTCATGGTCGGTGAAACCTCGATCGGTTAGACTGCGGGGCTTGCCTTCGGCGCTCTTGTCGAACACGACGCTCTGCTTGCCCCAGGGGTCGTAAGTCGAGCTTTTCTCGACCGTGCCATCCTCTCGGGTGACAGCATAAACGGAGCTGAGAGAGTCCTGGTGGAAGTAGCGGGTCTCGACCGTGCCGGGCTCGTAGCCGGTGATATTGACCACCCGCACGGACGTCCGGCCAGAGGGGGTCATGATGTAGCATTTGCGACGATGCCCCTCGAAGTCCCAAGTCTCCTCGTAGTTCGAGCCGACGTAGTAAGTGGTACCGCGCTGGGAATCCATCTGGGTGATGCGCTGGCCGGTCTCGTCGAACCAGAACAGAGCGTTTTGAGAGCCCTTGGAGAGCTTGCGAACCTTGTTGGACGCGCTCCACTGGATGGACATGTCCGTGACCTCGCTGGAACCGGACATATGGTAGGTGCGGAGGCGGTTGCCGTTGGCATCGTAATCGTACAGAGCGCCGCCAATAGAGGCAACGGCATGGGGACGCGTAGCGGAATAGTTGTAGGTGCCGCTGACGCCAGCCTTTGACTTGAGGTTGCCGAGAGCGTCGTAGGTAAAGGCGTCCGCGTTCGAGGAAGTCAACCGATTGAGCCCGTCATAGCCAAAGCTGAGGAATTGGTTGTTCACGGAATCATGCCTGGTCAAAACGTTGCCTAGGACGTCATAGGTGTAGTCGTGCTCCATGACGTTGGACGAGCCGACAGTGGTGTGGACTATCCCATCAAGGCGACCGGTGAGACCATCCCAGTCGTAGGTCGCTTCGATGCCGTTGCCGAGCCGGTAGCTTCCGACATTTCCTCGAGCGGTGTGGTTCTCGGACTGCCAGAAGACGTGTCCTGAAGCGACTTCGCCAGGATTGCCAGTATAGCCGCCGGCGGCTCGAACCTGGCGCAGGAACCCAAAGGCGTCGTAGACGTTTTCGACCTGGAAGCCGTCTGGGTAAGTGTAGATGGCCGGGCGACCGTGCTGGTCGTAACTCTGAAGCGTGACGTAGTTATCCGGATCGTGTCCGATTGGATCGTCGTCATGGAACTGCTGAACGAATTCCACCTGACCAAGCTCATCGTACTTGAAGTTCTTGCGGAAGCCACGAGCAAAGGAAATCGAGCTGGGAGGACCGGTAGGGCTCTGGTTGGCCATCGTAACGTCGGCCGTAATGGTAACGCTGTCCGACCAGACGGCGTAGAGGAAGCCCTTGCGATTGTCCCACGGCGATCCGTCGTAGAGCCAAGTGGTAGCGCCATCGCCATCCGTACGGCTGGTCATGCGGCCAAGCTGATCGTAGACCATCGTGGTCTCCTGAAGCTTCGCGTCGGTCTGCTTAACGAGCTGGCCGAAGGCGTCGTATTCATACTTCCACTCGCCCATGTCGGGGTCCTCCATGCGGATCTTGCGGCCAAGGAGGTCGTAGTGAAGCGTCGTAACATGAGAGCTGCCATCCGAGTTGTACACGGTGGTGGTCTTCAGATCGCCAATCGGATCGTGCGTGTAGGTCACGCGCCCTTTTTCGACACTGTTCGTAGCTGTAGCGTTGTTGACCGTCTCGATGGTCCGACCATAAACGTCCTTGGTGATCTCAGTTCGCTGGCCCTTCGGGTTTATGGTGATGGCAGTGAGACCGTCGTACTCGTACTTGGTGTCAGCCCAGCGAAGGCTGGTATCTATGGCGGGATCGTCGAAATCGCTGCCAACAGAAGCCTCGTCGTCCCGCAGAGCAACGCCAAGCTTGCGACCGTAGGGGTCGAACAGTGAAACGGAAGAGAGTTCCGGCGTGTGACCGAGATAGAATGGGTTGTAGCCTAGAACGGGACGGCTTTGAGTGTCGTACCCAACAGTGGCGCCGACAATACTGGCAACTCCCCCTCGATCACGCGAGGCGGGTCCGAGGGTGTAGGCGTAGGTCTCGCGGCCGTATCTGTCGTAGAACTGCACCGCCGGAGACGCACCCTCGGCTTCGGTGGCGACAAAGTAGAGACTGCCGGGCGCGTGGGAGGTCGAAGCCCACTCGCGAGTGGTCGTGGAGACAATCCTGTCGCCGGAATAGCCCGGCAGTTCCTGGCGTGTCACGCGGCCAAAACCGTCGTAGTCCCAATCCGTTCGCAAACCGTTGGGGTCGATCTCGTAATCCGGAACGCCGAAATTTGGGTTGTAGCTGACCGTCGCCTGGTGACCCAGGGCGTTCTTAATCCAGATGGGGAAACGGCCTTTTGCATCGTACTGCGTCTCAATGGAGCGACTGACAACGTCCACGCCGGAAACGGTCTTTTTCCGAACGTTGCCAAAGGCATCGTACTCGTAATCGGTAACGTGGTTCTGCTCCCCATTGGGCCGGTCCACCTCGGGTTCCTCGTCCCACTCGACAGGAAGGATCGTCTCCTTATTGAGCAATCCAGTCGCTGGATCGTACTCGAAGCTCGTCTTTCGGACGACGTTTTGCCAACCGGTGAGATAATGACGCACGTACGAGGAGCTCAGGCGACCAAGTCGCCAGTTTGCGACATCGTTGTCATACTCAGAGCGGGTTTCCACATGCGAGTAGCCACCAGTACCGCCGTCGCTAGTCTTGATGGCGATGCGTTTCACATTGCCGAAAGAGTCTATCCAGATGGGGTGCCCGTTGACATCGAGATAATCAGGTATACTGGTCTCGACACGTTTGAGCTCGATGCCGGTATCTGGATCATAGGAAATCTCTATCGATCGCTTGGTGTAAATAGAATGAACATCATCTGCAACGTTGTCAGGAGGAGTGAACGAGCCACCGGACGAGCCGCCAGATGAACCACCAGATGAACCGCCGAGCGAACCTCCGGACGAGCCACCGGACGAGCCACCGGACGAGCCACCGGACGAAATCCCAGATGAGCCACCGGATGAACCGCCTGACAAGAATGCTTCATGGGTTCGATAGTATGCGTATTCGGACTCCGATTCAGCAAAGAGCCGAGCTGGTGATACACCGATGTACTCCGTCCTGGACTTTGTTTGCATGCCTATAGTAGGCCACTCTTGGCTAAACTCCGTAGAGGAACGCATATTAGTCCGCGTGTCAGTGGTAACGATCTTACAAAAGCCAAGTCTGCCATGCAAACGATGACTGCGAAGACCCTCGTAATGGTACTTTACCTCGTAAGTGCCCCCGGCTCCATCTTCGTGAACGAGCTTCTCGACGACACGCATTGGACCAATAACATTAGACTGACCTTCAAGTAGGGATGAGGAATTTTTCGTGTAGTGAAGATAGTTGCCGCTAGAGTCGCGTTCGGTAAGGCTTGAGTACTCAATACTAGCGACAACTCCGAATCCGTTTGTCACGGAAGTAAGCAAACCATGCGGACTAGCGTCATTAGTCCTAGCCCCCTTTGCCACAAAAACGCCGTTAGCATCACGCTTGTAGTATACCTGATCCACTACACCATCCCCATTGATATCCGAAAAGGCGCTGCCTCCATTTTCGTATTCAGCACCTTGCTTAGCATCTAGCTGATAAGGAAAGGACTTGTTGGATGATGATACTGTAAAACCATTGCCATTGTTGTAGGCGAACTGTTTGACGCCATTTTCGTTTCTAGCCTGATCGGGTAGACCGTCTGCGTTGATATCGAGAAAAGCAACGCCTCGAGTAGATCCCTTGGTACCGATCACGAATTTCGGATTGTGAGAGTTCATCTCAATCCAGCCGTTACCCTTATTTATGAAAGCGTACGGAAGGGTATTGTCCGGAACACTGCTTTCCCAATCGTCGTACCTGAGGATATCAGACAACCCATCGCCATTAATATCCACGACTTCCGTTCCCCACACTTCAACAGGTAGTCCGCTGTGTTTGCGATTAAGCGATCGGGGCGGCAAAAAATGCCGCAAGGTCGGCTCCGATCCCAAGGTGTTTCCAGCGATCTTGGGTCCAGTCGGGGAACTGTACTGCTCCCACAACCAATCTCGGCCGGTATTTATCGCCACGCGGTAGTAAGCGAAGTCGCTCTGGTGCTGGATTTGGTCAGGCAATCTGTCTCCATTAACATCGATAAATAGAGCGTGAGAATCAGCCGAACTTTCGAGTGGAGGCTCCCAATAAAACAGCTCTCTCCAATGAGTATCTCTGCCTAGCGTGGTATTGTATTCTGACTTGTCGGGACCAAGATTGATATAGGCAGCCTTGTTCTCGACACCACCGTAAGAGTTATTGTATAGAAAATCCGTTAGACCATCGCCATTTATGTCGAGAAAATATCTTTTGGACTCTGGACTATCCATATCGACAATCCACTCGCTAGGCAGATCCCAAGCAGGGTCCTGAGCCCATCCAGACCCCGTATTTATATGAATCTGAAAATTCAGCTCAATCGTTCCATTCCTTCTCCTTCCATATGCGATATCCACTAGACCGTCGCCATTGAAATCGGCAAACCTAGCCCCCATATTCTTCATACGACCACTTTCAGATTCAGTGAGAGGGTGCGGCAATTTATAGTGATTGGCGAGACTCCAACCCGTCGGACTATTTAACCATGCGTTGCTCACAGAAACGCTAGAACCCTGAGGCAAGTAGGACTCGACAAAGTCTACATAACCGTCGCCATCAAGATCTACCATGCCAGTATGGCCCGCCTCTTCGCCTTTCGCAATTGCGACAGGAGGTGCGAAGGTGCTGGAAACATCCGTCCAACCTTCGGAAGTGGTACTGTACTGGAAATCCAAAGGTTTGAAGGATTCGTTGTTCAACCCAGTCTCAGCCAAAGAGAAGAGATAAGAGCGATGTACCGGACCTGTACTCTGGGCATAGTTGAGCGTGTAGGTGCGAGCGACGGTACTGGCATCGGAATAGACTTTTATCCGCCGTAGAAGCTTGGTCGTCGCGAGCTTTACGCCGCTAAGATAAGCGAAACTTGGGTCAGTCCGAGTCTCGTATTCGAAGCGCACGGAGGCATAAGGCAAGAGCCCAGCCCCAGAATTGCCGGTGTAGTCAATACGGGAAACATGATGAATGCCATTTGCCATGTCCTCGAGATAGCTGAATGTCATATAGTTTCCGGTAGAATCGCTTACTTTTCTGACATGCCATGCGAGCACTTCCGGATTTCCCCAAGCATCCTGTGTCGATCCTTCGTTGGAAGTCGGATGGCCGTACTCCATTTTGAGACCGGACTTAGTCCATACCGTAAAGGCCGCAGGACCCGAACCCCTTGAGCCATGTGAAACAATCTTGGAGAAACTGTCTATCTGCGTGCGGTATTCAGTCCCATCCATGTTGTAACCGCCAGAGACGGCGACAAGTCTTTGCCCATCTAAATAAAAGCGATCTGTCCCTTTGAAATCTACGCCGACAACCCCCCCATCGACCGCTACAGTTTGAGGACCACGCGATATTGCCGAAAGCCCACCCACTCGCCATCCCTGACCGAGCAAGCCATTCCCAGACTGACTGTTATAGACAAGCGAAAGCTCCGGCTGCATACCCGAAGTACCGGGCGTCACCCATAGCGGGATCGAATAGGTTGCCTCTCCCGAGGCGCCGACCGAAAGCTCGCCAACCGTCGCCCCCACAGCGGCCGTTTCCCAAGCTGCCGGCTGCACGACTCCCGCCCAATCGATAGGAACGACGCTGCCAAACGCCGTCGTCTGCACGGAAACAGCCCGTGGATCGGAGCCTGAGAGCCACTCCTCGTAGTTCGAAATACCATCGCCGTCCGTGTCGAAGAAAGCGTCGAGCGTGTCGTCCGGATTCAGTCCATTCTGAAGCTCCCACTCGTCGTCCATTCCGTCCCCATCTCCGTCCGACGCCAAAGCCATGTACTGGCCCATGACCGCCGAACTACTCGTGGTAACCGCATGGAACAGCCCCCCTGATCCAGGACTGATCTCCATGCCCGGGCGAATCAGGACGCGCGACTCGGCACCGGAGAGGAGGGTGACCAACGCGTCGCTATCAACGTCGATGTCGCCCACAGTCTCCACTCCTTCAGGACTGGCAGCAACCAGATCCTCTCCCGTCGAAATGACTTTAGGCCCTTGCACGACCATCGGGTCAGCGAGCAAGGGTGAAGCAAGAGCTAGAGCTAGAATAAGACTATCGAATCGTTTCATTGAAAATCAGATGGACTTTGGGAAATGACGTGAATGGGAAAGAGGAACGGATCAGGGAAGCTTTTCTTCGAGGGACTAAAGGCGATGGAGAAGGTTCTCGATCTGGGCATCCCGTTCCAGGAGTGAAGAACTGATGGCGAGTCTAAACGAGGAGACGAGAACTGGGGAGCTGGCTACAAGGCATCATTGAAGTTTTGACTCTAGGGATTCCAGACGACGGAGGACGCTTTCCATTTCAGCGTTCTTCTGCTCGATGAGCTTCTGCTGCTCGATAGCGTGAAGCGTAAGCTCCTCGATCTTCTCCATCATGAGGGTCTGGCTGGCGGCGAGCGAGAGGCCGTTGTCCTCGATCTCGGCGGCAGAGGGAATTCCAGGCAGGTGGCCCTTCTCGGAAATGTGGGCGGCTACCTCGGAGAGCGAGGCGAGCTGATAGTCCGGAGCGAAGACGTGGTCAGCCCAGCCAGTCTCCACGATGACCTCCTTGGCCCGGATGGTGCCGTTTACGTCGAGCTTGTTGGCCGGGCTAGTGGTGCCGATGCCAACGTTGCCGGAAGCCACATTCAATTCGGGGATGGCCGGAATTGCCTCGAGCCTAACTCCGGAGAGGCTCGTCGATGAACCAGGCGTTGGATAATTCATTAGCCAACCAGGTCTAAAAAACGCAGTTCCAGCTCTAAAATACGAAGGCTCTATAACGTATTCGTAATATGTCCATTCGCTCGGCACCTCATAAGAAGTTTTGAGATAAAAATGCCCACCAGCGGAATTCTGGCTAACCGCTGTTCCGGCAGGTTTAAAACCACCACCCCAAGGCTCAATTAAGGCAATTTTGTTCTGAGAAACACTAAGTCCACTTCCCTGCTCCCAAAGTCCTCTAATTCCACTCGGCCGTTTCGCATAATAGTGATTTCGCGTAAAAGTCTCTGGCGGATAGGTATAGCCAAGCGAATTCGTGTAATCCCAAAACTTAATCGCACGAACATAGTCGGTCGGACTATCTATCCAAGCGGAAGCGTCCTGCAAGTGGACTTCCGAATCTCCGTCATTGAGATCCGAGGCAAGCACGGTCGTCGTACCTCCTACAAAATAGGTATCCCACCCATTAATAACTGCTCCATCAATATCATATTGCCAAAGGAACACATAGTTTCTCGCGGGAATGCTAGAATCGTTCGATTTGAGATAGAATGAATAAATGTAGCGTCGGCCTTCTTCGAGAGGAATCACATCGCCTCCGACAGCACCATAATAAGCCTGGTCATAGCGAAACGACCCATTGCCAATAGCGAAGCTCGAACCATCAAAAGCAGATCCGGGGAAGCCAGCACTAGAGCCTTCTTCGCCAAAGCCGTTCTTTATGAGGTTTTGCGCATGGGAGGAAGCAAGCAGGCTGCTTGCAAGGAGGAGGGAAAAGATATGCTTCATTTCGAGTTGGTTTTGGGTGGACGGGCTAAACGCAGCTTAGGGACTAGTACTGCGAAGCGGCACTTCTCCTGAAGGGAGCTTTAAAGGCTGCAACCGAGCCGTAGAATCATCTATACGCCGCACAAGGAGTACGGAGCCAGCCGACCAGCCAGCCGTCAACCTAATACCTAGGCAACAACCCAACTTTTTTGCCTAGAATGCACTAGGCTTATAGGGCTGTTTAGTACGCCTTCTTTCGGAGCCTAGTCGAGGCCCTTCAACGCAGTCATCGGATTGGCCATCAATTCGGCTACGAACGAGCTCTCCAAATCGAAATAGTTCGTCGAATCCATCGGCACGAACTCCCGGGCCAAGGTGGTCTTGCCGCCCGAGGAGAGCCACGATCGGGTTCCTCGCGAGCGCTCGACGAATTTGATCTCGGTACCCTTGACGCTCAATCATCTCGGAAATCTTGCAATCCGATTGCAAGATTTCAGGGAAAACGATGGAGGCCTGTAATACCCGGGTGGGATTAAAACTGTGTCCTATATTGGGCCAGAGGTAGGGCCCGATCGGCACGCCAAGCGGGCCGTAGAGAATGGATCCTGCATTACGGACCGCTCGGCGATCGGTCCCTACCTTGAATTACGCTCTCGAAGCGTGTTGAAGAAGTCTGTCGGCTGCCATGATTTTGTAGCCGCGTTCGTGAGAACGCGGGCTTGCCGGACTGTGTTCCGCGTTCTCACGAACGCGGCTACGCCTGAAAAGCGTAATCATTCAACACGCTCTCAGAACGAAAGCCGCATGCTCTGAGCGACTTGGCCTTGCTCGGATCTGATCTGGAGGTCGATTTCCCGGGACTTCCAGTCGATGATGGCTAGGCCGAAGTTGTTTTCCGAATACACTTCGCCGACGCGGTGGCGGTTGGGCTCGCCGGGGAAGTTCTTCCAGCTGTGGGAGAGGCTGCTGGAGCTCAGCTCTACGAGGTCCGTTTCATCCGGGCCATGCTTTACGCGGGAGAATTCGCTGATGTGACGGTCGCCGCTGAGAAAGAGCACCCTGCCCTTGGCTCGGGCCGCGAGGTCGAGCAGCCTGACGCGTTCGGACTGGAAGTTGGCCCACTTCTCGTACTTGTGGTCCTCGGGGATGACTTGGATGCTTGAGACGATGAAGTGGAGCGCTGCAGAGCTTTCGACCAGAGTGGATTCCAGCCAGCGCCACTGCTGCTCGCCCAAGACGCTGCCGCCTTCTTCCTTCGGATCGTCGCGAAAGTAGCGCGTGTCCAACAGGATCACCTGCACGGCTTGGTCGCCAGCTCCGTAGTTATAGGACCAATACACGCCTTGCTGTGTTCGTCGCGCGCTGTTTTCAGGTTCCTCCAGGAAATCCAAGAGAGCCTTCTGGGTGGCCACTTTTGCGGGAAATTCCTTGCCGCCATCGTTGACCCCGTAGTCGTGGTCGTCCCAGGTGCCGATGATCTGGGCTCGCGAGGCAAGGGCCTGGTAGCCGGGCCTGGATTTCTGAGCTTCGTAGGCGGCGACGAACTTTTGGGCATCCCCTCCGAAGCTGCTGGCGTAAATGTTGTCGCCCATCCAGATCCAGACATCCGGCTCGCTGGCCAGGACCGCCTGCCAGATGGGCTGCTCTAGATCCTGTCGAGCGCAGGAGCCGAAGGCTAGGCGGGAGATGGTATCGCCAAAGAGAGAGCCTACACAAAGGTAACTCGACACAAGAATGAGACAGCCAGTTTTCATGCTGCAATTCGTAACAAAACCTTCCGCCAACGTTCAAGGTCTTGGAAACGCCGCCACTCAATCGTCACGTGGGGCCAGCCAGAAGCTTGGATCAACGCAAAGATGCAGAAGAAATCGTCAAGTCGAAGCGCTGCTTCGAATAGGTGTCGCTGAAGCGACTAGAGGTTACAAAACCTAATGGCTCGAAGCGTCACCTGTATCGAGCCAAAGCGAGATCCTGACAATTGGATCGCTTAGCGCTACAAGCCGCGTTGCTCGACTTGGTCTTCGTCCCAGCCGAAGTGGTGGCCAAGTTCGTGCAGGTAGGTAGTGCGGACCTCGTCTTCGAAGACGAGATCCTCTTCCTGACAGTAGAGGGCTATGCCACCGAGGTAGAGAGCTATGGCTCCGTCTCCATTTTCCTCATACGAAAGATACTCGCCCAGGAAATCGGCATACTCTTCGTTGGCCGCATCGAGATCCGGGTGCCAACGCCTGAGCAGGCAGGGAACGCTCTCGGCCAGGGCTCGCAGATTTGCCGGCATCCGGCGTTGGCAGTCCTGAACTTCAGCCCGAGCGGCCTGCTCGAGATCGGGCCAATCGTATTCGGGAAGCCAGGACGGTTGGTTCATGTTTTTTGCCCACAGATCGCACAGATTTTCACAGATGGATTAGGGCCTCCAACCAGTGTTATGCATGGAAGAAGCAAAATCATTAGGGGCAAAATCATTCTTCTGGAAATGATCCTGCACGGGTGCGGGCGAGCAGTTCGACAGGCTCACCACAAAGCCGCCCGCGTTCCGAGGCGAGGATATCCTTTTATTCACATCGCTTATAATGATTTTGCCGAAAAATGATTTTGCTTCTTCCCTTCGAAAATTATGCGGACGCGGGCTGAAGCTCCGCGCTACTTTGAGAAGATCTCGTCGATCTCGATTTGCTTGACGGGGCCGAAGGTCGCTAGTCGCTCGAGATCGATGGCGGAGGACGGGCCTAGGATCGATATGAGTTTGGGGCGGCCTTGGATGCGCTCTCGGTAGAAGGTCATAAGGTCCTGAAGGCTTCCTGCGGCGATGCTCTTGTAGCGTTCGGCTCGAGGGTCTCGGTCGAAGCCTTGGCGCTGCCAGGACTTCACCGAGCTGAGAGCCTTGCGAAAGCCGAGTTTGGAGCTTTTGTATTGGTTTTCCAGTGACGAGAGCGTTACGGCGAAGCGATCTTCAGACTCGGGCATGTCGCTCCACAGGGCGAGGTAGGCTTCGAGAGCGTCGATCGTCTTGTCGGCCTGGGTGCCGATGTTGCCCATTACGAGGCTTTCGCCATCGGCATAGCTGGAAACCAGGTAGTAGGCCCATACTGAATACGCGAGGGCGCGGGCTTCGCGCATCTCTTGGAAGACGATACCGCTCATGCCGCCGTAGAAGTATTCGTTGAAGGTTTCGATGAAGGGCAGGAGTTCCTGGTCGAAGACGCCGTCGGGAAACTCCATGCGAAGCTGGGACTGGGCGGTTTCGTAGTCTATATAGTAGATCTCGTTTTCCTGGGGCTCTCGGATGCTGGGAGCGATGCGGGGCGGCGGAGCTTGCAGATCGGTCTTGCCGACGTCGAGAGCTTGCAGCTTTTGCGCGACGGTTTCCAGCGGCAGTTTTCCGACATATAGATAGTCGTGCTGGTAGCTTGGAAGCGACTTCACCAAGCCGATGAGTTCATCGACGGTCAGAGCGCTTATCTCGTCGGATGACAAGGCTCTGAGGAAAGGCGACTCCTGGCCAAAGCGGTTGTAGGCCCGCAGGGCGGCAAACAGGGTGTTGGGATCCTTCTTGGCATCCTGCTTCTGCTTGAGGGTGATGGCGATCAGCTTTTCGAGCGTCTCGGGATCCGCTTCGCTTTGGGTGAACACTTCTTCGAGCAGGGCGATCGACGCGTCGAAATTCTCTCCTAGGCCGCTCACGCCGACAACGGTCGAATGCTCGGCTACGGAGAAGCTGAAGTCGGCGCCGAGAGCGTACCAGGCTTTCTTGAGCTCCTCGGGGGAGCGCTGGGCGGTTCCAGACTTGTCGAGCAGGGTCGCGGCGATCGGCAGCTTAGGCATCTCCTGCTTGCCCATCTCGTAGACTTTCGAGAGGGAGAAGAGATCGTTGGCCGGGTTTTCCTTGTAGAAGAGCCTGACGCCGTCGGCTAGATCGACAACCTGATAGTCGCGGCCCTCCACGAGGAACTCGGGCTCGAGCGGCTCGACTTCGATCGCCAATACGGACGCGGCAAATTCCGAACGCCGCGTACGGTCCACATCGATGGGATCGAAGACCGGCTTTGGCACGGATGGCGGCGAGTAGTCTCCATCTTTTCGATACGCCACGACGTAGGGCTTGGAGAAATACTGGTTGGCGACGCGGACGATATCCTCCTTGTCCAGCTTCTCGATGCGGGCGATTTCCCCGACCGTTCGCTCCCAGGCCTGGCGTTCGCCGAAGGAGGTGGTAATGAGGCGAAGCCGCCCGGAGTTGGTTTCCAAGGCGAGCTTCTGCGTCTTTTTGAAGTCGGTAACGATGGAGTCGATGATGCTCTCGTCGAAGGCGCCGGTCTTGAGGATCTCTAGCTGCTCGAGCAGAAGCTGCTCCACTTCCTCCAGGGTTTGCCCGCCTTTGGGGACGCCCCAGAGGAACTGGCTGCCCGCGTCGTTGCGGATGTACGGGTAGGTGCCGCCTCTCTGGATTTTCTGGGCCTGGTTGAGGTTGAGATTGATAAGGCCGGCATTCGCGTTGTCCAAGATCATGTCGAGGAGCTTGAGAGCCTCGACGTCCGGGTGGCCTATAGGGGCGGTGTCGAAGCCGAGCACGACCTGCTCTTCGCCTGGATAATGGACGGTCACGCTTTTCTTCTCTATGATCGGAGCGGGCATCGGACGGTCGAAGGCCGGGATGTCTCCAGATTTCCACGACGAGAAATGGCGTTCGACGATCTGCATGGCTGGCTCGATCTCGAAGTCGCCCGACAAAGCGATGGCCATGTTGTTCGCCACGTAGTGGGCGTCGAAGAAATCGTGGATCTTGAGCAGGGAAGGATTCTTCAGGTGCTCGACGGAACCGAGAGCGGTCTGCGAACCGTAGGGGTGTTCTCCATACAGCAACTCGAAGAGGGCTTCGGCGAGAATGCGATCATTGTTGTCCAGGGAGCGGTTCTTCTCTTCGTAAACGATTTCGAGCTCCGGCTGGAAGAGACGGAAGACGGGATTCGTGAAGCGGTTGGACTCCAGGATGGCCCACTGCTCGAGGCGGTTCGCGGGCAGCTCTGCAAGATACACGGTGCGGTCCGAGGCGGTGTAGGCATTGACGCCCGAGCCGCCCAAAGCGGAGACGATATTGTCGAACTCGTTGGGAATGGCGTACTGAGCGGCGAGCTGAGACTCCTTGTTTATCTCGGCAAACAAGCGTTCGCGTTCCTCGGGATCCTCAGCGTGAAAGCGCTGCTCGTAAAGCTCGGCAATGCGCTCGATATGCGGTTTCTCAGCCTCCCAGTCGATGGTGCCGAATCGGTGGTTGCCCTTGAAGAGCAAGTGCTCGAGATAGTGGGCCAGCCCAGTCGCATCCGCCGGATCGTCCTTCGCTCCGGCACGTACCGTGATCTCGTAGCGAAAGGTCGGCGTCTCGTGGTTCTGGGTCAGGTAGACGGTCAGTCCATTGTCCAGCCGATAGATATGGACCTGCATCGGATCGTCCGGCAACGGAGCCTGAACGAGCTGGTAGCCGGCTTGAAGGGATAGAACCGGGAGGATAGCAAAAATGGAAATAAAGCTTCGTAGTTGCATTTTGGGTACTGGTTTCGTGAGATTCTATTTTTTGGGAATGACCGTGTTCGCGAGAAAGCGAGCGCCATCAGCGCGATGGCGTAATATAACGCTCATAGTCTCTAACGGTGGCGGGATGCAGCTCCACCCAGTGGCCGGGAGAAACCTCGACGAAATCGCCAGGCTGGCTGGCCTCCTCCTCGCTCACCTCGATCGGGCTGCGCCGAGCGAAGGCGCAACCGGGCGGCGGATCGATGGGCGAAGGCACATCGCCACGCAGAATCACTCGATCGCGAACCGCATCCAGATCCGTGCTAGGGATGGCGGACATCAATGCCTTCGTGTACTCGTGCAAGGGATTGCTGAAGAGCTCGTCTCCATCGGCAATCTCGACGAATTTCCCGAGGTACATCACGCCCACGCGATCCGAGAGCACCCGCACCACCGAAAGGTCGTGGGCGATGAAGAGATACGACATGTTCATCTCCTGCTGTAGCTCCATAAGCAGATTCAGGATCTGGCTCTGCACCGAGACATCCAAAGCGGATACCGGTTCGTCGCAAATGAGCAGCTTGGGCTCAAGAGCGATGGCGCGAGCGATGCCGATTCGCTGTCTCTGGCCACCGGAAAATTCAAACGGGTATTTGCTCACCGAACTCTTCGCCAGCCCGACCCGGTCCAACAAGGCAGTCACTTTAGCCCGACGTTCCGCTTCGCTACCAAGCCTGTGGATGATGAAAGGCTCCTCAAGAATCTCGCCGACCGTCTGACGGGAGTTCAGCGATTCGGCTGGGTCTTGAAAGACGATTTGCAAATCCCGCCGAAACGGTCGCATGCCCGACTTGCTGAGGGACTGAAGAGCGTTTCCCTCAAACTCGATGCTCCCGGCAGTGGGCCGCAAGAGCCTACAAATGGCCTTGCCGAGCGTCGATTTCCCACAGCCGGATTCGCCGACTAAACCAAAGGTCTCGCCGGGTCGGATCGAAAAGCTCACGCCATCCACCGCCTTGCAAAAACGGTTCACGCGAGAGAACACGCCTTCCTTCACTGGAAAGTGCACCCGGAGGTCACGAACCTCCAAGAGGGACCGTTTCAAAGAGGGCTCGGTCGTCATTTCGTCATCTCTCCCTCAAAGGCGCGAACGTACCGGCAATCCTCCACCCAATGCCCAGGGGCGAACTCTACGAGAACCGGCCTTTCCTCTCGAAAGGAGGCAGACTCGAGATAGGCCGTCACCTCGGGATGCGATGACCGCGGAGCGAAACGGGCGCCCACCGGCATTTCGCTCAAGGGAGGGACCGCGCCAGGAATCGTGGTCAGCTCTTGCTTGCGCGGGGAGTCCAACCGAGGGATCGATTCCAACAGGCCACGCGTGTAGAGGTGCTGCGGATTTCCGAAAATGTCTCTCACGCTGCCGCGTTCCGCTACCCTTCCAGCATACATTACCACGACTTCGTCGCACATCTCCGCGATCACTCCCAGGTCGTGCGTGATCATGATGACCGACATGCCAAGCCGCTTCTGCAAGGACCGCAGCAAGTCGAGGATCTGAGCCTGTACCGTAACGTCCAAGGCCGTGGTCGGCTCGTCGGCGATAACCAACTTCGGGTTGCATGCCAAAGCCAACGCGATCACTACCCGCTGCCGCATGCCTCCTGAAAGCTGATGCGGATACTCGCCGACACGCGTCTCGGGCGCTGGAATCCCAACAAGCTTGAGCAGCTCGATGGACCGCTGCCAAGCCTCTGCCTTGCTGAGCGGTTCGTGTAGCAACAGCATCTCGCCTATTTGCTTCCCGATACGATGCACGGGATTCAGAGCTGTCATCGGTTCCTGAAAAACCATACCGATCTCCGCGCCGCGAATCGACCGCATCCGCTCCTCGCTGGCCGTTACGAGATCCTCTCCCTGAAAACGGGCCGAACCGCCGAGAATCCTTCCCGCAGGCTGCGGAAGCAGACGCATGAGCGACATGGCCGTAACGCTCTTCCCGCAACCCGATTCGCCTACAATACCCAGCGTCTTGCCGGCCTCGACGTCAAAGGACACTCCGTCAACAGCCACCACCTGACCGTCATCCGTGTCGAAAGCCGTCACCAAATCCCTTACCGACAGAAGCGGCTCGTCGCGTGCGGGGAACTCGCTCACTTGGACTTGTGTTGATCGTAGTACTTTATCGACTTCTCGAAAGTCTGGCCGCGGTCCCTCGCCTTCAGCGTCTCCATACGGGCTTCGACATTGATCCAACCCATCGCCCACTGGCCGGAGCTCTCGCTTTTCATAACGTCGAAATTTTCGGGATACTCCCGCCAACGCCAGTAGCCAATGCGATAGAACGGAATGACAAAACCGGGGACGAAGATCGCCTCGTCATGGAGCAGTTGCTCCATCCTGTGCGCCAAAGCGATCATCTCATCCACATCGTTCGAAGCGCGATACTGCTCGATCATCCGATCCATGTCGGAATTTCTGAATACGTTCAGGTTGTTGGTCTGCACCTTGACGGAGCCATCCGGATTATACGCATTCACCGAGTGGAACGTTTCCCAGTAGCGCGGATACATCTCCGGGGAGTAACCCCAAGCCATGAAATGTATGTCGTGCTGTTTCTCCACCGCCAGCTTGAAGCCGGCAGTGCCGTCCATGATGCGCAAGCGGAATTCGATACCGGCTTTTTCAGCCTCTTCCTTGATGATCGTCAAAGCATCCTTGAAGCTCTGATAGCCAGTCGAGACGGAGAAGGAAAGGCGCTGCCCCTTATCGTTCACCAAAATACCGTCCGGTCCACGTTCGGCGTAACCCGCCTTTGCGAAATGTTCCGCCGCCTTTTCTATGGAATAGGGACGGGCCTTCACTTCGGGGTTCGAAAAAACTCCATAACCGACCGCCGTGTGGTCGAGACGCTCATAGTCGCCACGAAAGTACTTCTCGATCACCAAGTCCCAATTGGTAGCATACTGAATGCCCAGACGGATATTCAAATCGTCGAGCAAGGGCTTGGAGGTATTTATCCAAAGCCCATAGGGAGGTCGGGGACGCTGATTATAGAAGGTCGCTTTTTTGATGTAGCCGCCTTCGACCAGAGGATCGTCGTCAGGCAGTTTTTCGTACCAGTATTCGGACAGGGTCAAGCTAGCTGCATCCAGCTCCCCTTTTTTGAACATTTCGAATGATTTCGCTATGTCCCGAACTACCCTTATATGGATTCTATCATAGTTGAAGCGGTAGCGAAAGTTGCGCCTATCCTTCGCCCACCAGTCCTCCAAACGCGTGAAGGTGAGCGAATCGCCTTTCTTGATATCCTCCTCCTTGAGTATATAAGGGGATGTGGTCGGAGCGAATCGCCATTGGTAGCGTTCCGGAAAATCGTCGCCAAGCTCGCCATAGAAGTGCTCCGGGATAGGTCGGACGCTCTCAAAAACATACTTGGTGAGATCGGGCTTGTTTACCGAAACCTTCACCGAAATCGTATAGTCGTCGTACTTCGTTACATTCTCGTAGAAGCGATTGTAGAAGTTCTTGTACCAAGGAGCCTTGAGATAGCTGCTTTGAAAAAAGAAGAAGCAGAAAAGGTAGTCGTCCGCAGTGATGGGCTCGCCATCCGAAAAGCGAGCTTCGGGTTCCAGCCGGACATAGACCGTGCTGTTCTCCTTGTCTATAGCCCACTCCTTAGCAAGTCCCGGAAAGTACTTCTCCCCTTCCGGCCCAATCTCGTTGGTGTCCGGATGCGGGTGGGCCAGCAACATCACTACGTCATCGAGAAGATAGCGACGAAACGAGCCGTTCGCATCGGGGCCGACGGTGCGTAGCGTTCGAGGAAAATCCTGAATGGCGCCATAGGCCGTACCGCCCTTCGTCGCCTTGGGAGAGCCGATCTCCGGCAACTCCGAACCGTTTGCCCAGACCAAGTCGTCGGGCAGATCGTCCAAGGTAGCGAAAGTGAAAAGCTTGGGAAACTCCCCGGCTGCGGTACGGGCATCGATCTCCTCCTGCGTCACCTTGCCCGACTCCAGATCCTCGAAAACCGCTGGCGGCAAGGCGACCTTGGTCTCGTAGTAGTTCTGAACCTCGGCGCGAAAGGCGGCGATCCTAGCTTCGGTCTCGGGATCCAACGCCACCGGACCTTCTTCCTTTTTCGAACAAGCCGTGGCAAACAAGGCGAACAAACCGCCAAGGAGCATAGGGTGCAAAAGTCTCTTCTTCATATTGGTCGTCTTCTATCTATATATGGTGAACTTCTTGGGATCAAAGGCCTCGCGGATAGCCTCTCCGACAAAGGCCACGAGTGTTAGTATCAAAACGAGGGCGAAAAACGAAGAGCTCACTATCCACGGCGCCGTAGTCAGGTTGTCGGTGCCTTGTTTCAGCAACTCACCCAGGCTTGGCGTCGGCGGAGGCAAGCCGAAACCAAGATAGTCCAGAGCAGTGACCGAAGTGATCGCGCCCACTATCGTAAAAGGCATGAACGTGACGAGCGTTGCTAGGCTATTGGGCAATATATGCTTGAAGATGATGCGGAAGGCGCTCGCCCCAAGAGCTTCGGCTGCCGCCACATAGTCGCGCGCCTTCTCCTTGTAGGCCCCGGTGCGCATATAGTAAGTCATGCCCATCCAGGAAAAGAGAACCATAATCGCCAGCAGGATCATGATGCGAGCCGAGTTAGGCATAAAGCTAGGGGTCACCGAAAAGACAATGATTACCACGTAGAGAAAGGGCATGTTAGACCAAATCTCGATCAATCGTTGTCCTATCAAATCGAATACGCCGCCAAAATAGCCCATCAGACAGCCTATCGCTATGCCTATCGCATACGTCGCCACGAGAAAGGCCAGGGCAAAGAAGATCGCGATTCGAAAGCCGTAGAAAAGACGGGCAGCGATATCGCGCCCTGTGGTGTCGGTACCCAGGAAGTGACGAGACTGCCAGGAAGGTGGGGCCGGCTTGAAAACCCCCTCGAATTCGTTGTTCTCATACGGATCGTAAGGTATGATCGGCATGAGGACCCAATTGCCTTCGTCCGCTTCAGCAAAGACGCGCTTCAGCTCGCGATAGTCGGTCTCGTAGGCGTAGTCTTGGCCGAATCGCGTTCCTGGGATGACGTCGCCATAGGTCGGGAAGTGGAGCTCGCCTTCGTAGGAGACGACTAGAGCTCTGCTGTTCACCAGCAACTCGGCGCCCAGACTGACCAGCAGCAAACCAACGATAGCTATGAAAGAGTAGTAGCCGCGTTTGATATGCTTGAAGCGGCGGAGCTTCTTCGCAGTCAGAGGATTGATCTTAACTCCCAACAGTTTTGTCATCTAAAAAACGATCACTTAAACCGTATTCGCGGGTCAACGAGAGCCACCAAAGCGTCTGAAATGACATTGCCGAGCAGCAGCAACAGGCTGGAAAGCACCACAATCCCCATCACGACCGGATAGTCCCGGTCGAATACCGCGCTGATGCCCAGCAACCCGAGCCCGTCTATATCGAAAATCGTCTCGATGAGAAACGAACCCGTCACGATCAGCGTAATATTCTGACCAAAGGTGGTCGCGATCGGGATCAAGGAGTTGCGTAGGGCGTGCTTGAATACGGCGCTGCGAAACGAAAGCCCCTTAGCCACGGCCGTCCTCATGTAGTCCGCCGCCATGTTGTCCATGAGATGGTTCTTCATTAGCAAGGTCGTCACCGCAAAGCTGCCCACCAGATAGCAAATCAAGGGCAAGACCGCATGCTCGTAGATATCGACCACTTTTCCCCAAAGGGAGAGCTCCTCAAAATAGAGACTGGTAAACCCTCCAATAGGAAACCACCCCAACTTCACGGAAAAAAGCAGCAAAAGTAGAGACCCCAAGGCGTAGCCCGGAATCGCATAGCCGCAAAAAACTAGAATCGACGAATAGGTGTCCAGCGACGTGCGATGCTTTAGGGCCTTCAAAATGCCCAGAGGCAGACATACTCCATAGGTGATGATCAATGTCGTGATCCCGTAGAATATCGAAATGGGAAAACGTTCCGAAATCTGTGACCAGACCGCGTTTTGATAGCGCGTCGAAACGCCCAAGTCACCTGTCAGCAGTTTTCCTAGCCAACTGGCGTAGGCGACGATCGCAGGCTTGTCGAAGCCGTAGTAGCGCTTCAATTCCTCCATCTGGGCCTCCGACAGTCCGGAGCCCTCGCCTCCGCTCAGGCTGCTGCTCGACATCTCGCCACCTGAGGCGCCCGCCATCTGAGCTTCCATGATAGCCCTCTCCAGAGGGCCACCGGGAACGAAACGCGTAATCACGAAGACGATCAAAGTCACCCCAATCAAGGTGGGAGGGATGAGAAGCAGTCTTCGGATAAAGTAGTCGCGCATAGGAAATCTGGAAACCCGAGATCGGAAGCGGAGAATAAGGGCGGGCTTACCCTAAAACGCAAGAGTCGGCTCCTAGGGAACACCCGACCGGAGAAACGACCCGGATCGCATCGGGATTTCAATCCGAATCGTACTCGATCCCAAAAGCCTGACTCAATCCGAGAGCGGTAAATTCGAGCTAGCATCTCTTTTTCCGCAGCCGAACTCGACAGAGTTTGGATATCCGCCCAATCATCCGAACTTCGTCGAGTTCGGCTGCGGAATCTCGTAGCAAACCGACCCAAATCTAGGCCAAGAATCCTCCCCCGCTCCATGTACCGTTCCTCTCCTGCCTACTACGATCTCATCTACCACGAGCTCAAGGACTACGCGGAAGAGGCGGAGCGACTGGACTACCTCTTGAATCGGCTAGAGCCAAGGCCGAGGCGGCTGCTGGACATCGGCTGCGGGACTGGGGAGCACGCCTTGCACCTGAGTCGAGACTACGGCTACCAGGTCGACGGCCTCGATATCTCGCCGGAATTCGTGCAAATCGCGCAAAGCAAGCTGCCGAGCGCCAAGTTTCAGGTCGCCGACATGCGGGAATTCGATCTCGGCAGGACCTACGACGCCCTGCTATGCCTCTTCAGCTCCATCGGCTACACGCAAGACGAAGAGGGTCTCAAGACCGCCTTCGCCTCCATGGCCCGTCACCTAGAACCTGGCGGGTGGCTGATTTGCGAACCGTGGGTAACGCCCGAAGAGTGGCAAGCTGGCCAGGTCGACGTCACTGCCGTCACCGATCCAAGCAACGGAACGACCATAACTCGCACCCGCAGAGGATCGACACGTGGAAACACCTCCATCCTGAAAATCGAATACGACGTGAACCGTTCGGGCCAACCAACGCAAAGCTTCCAAGAAGAGCATATTCTGGGCCTATTCACCAGGAGCCAAATGAGCAACGCGCTTGAGGCAAACGGCTTTCAACCCAGATGGATGGAGCGGGGCTTGCACCAGGGATCCCTGATTTTAGCGAGATTCTGGCCATCCAGCATACTCCGTGCCTGATTTGTTGAAATACTTCAGATTCGAAGGCAAACCCATCGATTCCAAGCGGCCAAGCAATCGCGAACACGCAGGAACGGTTTTCTGCCGAAGACTGTCCGCCTAAGTCCTTCCGATGAGGGGCGAAACCCCTTTTCCCGCTCTGGAAAAACAAAGCCCGACCCAAAACGGGTCGGGCTTCTCCCAAACAACATAAAAAAACAAGTAGGGTTACTAGCCTAGGCTTCAAACCTTCCTCATGTTAGAAACTAAAATCTGGAAAATCTGCGAAAGCAAATAATTTAGCTCGAAAAGTGTAAAGTATCCCAGAATTTTTAGGTTTTTCGCAATTTCTTCGCCTTACGTAAGTGAGCCAGGGATCACAAATAGGGAAAACCAGGAAGAGGAATCGCCACCGATCGCTTTCAAACGGAAAAAGCGACTCAATTTTCGCCCTTTTGTCGCCCAATCGTTTCTTCCAGAAACACCGTGCGCGTCGGAAACGCTATGGACGAGCCGCGGCCTTCCACCGCCTGCATGATCTTCAGGTTGATGCGCTGGCGGATATCCATGTGCTCGAGCCAGGCCGTGGTCGAGGTGAAGTAGTAGACCAGGATCTGCAGCGCGCTTTCGCCGAAGTCCGTGAAGTTAACCAAAATGAAATCCTGGTTAACACCCTCGTCCGCCCGCAGCAGGGCGCGGATGTCGTCCACCAAGCCCTGCATGTTTTCCGGCGAAGTGCTGTAGGTCACGCCAACGTACTGCTTGACCCGCCGCTTCGGCATTCGGCTCCAGTTTTCGATGATCTCGTTGGCCAGGATCTTGTTGGGGATGGTCAACTGCGACTTCGCCCAGGTACGCACCTTGGTGGAGCGCAGTCCGATCTCTTCCACGTCGCCATCGACCCGGTCGCCCACCTGGATCCAATCGCCCACCTTGAACGGCCTGTCCGCCACCAGCGATACCGAGCCGAAGAAATTCGACAGCGACTCCTGGGCCGCCAAGGCCAAGGCCAAGCCACCAATGCCCATGCCGGCCAGCAGCGAGCCAACCGAATAGCCGAGATTCTGCACCACCAGCACCACGGCAACGACGATGAGGAAGACGCGAGCCGTCTTCTTTATCAGCGGGATGAAATGGTAGATGCCCATCTCCCGCTCCTGAGCCACTCCGACCAGCACTTCCGCGCCCACGTCCACCAGCCTCAGCAGTCCCCAGAAGAGAACCGTCATCGTAGAGGCCTGGAAGATACGCAGACTAATCACTTCCAGGTTCTCGGACAGACTGAGCGACGACACGGCTAGAAAGAAGCCGATGACGAAGACCATAGCCCCTATCGGGCCGGCCAGAGCCGGCACCAGCTTGTCGTCAAAAGTCCAAGCCGTCTTGCGGGCCGCGCGATGCAGCCAGTTGTCGAAAATCAGCAACGCCAGCTTGCGAGCCACGAACGTCAGCAGCAGGAGAAGGAAAAACAGCCCGAGCCGCCATGCCGTATTGCCTCCCAGATCGAGCTCCAACAGTTCGCCGATGCCGAAGAAAGTCTCCTCGCCACCCTCGGACTCCGCCAAACTGGACTCACCAGCGTCAGGAACGGCCTCGCTCGCGTCGGGAGCGGCATCCTGGGCTAAGGCCAACAGGGAAACGAAAAGCGACCAGGCGACGAAAAGCGAACCTCGAAACACGCGCAACATGCCCAACGACAAACAGGGCCAGCCGAGGGACACAAGCGCTTTGCGCGGGAGTGCTCTGTTCCGAGGACGGGCTTCCAAGCGATAAGGCTTTCGTACAAAGCAGGGCTCGATAGACAAGCTACCACGGAGCAAATCCGAATCGCACGTAGGGCTCGCCGCGTTGCAGGAGCACAGCATAAGCGGACGGCCAAACCGAGTCGGGTGTGATTGAAACTGCGTCCTTCTGGGAACGCGGGGGGGTCGCCCGCAGTCTGCGTGATCCCTGCATTGCTGCGGGCGAGCCGCCCGCGTTCCCAGAAGGACGAAAGACCAATCAGTAAACGATCTCAAGCGCTCGCAAAGATCGACTTTTAACCGTGCCTCACCACGTCAGACAGATGCGGCACGGCGCAAACGCCGGCCGCTTTTTCACGGAAAGGTCGCGGCCGGCCCGGCGGTCCAGCCCTACCTCTCGCCAGCCAAACACGCAAAAAGCCGGCCCCGCTTTCGCAGGACCGGCTCCCTCCTCTTACTCTAGTCGCCTAACGCAAGTCCGTCTCAGTTGACGGCGATCTTGCGCGGCTTTTTTTCCTCTGCTTTCGGAAAAGTCACTTGCAGGGCTCCGTTTTCAAGCTGGGCGGAAATGCCCTCGCCATTCACTTCGTCCCCGAGCGAGAGACGCAGGCGGTAGGCGATGTCGCCCTCCGAAGCGCCGGCGCCGATAGCCTTCCAATCGCCTGACGGCATAGAACTTCGACGGCCAATCACTTCGAGAGTTCCTCCTTCGAGAGAAATCTCGAGATCCTCCTTGCCCACTCCCGGCAAGTCCACCTGGGCCAGATAGGCCGCATCGGTCTCATCGATGCTGTAACGTGGACGGTAGTAGCGAATCGGCGTGGCTTGTCCCTCAGTTGCGAGGGTATCCGCATCAGTTTTGCTTAGGTCTTGGTAAGTCATTTCTATTTCCTTTCTGAATGGTTTTTTTGCAGGCGAGTTCCTCCAAAGGCGCTCTGCATCTAGCGAACTTCGATCTTGCGAGGGCGAGCTCGCTCCGACTTCGGCAAAGTCACGCTCAGCACGCCGCTCTCGTAGGCTGCGGAAAACTTCGACTCGTCCACACCTTCCGGCACCTCGAACACCTTGCGGTATTCGACAGAGCGGTTCTCCGCCTCATCTTCCCCAGCGTCCGAAGAGAACGTCCGGGTTGCGGAGATGGAGAGAGCCTCGTCGCGGAACTCGATTTCGATGTCCGACGAATTAAGACCAGGCAGGTCGAGACGAACCAGGTAGGCATCGTCGTTTTCGTACCAGCGGGATGGCACGCTCGCCGAGGGCGAAGTCTTGAAAAACGGGCTCTCGTCGAACTGAAAGACCGACGGGAATCCGGCGAAAAGCGACTCGATCTGCTTGTCCAGACCAGTCAAACGAGACGGCGTGGAGCAGCGGTTGCTTCGATTGTCGTACTTGCTAAGATAGTTCATGGTTTCCTCCTGATTGGTTTAAGCGGTTAAGTTTTGAACAAGTAAGTTCGATCCCACAGTGTGCAGAAACGATACCATCCATGCATTGCACATAAGTATCTGAAAATAAGCACTTTAATCAAATTTACCTTTCCCAAAAGAGACATCGTGTCTCACAATTTCCCAGATCGCACTGTGACAGTCTTTACCTCTGCGAGGAAGAGCGCTCCAAACTCTTTCGAGTTCGGCTACCGAAGCAGCTTCAGCGCGGTCGAGGTAGCCGAACTCGAAAGAGTTTGGAGAAGCGACGCAGAGTGAATATCTTCGTCCTCAAATTGCCACCCCGGGGCAAGCCCTTCCCGCTTAGCGGGATCGATCGCGGACAAGCCGCGACGGGGCATCACGACAATTTGACCCTTCGGGCTTCGGGGCTCGATGTACCGAACGGAGTGACACGATCATCGCAGAAGTCACCAACGCCGCAAGGAGTGTGTTGAAAAAGTCTGGCTTTCTAGTGTAGCCGCGTTCGTGAGTACCGAGGCGTTAGCCGACAGCGCAGCGAAAAACACGCGGAATCGGCTCGGGAGATCCGCGTTCTCACGAACGCGGCTACGATATCGCCAGGGTTCGAACGACTTTTTCAACACACTCCAAACGGCGGGGAATGTACCCGCTGCGATTCAAAGAGCACCCAGCGTTGCCCGTGCTGGGCAGGTCGCCCCGAGGAAGCCAAGACCCGCTCTCTCGCAAAATCCCATTTACAAGAGACGGTCCTTTCCTCTCCTTGCTTGCCAGCCATGCCCACCACCGAATCGATTTTCGACACCGTCTACGACCGCACCGAGACCGACAGCCAGAAGTGGCAAAAGTACGAGGGAGACGACATACTGCCCATGTGGGTGGCCGACATGGACTTCCACGCCCCAGAAGCTGTCCTGGACGCCCTGCACGAGCGCGTAGACCACGGCATATTCGGCTACGCTCGACCCGAGCCAAGCTGCGTCGAAGCAGTAGTCGAAATGATGCAGCGGGAATACGGCTGGCAGATCGAGCCCCATTGGCTGGTCTGGCTCCCCGGACTCGTCGTTGGACTCAATGTGGCCAGCCGCGCCTTCTGCGAGCCAGACGAAAGCGTGCTCACCAACACGCCCATCTACCCCCCATTCATAATGGGGCCGAGGTACCAGAATCGCCTGATAGCCAAAGCTAAGATGGCTCTGGAAGGAGATCGCTACGTCATCGATTGGGACGCCATGGAAACAGCCGTACAGCCGTACACCCGCATGTTTTTCTTCTGCAATCCGCACAATCCATGCGCTCGCGTCTTCGAACGAGACGAACTGGAAAAGGTCGTCGAATTCTGTCGGCGACACAACTTGATCTGCTGCTCGGACGAGATCCATTGCGAACTGCTGCTCGATGGCCGAAAGCACATCCCCCTAGGCTCTCTAGGCCCGGAAGCCCAAGAGCGCGTCTTCACCTTCATCGCCCCCAGCAAAACCTACAACCTCGCCGGACTTGGATGCTCCATCGCCATTATTCCCGACGCCGCCCTGCGCCGCCGTTTCGTCAACGCCACCCGCGGCATCGTGGCGGAGGTAAACAACCTCGGCTACGCCGCCTGCGAAGCCGCCTATCGCTACGCCGGAGACTGGCGCGACCAGCTCCAGCGCTATCTCGCCAGCAACCGCGACCTCCTTCACTCCTTCGTCAAAAGCGAACTGCCCGAAATCCAGCTCTATCAGCACGAAGCCACCTACCTCGGCTGGATGAACGTGTCCAAGCTTCAGCTAGACACCCCCGTACGCCACTTCGAGAACCACGGCATTGGTCTCAGCGACGGAGCCTTCTTCGACAGCCCACGCCACTTGCGCATCAACTTCGGCTGTCCTCGGGCCACCCTGGAAGAAGGCCTCAAGCGCCTGAAAGCCGGCGTCGAGGCCACTCGATAGCCGCGTGCTTTAGGACTGCAACCTTGCGGTCCTAAAGCGCGCAAACGAAGAGGGCACGATCGAATATGCGTCCTCCGCTGGGAACGCGGGGGGCTCGCCCGCAGTCGGCCTGATCCTGCATCGTTGCGGGCGAGCCGCCCGCGTTCCCAGAAAAGCCGAAAAACCAACAAGACAACGGCCTCAAGCGACTGCTAGGACACGCTTTCGCTCAGTCGCTCTTCGCCACGTAGATCGAGACGGCGTCCGCGAGATCGGCCAGCAAAAGAAGCGCCTCTTGGAAACGAACCCGCATAGCATCGCTCTTCATCTCACCCGTCTCTCGGTATTCCAGAAAACCCTTACTCAAGGAAAACGCTCCGCAGAGCTCCTTTTCCGCGAAATCGCGAAGACGGCCCAGCACCGGATCCGAGAGAAGGAATTCTTCGGCCTCCTTTCGATTCGTCACTAAGGCCGCCCCACCCTCTTCCCAGAGAATCCGACCACCCGGCAGCTCCCTAAAAGAAGCGTTATTCATCGTACCCGAAAATTCGATACGCAACTCGAGTTCCCCCGAAAAAAGAGTCTCCACAACCAGTGAAGTCCACTCGACCCTGGAAGACCCTCGACCTCGGTGATGATCGTAAAGGGAAACCGGATACCCGCGATAGTCTCCCGAAAGCGAAACATGCTCGCCAATGCCTGCGCCCCAAAGGCTCCCAACGGTCTTTCTCTGAAAGCCAAACCGTTTCTCCAGAGTCGAGTACTGGGCCAGCATCGCGCTCCGTCCACCCGCAAACATCCGCAAGGCCAGCAACAGGCAGACAAGCAGGAAAATCCCTAGAACTAAGAAATACACGCCGCGATCCTCATCGAAGAGAGCTCAGTTTCAATATTCAACTTTCACGACATACAAGGCTCGCTCCGCCCGAGCTCCAGGGAATCGAGTCACTCGGTGCCATCATATCAGTTCTTGCCTCGTGTTAGAATCAGAGGGCTACGACAACGCTCCGCCAAGAAACCAAGAAAACCAAACGATATGAAAAAACTGATTTCCACGATTCTCTTCGCTCTTTCTGCTGGCTGCCTAGCAGTATTCGCCGCCGACGCGCCCAAGCTCCTCGTCGTTAAGAATCACGCCGACTGGTGCGGAAGCTGCAAGACAATCGAACCCCACTTCGTCGGCTTGCAGGAAAAGTTCGGCAACAAGTCCGTTCTCTTCGTTACACTGGACTTCACGAATAAAGCCACAAGCAGTCAGGCCAATCTGATGGCAGCTCGCCTCGGCCTGGACAGTTCCCTCACGGAAAAGCCCAAGACGGGAATTATCACCGTGATGAATGAAAAGGGCGAGATTCTGGAAAAGTTCACCAAAGCCGATTCTCTTACCGACATGTCAACAGACCTCGAAGCCCTTATGTAGAGAAAAGTCGGCCATTGAAAACGTTATATATAAGGGAGAACGCAGAAAAACGCAGATGCTCATGGAGGATATGGAATCAATCTGAGTTCATCTGCGTCCATCTGCGGGCCACTCTTCTCAGGCTTTTTTGAAACAGTTAGGTAAACGCTGCGGCAACGACAGAGCGTTGCCCTCCTAAATGAGGTTTCTTCCGTTAAG
>JANQRJ010000026.1 GCA_028284635.1 Pelagicoccus sp.
ATGTGACCGGCATGCTCAACACCTCCGGGCAAGCCGTAGCCGGCTGGCGGCACGAACAGATGACCGCGGTGGGCAGCCTGAAGGACAAGTTCCATTGGACTGCCTGCGCTGTGCGCAATGGCGAGCTTGCGGAAGGCGAGGAACAGTCTAAGTTCGCGGCATGATCGATTACCAGAAACGAATAACGGTTTCGCCTGAGTTGTGCGGCGGGCGGCCGTGCATTAGGGGACAGAGGATCCGGGTCAAGGACGTGCTCGAGATGCTCTCCGAGGGGGTGTCCGAGTCGGAGATCCTCGAAGACTACCCCTACCTCGAAAGCGAGGACATCCGAGCCTCGCTCGCCTATGCGGCGAGCCAGAGCGATCATCCGATCCTGAAGACCCAGTAGGCGTGAGATTCGTCGTCGACGCCCAGTTGCCGCCAGCCTTGGCCCGCTTCCTCGCGTCAGAGGGGCACGAGGCCGAACGTGTCGCCGACGTGGGCCTTCTCGCTGCTTCGGACGGGACGATATAGTCCTACGCCTTGGAGAAGGAAGCAGCGATCGTGACTAAAGACGAGGACTTTGCCGAGCGGGTGTCGCTCGCCTCAAATGCGCCGCGCGTGGTTTGGTTGAGGATCGGCAATAGCTCGAAAAGGGCCTTGCTGCTATGGTTCCGCAACCTGTTGCCGGAGATCCTCTCGGAACTCGAATCCGGCGAGACGCTGGTTGAGATCGTCTGATTTTGTCGAGCTATTGCCGATTTCTTTCGGAGTATTGAACTGTGAATACATTATTCGAGTTGGGTATAAATACCCCGCCGCTTGTGGCGTTTGAGGTAGGGATCTCGACGAGTTCCCGGCTTGTCGGGATCCGCGCTGCAAGATCCTGCACTTCGGCTCCCGCGGTCGGCGGGACGATCGGGCCCTACCTCTGAACATCAGAGGACACACTTTAAATCGCATGGGGCCGGTTGAAGTGTTCCATCTAGCTGCTATTGACTGGGATAGGATATCTTCTAAAGGTTAGGGGCGTTTCGTTAATTTTACATAAATCTTAGCGGATCCGCTTCCAATGGCCTGCATTTGCTCCGAATCAGGCCATATACCGTATGACCAAGCCCGCACCATGGACTTTCCCCGCGACCTCTCGAATTTTCGCTATCGCAATATCCTCCTGATAGACGACGAGCCGGCGATCCACGAGGTATACGCGACCTATCTGCGGCCCGATACGGAATCGCAGAACACCAATGTCGAGAACGGCCAGACGGTGGTGGACTCGAAACGGGTCGTCTACAATTTCAATCTCTACGACGCGTACGATGGGGAGGAGGCGCTTCGCATCTGCAAAAACCAGACGAAGAGAAACTTTCCCTTGCAGATGGCGTTTGTCGACATGCGGATGAAGGGCTGGGATGGGATCGAGACCGTTCGGCAACTGCACGATTTCGATCCTCGCATGAGTTTCGTAATCGTGACTGGCTTCCCGCAGGACACTCAGCAGCAGGTCGAAGAGCGGCTTGGGGCGGCGGCGCTCCAGATCCTCGCCAAGCCGGTCAGTATGGAGGAATTGTACGGCGCCGCCTACTCGCTGACCGGCCGTTGGAATCGGCTGCACGGCGACGCGTAGTAGCGTATCGCGTTTGTGATGCAGTGCGGAGCTTCAGCAAGCTCGCCCAAGCTACGGACTAAACCGCTACGGGCTAAAAAGCTCTCCTAAACGCCTATTTGCCAGCTTGGGTCTTCTGTCTCAGCTTTTGAAACTATTGATCCGCGCTGCGGACTTCTGCGGCTGAGATGGACAGGTTTCGCATCGAGAAATTCGCCTTGCCGGTGGCGGTGCCGCGCGTGCGGATCGCTATGTATCCACCTTTTAATGGCGCGGGGTCTTGGGTCTCGAAGAGGAGCTCGCCTCCTATGGAGAGGGCGAGCTTGCCGTTCTGGATACTGGCTTCGACGGTCTTCCACTCTCCATGCGCCATCACGTTTAGCTCATGTTCGGCGAGCGCATCGGGGCCGGAGAGGACTGGGTTCTTGCGGACGAAGGGCTTGCGGCTGTGGGGCGCGTTGTGGAAGGCGAAGAAGTAGTTCTCGGACTCGAATAGCCAGGAGATGGCGCCGTCGTAGTTCTCGGGGACAGTGAGGCTGGAAGACTCGCCAAGGTCGCTGAAGGAGAGGGCGATGACCAGCACGGTGTCTGGCGTGTTGGCCTTCATTTCGCAGGATACGACAAGGTTTTCGGAGTAGGCGGTCGGGCTGACGATCATGACGCCTTTGCTGCCTTCGCTTTCTCCGAAGGAGAGGACATCGCCATCTATCGACTTCTCTCCGATGCCGTAGAAGCTCCACTGCTGCAGGTCTGCGGCGGAGATGGATTGACTGTCGGATTGCTTGGGCGAGCAGCCGGCGAGGACAATTGCCAGGCTCGTGACGAATAGGAGATTGCGGATAGCGTTTCGTTTCATTGTGGGCTTAGGGTTTTTCAGGATCCAGGGCGGTTTTCTTCAATCGCGTGGTTCTTCGAGGTTAGGGTGAATAGCGCCTGCAATCCCCTTCGACAAGCTCAGGGACAAGGTCCTGCTCGGCCCCTCGACTCTGCTCGGGGCGGTGAGCCTGTCGAACCGCGTTCGGGCCCTACTTTGAAAGCCAGCTGGCGCGCATGAAAAGCGAGGGCTTCTCCGTTTCGTGGATTATGAAAAAGATCCTAGCTGTCGGGGCCAGCACCAGCCGTTCGTCCATCAATCGTTCCTTTGCCAGCTTTGCCGCTTCTTCCGTGGAGGGAGCCGAAGCGAAGACGCTCGATCTGAGCTCCTATTCCGCGCCTATCTATTCGGTGGACGAGGAGCAGGCGAACGGCATTCCGGAGGAGATAGTGGCCCTGGTGGCGGAGATCGAATCCTGCGACGGCCTGGTGGTTTCGCTTGCCGAGCACAACGGCAGCTACGCAGCGGGCTTTAAGAGCATTCTCGACTGGGCGACGCGGCATAAGAAGAAGGTCTGGAGCGAGAAGCCGATGCTGCTGCTGAGCGCCTCGCCCGGCGGCCGTGGAGGCGCGACGGTCTTGGAGGCAGCGAAAACGACCTTTCCGCGTTTGGGAGGGAAAGTCGTATCCACCTTTTCGTTACCCTCGTTTGGCGAGAATTTCTCGCCGAAATCGGGGGTTGCCGATGGGGATCTGAGAGTGGCTTTCGAGGAGGCTCGCGACGCGTTTGCTGCGAATCTGACTCTGGCGTAGCTAGGGTCGGATAGGCTGAAGGCTGAGGGCTGAAGGCTGAAGCAAAGGCTGCTGAATTCACCTCTGGCCTTTTCACCGCCGATAGGCGCGAAAATCTCTCAGAGAGTATCCAATAAGTCGAAAATTCCGCATAGAGAGGGTAGGGCCCGATCGCCCCGCGACTGCGCATAGGCGTCAACTTAACGTGAGAAGCATCCTTTGGAGGGCAACGCTCCGTCGTTGCCGCACCGGTTGTTCCCTCTGTAGGCTCCGCGGCAATGACGGAGCATTGCCCTCCAGCCCACCG
>JANQRJ010000051.1 GCA_028284635.1 Pelagicoccus sp.
CGACTTGCCCGCAGCTGGCCTGCTCCTGCATTGCTGCGGGCGAGCCGCCCGCGTTCCCAGAACACAAGCAAACGATCTCAAGCTCCTGCCTGGACACACTTCCAGTCTCGCCCATGCCCTCCATTATCTTTCGATTAAATTTGACTTGGACGAAAAATGCGCATGCCAATGTCAACTCGTTGAAAAATTACTCTCCAAACGGGCCGTCGAAAGTCACCTTGCAGCACGTGGCCAACGAGCTGGGGCTCTCCAAAAGCATCGTCTCTCTCGCCTTGCGCAACAGCCCCAAGGTGAAGGCCTCAACCAAGGAGCTCATCCACAAAAAAGCGGAAGCCATGGGCTATCGGCCAAACCCGCTCGTGATGGCCCACATGGCAGCCCTGCGAAACCAGCGAAAGGACGAGCACAAAGCGACTATCGCTTTCGTCACCGAAGAGCCCCAAAGAGGCTTCCCCAAGAGAAGCGCTTCCTGGGCGGCGGACTACTGCAAAGGAGCTGCCAGTCGAGCCGAAGAGCTCGGCTACGACCTAGAGGTCTTTTTCCTCTCCGACCCGAAAATCACCCAGAAAAGGCTGAGCGACATACTGATCGCCCGCGGCATACACGGCATCGTGTTTTCCAACCTCCTAAAGGTAGACGACGTGCACGGCATTCAACTCGAAGCCTTCGCCCTCGCCTCTCTCGGCATGGCTCTGCAAAACCCCGTGCTCAATCGCGTCAGTACAGACGGTTTCCACAATATGGGCCTAGCGCTGGAGAAACTGATCGAACGCGACAGAAAACGCATAGGGTACATCTACCACCCGCAAGGTTCGAACTCCCACGATCAGTTTCATATGGCCCGGCTTGCCTACTACCAAATGAACCTTCCAGCCCGCCGCAAGATACCACCAGTACCTTATACAGAAGGAGACGAGCAGCGGATTCTCGACTGGTTTGCCAAGTACAAACCGGATGGCATAATCGGCGTCAGCAACGCCATTTTCGAACTTCTCAAAGACAGTGGCGTTTCCATGCCAGAGAAGGTTTCCTTTGCCGGCCTGGGAATACGCCGGAGAGGTCCCAGCGGGGTCAATCCAAACCTTGGTCCTATCGGCGAAGCGGCCTTCGACCTCGTGGTCAATCAATTGAACCGCAACACGAGAGGCATTCCCGCTCATCCGCGAACCCTTTTCATAAAAGGCTTCTGGTCGGACAATGGGACGGTGTGAAAAGAAATAGCCCGCGAAGGCAAAAGATGCCAAGCGCAAACCGCTCGGCATCAGAGACAAGTGAACTAAAGATACTACGCCCTCCAAGTCTCATCGAATACAAATAGAATGTTATAAACGCATTTCAACTGCAAGCATTTCGATCTTCGTGTAAGCACTGACCGCATCGTGGTTTAGATACTGTCCAATAACTTTTGGTAATATAATGTTCCAATCGAGATGATAGAAAATCAAAACACCCAAACGTCTCATAAACCGCAGAGTTCGCAGAGGACGCGGAGATAGAATGAAGTCCTTCTCTGCGTCCTCTGCGAACTCTGCGGTTCATAAAATGCTTGGACTGATAATCGAATTCGCCAGGCATGCCGCTAGCGGAATGCAGTATCAGTCAGCGTCGCAGCGCGTTTGCAAAGTAGCGCGGGGCTCTATCCTCGCCCTTCGGAGAATCGATCTGCACTACGTGCACGCGGGCTAAAGCTCCGCGCTACGGATAGCTTTATTCGAAACCGATCGTTCTCGAATCGCAAAAAGGCCAACTCCCCGGGAGGGAAGTTGGCCGAATTTTGCTCCGGCAACAAGACGCTGCCAGAAAGCTATCTTAGATTTTCAAAGCATTCGATTCTTCGAAAGCATATATCTAGAAGCTAAACGTATTCGTGATCAGCCACTCGCGCGGGCTGGGGATACGGATGACCGCAAGCTGGCCGTCGGGGTTGGTGGTGACGGGATAGGGATCGTCATTTCCAATCGCGTTGCGGATGTTGAGCTGGATCTTCCAGTCAACATGGTCGCTCAGCTTGCGCTTGTAGCTAGCCCAGATATCGCCATTCCATTGCGAGCCGCTGATGAAGGGGTTCGCAACATCGGGAAGCTGAATACCATCGGAATTGATGAAGGTCGGGTAGCCGGTAGCGGCCCCATCCTGCCAACGAATGGCTCCGCCAATGCCGACGCCCTTGAAACGACCGTCGTTGAAGGAGTAGTTCGTCGTCATGTTGACGCGCCACTCGCGTTGCTCGGCCTGGATCTGGCCGTCCTTTGCAATCTCGGCATTAAGGAAGACTCCGACGACGCTGTTCAGACGGCTTTCGAAGTTGGTGGTCGTAGCATCGCCAGGAGCGTTCGGCGAGTCGTGGATCTGATCGAAGCCGCCCGCTCGAATGTTGGCCAGAGTTTCGTTGTATATCTGGCTGAATATCGGAGCGGTATTGTCGGTAACAGTCTCTTGCTGAGCGACGTTGAGCGACACATTCCAGTTGCTCGTCAGACTGCCTACCAACTCAAGCTCGAAACCTTCCGAGATCGATTCGGTCGTCGCGGTCGCCGCCCCTTGGAAATCGGAATCCACTTCCCACTGGCCGGTCGAGGAATTGAAGGTCGGATTGGCCGCATTGCGGGTGGCTGTCGGCATCAGATTGATGATCGCAGTCCGGATCTCGTCGTACGAGCTGTAGCGACCCGAAACGCCGTCGATCGTGTTAAAGACTACGCCGTCGTCCTCCGCTTCCTGGAAGCGGTTGAGCCAGTTTTCGCCCGTCCATGTGAGGTACTGGAACTCCGGAGTCGATGGAGCAGTGCTGTTGGAGCGAGTCGTTTCGAACCAATTGAAGCGGGCCGTCAGACGGCGCTCGAGGAACTGCAACGAAAAGCCGTACTCTGTAGTATCGCTCTGCGGAGAGCTGAGCGGTTCGTTGAGAAGAGTACGACGGCCCACGAAAGGCTCGATCGCCGTGGACTCGTTGAAATGGAAGGACAGGTCCATACCGAAGGGAAGCTCGAAGAGATCATCCTCCTGGAAGTGGTAGACAATACTGCGCGTATCGCTATCGAGATCCTGTGTAAGGTCGCTGGCTGGGTCGGGTACTGTATCCAAAATGCGATCCACGCTATCAGGAAGAGCCTCGGAATTGTAGCGGGTGAGATCGTCCTCGCGCCAACCTGCTATGACCACTAGATCGCCCCCCAGAAAAGAGCTCTGGATACTGAACTGGCGCGATTCGATTTCCTGACGGCCCAGGCTGCCAGGCCGATCTACTCTTTCGATAAACACCTCGCCGCTCGTAACCTCATCGGCAGGACGATCATAATACAGCACGTTGAAGGTGTCCCCATCCTCAAAAACGGGGAAGTTGAAGCTCTCGTCGTACAGGCGCACGCCGGAAGGCGAGCTCACGTCGAAAAGCGGATCGGAAACATATACGAACAGATTCGGCAAGCGACCGAAACCGCCAGGAGGGCCCCCGACCGCATTGCCGATCGTGAAGTCGTTGCTACCAACCGAGAGGCGATCCTGCACGCGGGAGTCGTCCCGTGTATAGTCACTGAAGAAGCCTGTCAGCGTATGCTTGCCGAGCCAGCTCGCCCAACCATCGCGAGACGTGAAGTCGACATCGGCAAACGCCGTGGCCCGGAAGGTCTCCAGCTGAGTGGTGTCGCGTTGGGTCTGCGTGTAAGGGCGAGTCTTCACGAAAGCGCGGCCCAAGTTCGGATTCGGCGTACCGTCGTTCATGTACTCGGTGATGTCGATCTGGATATCCTGGTCACGATTGTTCACATTAATGAAGCTTTCGCGAAAGAACACCTCGGTTTCCTGCATGTCGTAGTCCACACGGAAACCTGCCTTGCCTCCGAAGAGGGACTGCTCCAAGCCAAAGGTGTGCGCGTTAATATCGCGTTCGGTCAGCGGCTGGTTGCCCCACAGGAGCCTATTCTCGTAGTCGAAAATAGCGCGATCCTGGATCACAAAGCCGGTGAAGCCGGGGAGCTCGCCGGCCTGGTAGAGCGAATCCGTACCGTAGTACAGCCATCGCGGGCTGCGAAGAAGAGTGCCCATTTGACCATCGTAGGGCGTGCCGCGAATTCCCGTTTCAGTCGCTGTCGGGCTATCGTAGACAAACATGAACTGGCGGAAAAGCGGCGAGAGTCGAAGCGAGGTATCGGCTCCCGAACCGGCAGCTCCGTTGGTGCGATTGTCGATAGTCGTCTGCGGAACGAAGTTTTCTACGCCCCTAGGGTCTAGCGTAGTGCCGGTAAGGACTTCCAAGTCGCGCGAGCGGGGAGTCCACCAGCTCGAGAAGGCATCTCCGGGAGGTATGACTTGCGGCTGGATACCGCCTATCGTACCGGCTTCGAAGCTGGCACTCAGCGTAGTGTTACCCAACCAGCTGTCTTCATTCTTGCGAAGGCGATATTCGAGCGCGCCGTAAATGCGATCGTCTTCCTCGAAGGCTGGCTTCTGCTTGTACTCGGTTTCTTCAGCGAGGCCATTAAAACGAATCGCAAGACGATCTTCGATCAACGCTTTATTGACATCCAATGTCAACCTAGTCGAACCATACTGGCCGACTCTGAAAGACAGCTCGTGAGCATCCTCGAAAATCGGAGTTCGGAGATTGTTATTAATGACTCCACCAGGAGAGCTCAGCCCGAAAAGAAGCGAGTTGGGTCCTCTCTGAATCGTGACGCGATCCGAGTTATAGGAATCGAAAGGAATTTCGGTCAGGAAGAAGCCACGTGAAAGAGCAGCCCTGTCCAGCCCGCGAACCCGCTGGTTGTTTTGGGAGTTGCGCAGAATTTCGCGTTGGAAAGGCCTTCCGCGAAGCGTCTCAGTACCAGCGAAGTTTCCAGATACGCCGCCCACTTCCGTGCTCGTCGTGTAGGAAAGAAGCGTTTCCGCGTCCGTGGCGCCTGTATCTTCGAACAATTCCTCAGTGATGATCTGAATAGAAGATCCCACGTCGCGAAGATTCGTCTTGAGACGACTACCGGCGAGGGTCGAGGTGGCCTGGTAGCCGACATTATCTTCTGGGGTTATAACAAAAGGACTCAACGTGAAGACCTCGTCTTCGCCAGCGTCGTCCTGAGCGTAGGCAGCCATTGAGACTGCGGAGCCCAACAGGGCTGTTATACATAGTTTGTATTTTTTCATTAGTTAGTCGTCGTAGTTAGTAGAGAAAAATCGACACCGCCAATTGACGAAAAGCATCCTAGCCCGGAGAAATCCTAAAGACATCCGGGTAACTCGAAGATGGGGATGAAACGTTTCGTTTCAGGGGTCAGGTTGGGTAGTAGTAGCGAAGAGCTGAGAAATCCATTTCAGCAAACTCTGACTCAAGCCACTTTCATGAAATTATCCAGTGGCTCGAACTTGTACCCGTTGAATTTTACTTCCGCTTAACACGGGCTGAGGTGGATTTCCCTTCGATTTATCTCGGAATCACCCCAATTCGCCACGCCTCACGCTGGGCATGAGACGATGGATCCCGAGCTCCGCGGACGGAATTCTCGCCGCCCATCCGAAAGCGAAACGCCACGCGAAGCGTTGTCTCCAAGAGATAGCATGGCGACACTCGCAGGAAAGCCGTTTCGAGCATTCATTCTATCAACGCTGCTGATTCTGCCGCTCTCCTATCTTCCTGCCCAGCGGGACAAGCAGACAAACGGTCTGGGCCTCTACCCACTGCTAGGCGAGGCATTCTCACGCGACCGGCGGGCCGCAAACCAGGCGATAGACGAACTGGAGCGAAGCTGGCAAAGCAGCTACTTGGCGCCCCTTCTCGAAGTCTTCGCCCTGAAGCCGCGCCCAGCGGCGGACCTTAGAATACGCAGGCTCATCGCCGACAAGACCGGACAACGCCTGAGAAATGTCCGGGACTGGCAAGTCTGGACCTGGAATCGTCCCGAAGCCCTTCCTCCAGACTACGCCGCCTTCAAGGCCAGCCTGTACACGCAAATCGATCCGGCCTTCGCCCGCTACTTCGCGCCGACCCGCAAGGCAACCATCCGGCTCGACGAAATCGTCTGGGGAGGCGTCGTTCAGGACGGCATACCGCCTCTCAGGCAGCCGAAAATGATCCCTGCCAAACAAGCCGACTATCTGCGGGACAAGCACATCGTATTCGGCATCGAAGTGAACGGCGACGCCAGAGCGTATCCAAAGCGGATTCTCGCGTGGCACGAGATGTTCGTCGATACAGTAGGCGAAGTCGAGGTAGCCGGAGTCTACTGCACGCTCTGCGGCACCGTCATTCTCTACGAAACCAAGGTCGACGGCATTAAGCACGAGCTAGGGACCAGCGGCTTTCTGTACCGATCCAACAAGCTGATGTACGACCGAGCCACCCACTCCCTCTGGAGCGCCCTGGAAGGCCGACCCGTGGTCGGGCCTCTCGTCGGCCAAGGCATCCAACTGCCCTGGCGCAGCGTCATCACCACCACCTGGGGAGAGTGGAAGAAACGGCACCCCGACACGCGTGTCCTAAGTTTGGATACAGGCCACGAACGAGATTACTCCGAAGGCGCCGCCTACCGAGACTACTTCTCCACAGACAGGCTGATGTTTCCCGTGCCCACGCCGGACAAGCGCCTTGCCAACAAGGACGAAATCCTCGCTCTCACCACCCTGGATCGCGCCAAAGCGCTCGCGATCAGCGCCAGGTTTCTGCGGAGGAACCCCATCTACCACGTCGAGTTCGCTGGCTTGGACCTGCTTGTACTCACGGACAAGACCGGAGGCAACCGCGTCTACCAAATAGAGCCAGGCGAACGTTTCGCCCTATCCGACGAAGACGGCCTTCTGGGCCCGGACGGCCGACAATGGCAAACCCACGAATCGGCCTTGCTTGGCCCCGAAGGCGAACAAAGAAAAAACTACCCTGCGCACCGAGCCTTCTGGTTCGGCTGGCATTCGCAATTTCCAGACACCCGGCTGATCGACCACCGCGGAGCCGAACGAGAAGCAGATCCCGAACCTACCAATCCATAGCGCGGATCCCGCAGAGCGCATTGGCGTCAACTTAAGCCGAAAGGCGGTGGGCAGGAGGGCAATGCTCCGTCATTGCCGCGGAGCCTACAGAGGGAACAACCGGTGCGGCAACGACGGAGCGTTGCCCTCCAAAGGATGCTTCTTATGTTAAGTTGACGCTTATGCGCAGAGCGGGACCGCGATCGCAG
>JANQRJ010000052.1 GCA_028284635.1 Pelagicoccus sp.
GAGAGGGAGCAAAATCATTTGGGGCAAAATCATTATTTTGAGAAATTGAGAAGGAGGAGCGAGATTTCCCATCGCTTTAAATAGCACCCGTAAGCTGACCTGGCCACCCCTTGCGTTTTGAAGTTCTCTCAAAAAATGGAAAATTGACGTTGTAGTTGTCAGAGTGGCACACCGAAGAGAAGTATACAAAAGATAGAGGAATCGGGCAGTCAGCAGCTCGTCTAAAAGACCTCCGCCGAAAGTCGGGCCAGCGAGAAATCCGCGCTTTCGGTTGACCGGACTTCGTAGCGGCGAAACAGGCCGTCGCCGAAGGGGTCGGGATCGACCACTTCCCACTCCAAGCCCTCTTCCTCGATTTCGAATGACTCCCAGAGTTCTCCATCGTCGGAAATCTCCAGTCGAAAAATCACGTCCTTCTGCTCCAGGCGAGCGTTGAAGCGAAACGCCTTGCCATCGGAATCGCAGATCAGCTCGACCGAGGAGCCGTCAAAGACGTCGGGCTCCCCGCCGGTGGCGAATTTCAGCAGTGAACTCTCTCCATCCCCGCCAACATAGCTCGGCGAAGCCTTGGATTCCTCCAGCCCCAGCTCCTTCGCCCACCGGTAGAAGCTCAGCGAAAAACCGTCCTCTACCCCTACTTCTCCCTGCTGGGCGCGCTGGGCCAGTCCGGCCCCAAATCGGCTCCATTCCGACTTCACCAGTCCTGCGCCTCCCTCTACCGCATACAAGCTGCCATCGTAGCCGCCAAATAGCACCCGACCATCCGGCGTGATCGCCGGCGAGGAATCCACGAAATCCAAAACCGTGTAGTCCCAAACGATTTCCCCATCGCTCGACAAGGCAGTCAGGGCGCTCACCCCATCGCCCAAAAAGCTCCCCACGTAAATCAAGCCATTCGCGTCCATCGCAGGCGTCGAGTAGAAGATGTCTCCCACGAAGCTCTTCCACACCAGATCTCCCGAAGCGTCGATGCGGTACAGGTTTCCATCCCGGCTGCCGAATATCAGATCCCCATTCGGAGCGATCACCACCCCGGTATCCACAATCTCGAGCGCCGCGAAGTTCCATAGTTGATTGCCATCCTCGTCCAAGGCATAGACTCGTCGATTTCCCGCCCCGAAATAGACCGTACCGTCGAACGCCACCGTCGGCGGGCTCTTCAGGCGATGGTCGTCCGGATCCAAGACCGGCACCTGGGTTTCAAACGACCACCGCAAATTTCCGTCGGGAGAAAACGAATACAGACTGCCGTCAAAGGCTCCCACGTAAATCGAGCCATCTGGAGCGATCGCCGGAGAGGAGTCCAGTTCCTCCGCGATCAAGTACGACCATTTCAGGCTGCCATCCGGATTCACCGCGTAGAATATGCCGTCCGACGAACCCACGTAAATCGTTCCATCGTGCCCCACCGCAGGCGAAGCCACCACCAAGCTCTGCGTCTCGTACGACCACTGCATCGTCCCGTTTTGCGTATCCACCGCATACAGACGATTGTCCCAGGATCCGAAATACACTACGCTCTCGTCGTGGCTGAGGGCGGGCGAGGAATCCACCCAGTCCTCCGCTTCAAAGCTCCATTTCAAGTTTCCTTCCGAGTCGATGGCGAAAAGGTTGCTAGAGCGCGAACCCACGTAGGAAACCCCAGCGCTATCCACCGCCGGAGACCCAAACACCACTCCAGACGTAGCGTACTCCCATAAAAGCTCCCCCTCCGCTGCGAAGACACTCGCGGCGAGAGTCGAAACCCAAAAAAGGCATGCAAATCGATTCATCGACGATCCCCCTCCCTCACTTCAATCGGTATCTCAAGTTCGAATACACTGCCCTCGGCAGAGGTATGCGTGACCTTCAAGTCCCCACTTAGATGAAGGGCGAGCTGGCGACTGACCGCCAGACCGATGCCCGCGCCACCCTTCTTCACGCTCTCCACCGGCAGGAATAGCGTTTCCAAAACGTCTTCCGAAATGCCAGGCCCCGTATCGGCGACCGAGAAAGTCAGACGATCCCCCACTTGAAACAAAGTTACTTCGACGGCGCCACCGCTCTCCAGAACGTCGAGAGCATTCTGCACCAGGTTGGACACGATCATCAACGCGAGACCGCTGCGATGGCTCTCCAGCTCCACCGCTTCGCAACCCTCGGCGCATCGGCAGCTGAAGCCCACACCCGTCTCCGAGGCGACGGAAAACTTTCGCCGCAGCTCCTCCACCATCTCCTCCCCCGTCAACACGTAGCAACTGCCGACGGAAGCGTCCTGCAAAACGTCAATCGCCTCCTGAATCATCGCCTGCATCCGATTGGCCGCTCGACTCGCATCCTCCAACTCTTCCCGATCGGGCAAGGCTTCCGAATCGCGCCCGCCGCCCACCAGTTGCCGGATGCCGGCCAACGGATTCTTCAAGCCGTGTATCAGATGCGCGGTTACAGAGCCGAGAGCCGAGCTGCGGGCGAACAAGGCAAGCTCCGCATTGGCCCGCTCCAATTGCCGAGCATGTTCGCGAACGGCTTCATGAGCTTGGCTCAAGCGACGCCAGGCAATCGCCAACAGTCCGAAAATCACCAGACAGCCCAGCCCGGCAGCCACGAAGGCCTGCGTCAGAATCCGTTGGTCCAGCAGAGCGAACTCCGCCGCCAAGCTCTCTCCCTCAAGCAGATACCGAGCGACCCCCAGGGACGAACCGTCCAACGCTCCTCGCAGCGGCAAGTAGAGCTCCACGATCGAGGCCTCGCTCGTCGCGGAACCATCCGCTAGGACAACGAACCGATCCAGGGAAGCATTTTCCCAAAAGCGCGTATCCGATTCCTCATTACGAACGCTATCTCGCGTGGAACTGGAAATCTCAGGAGCGACCAACGAAGGGGACGACGAATAGAGATGCTCGCCCGACGCCGAAAAAAGCTGGACCGCAAACACGCCATCCGCTTCCGCCGTCTCCAGCAAACTCAGCCACACGTCCTCCGGAGACAGGCCAAACAGGTCGACTTCCAAGGCTTCCAGCTCCGCAAGACGCAATTGATTGTCCACCAGTATCCGCAAGACGTGACCGTCGCGCGACAGCAGTTGCTCCCGGATGTCGTTTCGCAGCTTCAGCGAAACCCAGCCCACCACGGACAGAAAGACCAGCAGCATGGCCAACAACGCCACAGGCACCACCCCACGGCGTTGCCCGTCGGCTGCGGCTGCTATCCTATCGGCGACCTTCTTGCTCATGGAAACGAGACGACTTGAGGTTAGCGAAGCGAGGAACGGATCACTGTCCAATCACATCGTTCCAGCTAATGCCAACAGATAAGCCCTGAGTCTCGTAGGAAAAGAACTCCACATTAGATCGCTTTTCAGCGTACTCGAAACGCGCGAACAGCTCCACCGACTCCCGCAGAGGGTAGAATGCCGCCAACGTTGTTGAAAAACTGCGGTCCGCTCGACGCTCCGACGCATCCTCTCCGCCCGCCAAGCGATGCTTGTAGTCCGTTTCCGTATACCGCAGCCGGGCATCCAAGCGCCCTTTGCCCAGCGAAAATCGAAGCGTCTCGCTCAAAATCCAGCGAGACCGTTCGTAATAGTCTCCCACCTCATCATCCTCGCTCTCGTAAGCGAATGCCGTCGTCGTCTTGCGCAAGGCTCCATCATCGCGGGCATAGACAAACGAGGCCTCGAGCCGGTCGGTCGTCGTATCAAGCAAAGGAGCGTCCACCAGAGAATCCGCCACATCCCGCGATAGGCGATCGTCGTAGCCCTCCCAAACGCGTTCGAACTCAAACGCCATTTCCCAGAGATCCGAGATGGGACGCGACAAGCTCAGGACCGCTTCCGTCTCGTCGAAATCCTGCCCCTCCTCCGAATTGAGCGAGCGGCCGTGTCGAGCGTCGAACCGCAGCTCGCCGATTCCCTCAAACCAGCGTTCCAGCTCCAAATCCACCCTTGGCTTCGATACCGAAACCATCAACACATCCGTCTCGAAATCGCTCTCCGCCGCATTGAACGCTTGAGTGGATCGCGTGAAGCCGAGGGCGCCGGTAGCCTTCAAACCGTTTCCCATGCGCCGCCCCGCAGACGATCTCAATATCAGAAAGCTCTCCCCAGAAAGTCCCTCGATCCCATCATAGGCGCGAAAATCGCCATAGAACAAAGTCACGTACTCCATGCGCTCGTCCAACCCCGGGCGCATCAGCAGAGCATCCACCTCAGCGAAAGCGAACACCGCATCCTGCGTCGAGGTCGCGTCGTAGAGCGGATTGTCGCGCCAGCCGACGCCACTCGAAATGCTGGAGTTGAACTCCCAGCCGAAAAGCTCCGGAAACTCGTCGTAGAGCGAAGGAACTTCAGCTGGAATCCCCTCCTCGGCGGATTCCTCTCCACCGCTACCTAGGAGCGAATCCAGCCAGGCTTCATCATCCGAATCGGACTGGGAAAACGTAAGCGCAATAGGTGGGAGAAGGCATAGGGCTAAGAAAGAAACTGGCTTAAACATGGCGACCTTTTGACAGGGGTTTAAGGTTGAGAAAGCGCGGACGGTTGGACCCGCCCGCGCAGTGCGATCAAAAAGGGCTTCGACGCCCCGGACTCATCTAGTCTTCGGCACGGCGGTCGCCATCCTGCTCGTCCCGCAGTTCTTCGATGATGGCGCGGCGCTGCTCCTTGAGATCGCGGAAGTCGTCCCGAAACTCCTCGCGCAGGGCCAAAAGAGCCGCTTCACGCTCCTCGGGAGTGGCGTCGGCAAGCTCTTCCCTCAACTCCCGACGGGCGGCTCGAAGCTCGTTCCTCAAGGCCTTGGTCTGCTCGCGCAGATCCGTCAGCTCCTCAGGCACGTCCCCGCGTAGCGAACGGAAAAAGGCGCGCTTGCGGATGTTCTTGCGAAGCTCGCGGGCCAGTTCCTTCTGAGCCTCGATCTCCTCGGCGAAATCCTCCTTGAACTGCTCGCGAGCCGCCTGGATGGCCTCCTCGCTTGCCTCTTCGCCAAGCCCTTCGCGAACAGCCTGCCAGGCTTCCCGCAGGGTCGCGCGAGACTCGCGCAGTTCCTGGCGCTGTTCGAGCGCCGCTTCCCGCCGGGAGTCAGCGTCATCGTCCTGGGCGAAAAGCGGGGCGGCCGAAACCGAACCGGCAAGCAGCGCTATCAAGAGTGTCTTAAGCTTTGTAATCTTCATTTCAGTAATGGGTGTGATGTTAATTGTTATTTTGGCGGCGACCGACTCCCTATCTGCACGCCACGCGCCAACCAAACCAAAAGTCACGCATCATACTATCGACCAGCAAGTTAAGGAATTTGCCAAAAAATTCCCTCAAAGCCTACAAAAGCCAAAACGGGCGAAATCCCCCATTTTTCTCCCCACTTGAAAAACGCGCCCGGGAACTATTCCCCAACGCGCCAACCCCCCGCCAAAGCCCCGCTCGCCGCAAACAACTTTCCAACGTTGGAAAGCTGTTTGCGGAAAACGCCTTCGGAGAAGGCATTCCACCTCTAGCGTTTGCAAGCGGTGGAGCGGCTTCTCCGAAGACGCTTCGACTCTGGCGAAGACGCTCCCGACTCATCGACGAAACCTCTCCTACCAGAACTCGACAGAGGAAGGACTAGGATGCGCCCAACCTCACTCCTCGCCGTTCTTCTTCTTGCCCAGCCGGTAGCGAATATAGTCGCGGTTCACCCCAAGTAGCCGAGCCGCCGCCGAAACATTGCCGCCACTCTGCTCGATCCCCCGAGCAATCAGCCGATCGATCGCCGCCTCGAGCGAGAAACCCTCCTCCGGAAATCGCCAGCCAGCCCGCAGCCAGTCCAGCTCGTAACCCTCTTCCCCCTGATCCGCCGCAATGCCGCTGAATTCCAAGGCCTCAGGATCTCCCAGCACCAAGGCCCGCTCGATCTCATGCTCCAGTTCCCGCACATTGCCCGGCCACTCGTAGGCCATCATGCTTCGCAAGCAGCGCTTCGAGAACCGCGCCGTCTTGTATCCATACTTTCGAGCCAAGCGAGCCAGCAAATGCTCCGCCAGCCGGACCAAGTCCGCGCCCCGATCGCGCAGCGGCGGAATCTCGAACTGCAGCAAGCTGAGCCTGTGGTACAGGTCCTCGCGAAACTCCCCGCTCGCGGAAAGCTCCTTGAGGGGTCGATTCGAGGCTGCAATCAGCCGCACGTCCACTTCGATCTCCTTCTCGCTCCCCACTTTTCGGATACGACCACTCTCCACTGCGGTAAGCGCCTTGGCTTGCAGCGAAGGCGAAAGGCTCGCGATCTCGTCCAGAAAAAGGGTGCCGCCATCCGCCGCCTCGAACAGCCCGATACGCGCCTGCTTCGCGTCCGTGAAGGCCCCCTTCACATGTCCGAAAAGCTCAGACTCCGCCAACTGCTCAGGCAGGGCAGCGCAATTGATGGCCACCAGCTCCTTGTCGCGACGCGGCCCGTTAGCATGCAGCCACCGAGCAACCGTAGACTTGCCCGTTCCCGTTTCACCCTCGATCAGCACCGGCGGCAGCTGCTTGCCCAGTCGGGCGTCCGCGGCCAGTACCCGATCGAGCTGAGCTCGAAAACCCTCCAAGGCATCGCCAAAGAAGAGCCCGTCATCCTCGCCACTCGGCTTCTCCCGGTGGCTCTTCAGTCGAGCCTCGCGTCGACCAGACTCGCAGCGGGCCAAAGCGAGAGGAGCCTCCGGCGGATCGAAAGGCTTGGCTATGTAGTCCGCCGCTCCCCGCCGCATCGCTTCCACCGCTCGTTGCCAGCCGCCCTCGGAAGTCATTATCACCACCGGAATTCCACCCGCAGAAGCAGCCACTTCGATCAAGTCCATCCCGTTGCCATCCGGCAGATTCACGTCGATCATGGCGTAGTCGAGAGGCAGACTCTCTAGAGCATTGCGACCCTCCGCCAGATTTCCGACCCCGGTGCAAGCCGCTCCTTGCGATTCCAGATAGGCAACCAACCGCTTCCTCAATAGCGTCTCGTCCTCCACCACCAGAATCTCGCGACCGCTCAGCAAACTGCTCATAGCCCCACCAAGCCCCCAGCCGCCGCAAGAATCAAGCCCAAGTCGAAAGGCGATGCGAACGCGCGGCCTCTTCTGGGAACGCGGGCGGCCTGCGGTGAGCCTGCTGAACTGCCCGCCCGCGTTCCCAGAGTCCAACTGAAATCCTCTCTTGTATCAAACCCAAAACTACAAACAGTCACAGCTCCTCATAGTCGTCTTGCAAGATCCCTTCTCTATTGCCCCACTCCAAACCCACCCTATCGTCCTAGCACTCATGAGAATCCTAACAGCCTTCGCCGCCCTCTTTCTCTCCTGTCTCTCGCTCGCCACAGACAAGCCGAACATCCTATGGGTCTCCGCCGAAGATCACGGCCCCCATCTCGGTTGCTATGGCGACGACTACGCCACCACACCCAATCTCGACGCCTTCGCGGCACGCTCCCTGCGCTACGAAAAGGCCAGCTCCAACGCCCCCGTCTGCGCCCCCGCCCGCACCACCATCATTTCCGGCATGTACCCGACCACGCTCGGAGCGTACCACATGCGAAGCGCCGTTCCTTTGCCGGACTACCTCAAATTCTTTCCACGACACCTCCAGCAGGCTGGCTACTACACCACTAACAACGGCAAGGAAGACTACAACCTCCGGACCGACGACAAAGGCTGGCACGAATCCTCTACACAAGCCCACTGGCGAAACCGACCCCAGCCCGAACAGCCCTTCTTCGCCGTATTCAACTACGCCAACACCCACGAAAGCCGCCTCCGCGACGAGAACCCCAATCCCATCCACGATCCCGACCTCGTATCCCTACCGCCCTACCATCCCGACCTCCCGGAAGTCCGAAACGACTGGGCCCAGTACTACGATCGAATCACTCAGGTAGACAAAATTTTTCAAGCCCGGCTCGACGAACTCGAGCAAGACGGACTGGCCGATGAAACCATCGTCGTCTACTGGTCCGACCACGGCTCCGGCATGCCGCGCAGCAAGCGCTATCCCGGCTGGTCCGGGCTGCACGTGCCCCTCATCGTCCACATTCCCGAAAAATTCCGACACCTCGCCTCCGAAGACTACCTTCCAGGCGGGGCCTCCCAACGACTCGTCAGTTTCGTCGATCTCGCCCCCACCATGCTCTCCCTCGCCGGCCTGCCGCCCGCTCCCTATCATCAAGGCCACGCCTTTCTCGGTCGATTCCAGACCGACTCGCCCGCCTACTCCTTCGGCTTCAAAGGACGCATGGACGAGCGCCCCGACGAATGCCGCTCCGTCACCGACGGACGCTACATCTACATCCGCAACTACCTGCCGCACCTCCCCCACGGCCAATACCTCGTCTACCAGCAGCGTACCGACACCACCAGGCTCTGGTATCAGCTTTTCCAGGACGACCAGCTAAACGACGCCCAAGCCGCATTCTGGCTGCCCCATCCCCGCGAAGAACTCTTCGACCTGCAATCCGACCCACACGAAACACGCAACCTCGCCGCCAGCCCCGCCCATCAGGATACCCTGAAACGGCTGCGAGCCGCCCTCGACAAACACGAGATACGCACCCGAGACCTCGGCTTTCTCCCCGAGCCCCTCCTTCGCCAAGCCGCCCTCGCAGGCATATCGCCCGAAACTGCCTACCAGCATTACTTCCGGCCAAGCAGAACCGGCAGGAGACTGGACTTGGATCTATCTACCTATTGGAGACTCACTCTACTTCTCTCCGCCGACGACAAAGCCATCGAAGAGGGAATGCACTGGATTCAACTCGCTATGCTCGACCACGAAGAGCCCATCGTCAGGCTCGCCGCAGCCCAGCTGCTGGCCGTACGCTGCAAAGACGGCGTGGAGTCACACGTAGAGCTACGCGAACGCGCCTTACAGGAACTCGTCACTCTAGCCGCCTTCCCCGAAAACGAACTCATCCTCAGCATCTACGCCCTAAATGCCCTCGAACAGGCTCAAAACGCTGGAGCGACATTGCCCGCCAGCATCACGAACCTACAAGCCGAACATCCTGACATCCCCAGATGGGCCAGGTCCTACCGACCCCGACTCCTAAATCGGCTCCAACCCGGAGACTGAGAGGGTGTTGAATGAGTCCGATTTTTGGTAGCCGCGTTCGTGAGTACCGAGGCGTTAGCCGACAGCGGAGCGAAAAACACGCGGATCCCTCAGACCGATTCCGCGTACTCACGAACGCGGCTACAAATAGCGACCATCGGACACTCTCTGAGAACCACCCCACCCGCAAAGCCAAAATCCACGCAACAGTCGCCAGTAAATAAAGAGCGCAACGTTACACGCTTAATTTACAAGAGAAGAAAACAGCCTCACCTCTCCCCGCCCAGAATCGCCGCACGCCGCCCAAAACGCGCAAAAGAGTATGCGCATTTAGCATGTGACGTTGCGCTCTTAATTTACGGGGATGGGCGGCAGGGCTAGAGGCGCAGGGTAACGCTGGACCATTCGCCGAGTTCGTGGATCTGGATGGAGGTCCAGTCTCGGAGCGGGGCGAAGGCTTCCTTCACCTTCTGGGCTTCCTTGGCGAGAATGCCGCTGAGGACGAGCGCGCCGCCGGGAGCGACGACTGGAGCGATCTGGGCACGGTACTCGATAAGGACGACTGCCAGGATGTTGGCCAGGACGACATCGTAGGCTTGTCCTTTGAATCCGGATACGAGATCGGCGACCGCGAAAAGCGCTTCCGGCGTCTGGTTCTCTGCGGCATTTTCCCGGGCTATACGCACGGCATCGGGGTCGTTGTCGAAGCCTGCCACGGAGCCGAAGCCCAGCTTGCAGGCGGAAATGGCGAGGATACCGGAGCCACAGCCCGCATCGATAATGTTCAGGCTCTTCAGACGGTCCTTTGCATACTCGTCGTAGACCTCGAGAAGGCGCTCGACGCACAGGCGGGTGGTCTCGTGATTGCCGGTACCGAAGGCCATGCCGGGATCGAGCCATACAGCCTCATGGCCCTGAGGAAGCGCGTATTCGTCTTTCAACCACACGGGCACCCAGTGAAGGGCGCCAATCGTCCAGGGCTGAAAATGCTCTTTGTAGCTGTCCTTCCAGTCGGTTTCGCTGACCTCGCGCAGCTTGAAAGACGGCGGATGGGCTAGCTGTTCGACCAAATCGTCCCAAGCCTGCCTGGCAGCCTCTTCGGTCTCGAAGATTCCTTGCACGGAAATCTCCCCAGTCACCACGTCGTCGAAGAAGATCCAAGGATGCAGCTCCTCAGTCTCGAAGAGATGGAACTCGATGGAAGCGCGGTCAGCCGGATCGATTGGGGCGCTGAGCTCTAGCATGGCAAAGGGACTAAAGCGCCTGCGGGCCTTTTTTGAAGAGACTCGCTCCAAGACCTCCGCCCAAGGCGCCGAGCAGGACAGCGAACACACTCAGGAGGATGAACAAAGAGAAGACCACAAATCCGATATTCTCTGGCGGCAGCGCCTTCTGGATCACTTCAACGGCTTCCGGCTGGCCACGTTCGTAGAAGCTCTGGGAAAGCGAGTCAGCCATCTCCTGCCAGGCTTCTTCACTGGTATTCAACAGCGGAAAAGCGAAGACGATCGGAAAAGCGACAGCCATGCCGAGGAACGCGCTGAGCGATCCCATCTTGGCTCCTCGGCCAAAGGAGATCGTTATCCGATGGAGTTTCGCGAAGTGCCCGGCCGCCGCGAAACCGCCTAGGAAGAAGTGGCCGCAAAGCAGGGGGTAGCTGTAAGGCACGAAGCCAAGCACAGCCGTGATGGCTACGGCGATCAAGATGGATTTCCTCTTCGAGCAGGTGTCGAGATCGACGATCTCGTCTTCAGCGTTCATCGGGTCATTCATGGCGAAAGATTGTCTGAGTGAGCTTTGCGAGCGAGGCTTCGGCAAGGCGAGGCTAATCTCATCCTCTCGCTCCCATAACTCAAGGTAGCCGAAGTCGAGAGACTTTGGTCTATCGGCCATCCCTTCCGAAGTCTTTCGACTTCGGCTACGACAAGGTAGGGCCCGATCGTCCCGCAAATGCGCATAGGCGTCAACTTAAGCCGAAAGGCGGTGGGCAGGAGGGCAATGCTCCGTCATTGCCGCGGAGCCTAAAGAGGGAACAACCGGTGCGGCAACGACGGAGCGTTGCCCTCCAAAGGATGCTTCTCACGTTAAGTTGACGCC
>JANQRJ010000070.1 GCA_028284635.1 Pelagicoccus sp.
GAAATCTCGCTCCTCCTTCTCAATTTCTCAAAATAATGATTTTGCCCCAAATGATTTTGCTCCCTCTCTCCCCATGACTCTTTGCAGGAGTGTTTTGCAGAATCATTTCGAATCTGTTGAAAAGGCGGGAGCCGGGGGAGTTGCAGCTAGATGCTTACGAAAAGCTGAAGCGGATGAAACGCGGTCGAGAGTCTTTTTCGGCGGTCGTGCGCCAAGCCCGTTTCGATGGCGAGATTGCGACGGGTTCTAGCATACTCGACGCCTTGAGCCGTGACTACGAGGGCGAGGCGGGCATCAGGGACAAGGAGCTTCGGCACTTGGACGAAGCGACGGCGGAAGACAGGGCGTTGCCGAGAATCTCGCCTAGCCCTTGGGAATCGAGCGCGATTAAACAGCATCCTGGTAGGGATCCCGACTCGTTGGGATCCGTTCTGCAAGACCCTGCAATACGGCCCGCTCGGCGAGCGGGCCCTACCTTTAAGCGACATAGTATACGCTTTAGTCGCACCCCTTGGAATTAGCGTTCCGTTGCCGAAGTTTGGCGAGCGACGAATATTCGAGTATCGGTTTGAGCGTCCTCCCCTCAGGCGGAGGTGTTCTGGGTGGAATCGAACGGGCCTGACGCAGTGCGGCCCTCGAGTAACTCGAGGGCCGCTGGGCGTTGGGTCTCTATTCGTTTCGGCTGACCGCGCCGGTTGTTTGGGCGCCGATGAAGCGGGTTCTTCGGCAGCAGATCCATAGGAGGATCAAGATGAGGAAGAGCAGCAGGGCGATGACGACGAGCCATTTGCAGCAGTCGCCTAGGTCGCGTCCGCCGCCTGGGGTGTCAGGCTTCTCGTCGTCGGGCACGCGTCCGGGCTTGCCGACGTATTGTCCGACGAAGGTTTCGCGCACGAAGGTGCCTTGGCGGGGGCTTTGGCCGACTGCGTGGTAGGTGAACTGGTAGTGGCCTTCCTGGGTGGTCTCGGTGAAGTCGGCGGCGTAGACGCCGTCGTTCGCATCGCCGTCGTTGTGAGCCCCATCGTCGTAGAGGCTCATGGAGCGGTAGGTCAGGCTGTCGGGGAAGCGGACCTGGACGTCTACTGTGGCTCCGGTGATGGGGACTTCCTCCTCGCTGAGCACGGCGGTCACGGTGATGGGATCGCCGAGATAGAGGGGTTGCGGGGAGACGTAGGCGAGCAGTCTCAGATTACTGAATACGGAGACGGCGAGGGCGTAGTCGATGGGGCCGTTGGCTGTCTCGGTGCGGGTGGTTTCGACGAAGCCGTCCTTGGTTCGCTCGGTGTCGGTGACGATGAGCTTGCCGCTGTGGCGGACGCGGATCTTCCAGATGCCGGCGTAGAGCTCGGGCTGGTCGGTGGGGAGCTGGAGGCGGACGATGCGGGCGTTGGGCGGCTCCTGGATGGATTGGCCGAAGCCGCTAGGCGGGGTGCCGATGGGGTAGGCTGTGCCGTCCGGGGCTTCGATGATGTAGGGGAGGACGCCGTTCTTGTACATGAGCACGAAGCTTACGGCTTTGTCGGCGGGGATGAGCTCGACTTGCCAGACCTTTTCCTCGCCGGGGTAGATCTTGTCTACGGGGTCGAGGGTGGTGACGCCACCGAGGATGGTGGTTGCGGTCTGGAGGAAGAACTTCTCAATGTCGAATACGCCTAGGGCGCTGACGTTGTCGGAGGCCATGGCAGTGCCGCCGGTGGAGCCTGCGATGCCGGTGAGGATGCCGAGGTCGGTATTGGCCGCGGTGCCGAGGGCGAGAGCGTGGACGCCGATGCCGGCGGGCACGGTGAGGGTGCTGAGGGTGATATCGCCTCCAGGGGTGGTGTAGGCGGTGTTGTCCTTGCCGTCGGAGACGACGAAGGCGGCTCTTATGTCCTTGGTGGGGTCGTCGAACTGGAGAAAGGACTCGTAGAGGCCGCCGGCGATGGAGGTGCCTCCGGTGGGGGCGAGGTTGGCGGGGTCCTGGATGGCGGCGACGAAGTTGGGCCTGCTGGTGGGAGTGATCTCCGCTATTGGGAAGAAGGGATCGACGCTGGTGTTGAACTGGAGCAGGGCCATGCGATCGCCGACGTCGGCTCGCATGAGTTCCACGAAGAGTCGGGATGCGGAGCGAACGGCGGATTCCTTGGTGCCGATGGCCATGGGTTCGCTCATGCTGCCGGAGCGGTCGAGCACGAGGGCGACGTCGACGGTCTTGGCAGCGATGACGGTGCCGGTGAGGTTGATGTCGATGGGCTGCGGCGGCGGGGCGGGATCTCCGGTGATGCCGGAGATGCGGAGGGTGGCGGTGTAGGGGCCGCCTTCAGGCGCGGTGGCGTCGAAGGATACGCGGAGGATGACCTCGGAGGCTGTGCCGCCGCCGCAGGGGTTAAGTGTGCCAGGGATGGTGATCGCGAGTGGGCCTGAGCTGCCGGCGCCGGGCGTATTCACGTCAGTGGATACGCCGAAGCGGGAGTCGCCGACGATCTCGACTTGGAAACCGAGGGGGATGTCGCCGTTGTTGACGATGCGCACGCCTTTTCCGAAGCGGTAGCCGACTTCGACTTCGCCGTAGTTGAGATTGGTGATGGTGGGATCGAGGAAGAAGTCGGCGGCGGGAACGTGGCCTGTTCCGGTGAGGTTGATGGTGCGGGTGGGGTTGTCGGGATCGTCGGAGGCGATAACGATGGTATCGCTGACGGGTCCGGGGGCGGTGGGGGAGAACTGCACTGTGAAGGTGAAGCTGTTGCCGACCGGAATGGGCACTCCGGTGGCGAAGCCGCCTGGAATGGTGAGAGTGAAGAGGGGATTGGTCGGGCCGGTGATGTTGGTGACGGTGAGAGGGATGTCGCCGGAGCTTTCGATCGTGAAGGTGCGGGTGGGCGAGGCGCCGACGTTTACGCAGCCGAAGTTGGCGTTTGCGGGGCTGATGGTGATTTCGGGCTCGGGGGCTCGGCTGCTGCCTTCGACGTTGATGGCGGCGGCGCCGACTGCAGGGACACGGGTGATGGGCAGGGATTCGCTGAAGTTTCCGGTGGCGCCCGCGGGGTTGAAGAGGATGTCGACGTTTACGCTGTCGCCGGCGTCGAGGGTGGTGGCGGCGAAGCCGACGGGGGTGAAGAGGCCGGCGGTGGCGATGGCGTTGATGGCGATGGGATCGCTGCCGGTGTTGGAGAGGGTGACGCTTTGGGTGTCGGTCGCGGTGCTGAGGATCTCTCCGAAGTCGAGGGGATCGGGCACGACGATGAGGTTAGGAGCGGGGAGTGGGCAGCTGTTGCTAATGGGGGGAAGCGATGGCCGGGTGACTTCGATGGTGACGCTGGTGCCGCTGACGGAGCCGGTGGGGGCGGAGTAGCCGGATTGGCTGTTGTAGGGACTGAGGCCGCAGAGCTGACCTCCGGTGTCGGTGCGCCAGAGGGCGATTTCGAAGACGTTGTTGATGGCGGCGTCGTTGGTGGCCATCCAGGTCTTGAGGACTTGGCCATCGGTGTTGGTCCGCATGTTGAGATTTGGGGATTGGGTGACGAAGAATTCGCGGTTGATGAGTCCTACTGCGGCATCTCCGGGGGCGAATGTTTCCATGTTCACCAGCTGCACGTAGGTGCGCGAGGTGACGGTGTTGGCGTCGACGGTGCGCAGGATGACGGTGGAGGCGCCGGTGAAGGCGTAGCTGAGGATGGCGCTGGATCCGCCGGGAGCATTGTAGACGTAGTCGGATTGGCCTGGGCGGCTGATGGTGAGGGTCTTGCCGCTGCGGGAGACGGAGTAGGCTCCGAAGGTGTTGCTGGTGGCGGAGGTGGTGACGATTGGGGTGCTGACGGGCCCGGTAGCGGGGCTGAACTGGGCAGCAAGCTCGGAGCTGAGGCTAGCAACGATGAGGAGAGCCCCGAGGAGGCAATGGGTGAGAAGCGATCGCTTGGGCGACGAGTGTAGGATTTGGCTAATCATGGCATTTGAGGATTAGGGAGGGTTGAGGAGGAGATAGAGTTGATTTTGAAAAACGAGTAATAAGCAAAATTACAATCAGTATAAACAACTAAATCATGCAGAATGTACGTGTACACCCCCGCTGTCTTTGATGACTCGAAAATGAATGGCGACTCGACTTTCGGGTTATTTGCGATACAATGAAAAACCTGCCGTTGGCGGGGCGGCTGTGTGTCGCGGCGTCGGCGTTTTTCTATTGCCTTTCTCTCGGGAGGGGCGGTCTTCGGGGCCGTTCTTTCGGGGAGACGAACACTGAAATATAGGAGGTGAGTTTCATGGCTATTACCCGATTGACGGAGTATCTGGACATGCATCGCATCAAGTATGAGAGGCTGAGCCATTCGGCGGCCTACTCTGCCCAGGAAGTGGCGGCCAAGGCCCATGTCTCTGGCTGGGAATTGGCGAAGACGGTAGTGGTTGTGCTGGATGGCGATTTCGCCATGGCAGTCCTGCCGGCTTCCGAGCAAGTGGAGTTCGAATTCCTTGCCGAGATGGCGGGCGCTCAAGAAGCTCGCCTGGCGACGGAGGACGAGTTCGTGGATCTGTTTCCGGGCTGCGATCTGGGGGCGATTCCGCCTTTCGGAAACCTGTTCGGAATGAAGGTCTACGTGGCGCCGGAGCTTGCCGAGGACGAGAAGATCGTTTTCTCGGCGGGATCCCATACCGAGCTGATTCGTCTGGCGTACGAGGATTTCGAATGGCTAGTCGAACCGGAGATGATGCCGTTCGCCGTATTGGTCTAGCGGATACTGTATGCGAACAAGGGCGCCTCGGGTCTGACCTGAGGCGCCCTTTCGAGTTTTCGGATCCCGCCGCGCCTTAGGAGCGTGTTTCGTTTGTTTAGTCGCATCCTATAAAAAGGTTTACTGGTCGTCTTCGGAGAAGACGACCCACCCATATGCGACTGAACACTCCTTCGATGCTTCTAGGGCTCTGCGCTGCGGGAAGAGAGGGTTTCTATCGTCTGGCGTGTAGCGGCGGCGGTGTCATCGGCTAGCAATACGTCCGATACGGTGACGACGCGGCGAGCCCCGGCCTCGCGGACTTGGGCGACGTTGCCCCGGTTGATGCCGCCGATGCAGAAGAAGGGGAGCTGGGGGGATTGTCGGGCGACGAAGCGTACGAGTTCGAGGCCTACTGGGGTGTAGTCCGGTTTGGTTCGCGTAGCGAAGACGGGGCCGACCGCGAAGTAGGTGAGGACCTTGGGGCCAAGGTCTATGGCGGCGAGGGCTTGCTCGGGAGAGTGGGTCGAGAGGCCGAGGATACGACGGGAGCCCAGGCGTTTGCGGGCTTCTGCGGCGGGCAGGTCGTCTTGGCCGACGTGGAGTCCAAGATCTGGATACGCGAGAGCGAGTTCGATGTCGTCGTTGACGATGAGGGGCGGCTGGGGCGGGGAGTGAAGAGTTGAGAGCGAAGAGCGAAGAGCGGCTCGGTGTTCGACGACTTGGTCGACCAGGGCGCGTCTTTCGGCGGGGGTGGCGTCTTTGGCCCGGATCTGGATGAGACCGGCTCCACCTGCGACGAGGGCGTCGTATTTGGCGAGCCAGTCTTGGGGCGCGACGTAGCTGGCGTCTAGGATGCCGTAGTAGGCGACGGCTTGCAGGTCGCTCATGCGGGTGGCTTGGCTGGTCCTACGCGACTGGCGGCGTGGAGTCCGAGCTGGGCTTGGAAGAAGCTGAGTCTGGGGGCTCGATGGCGCTGGACTCGCTCTTGGTGGCTGGGCGGTCCTCGCCGTCGGGACCGAAGCTTTTGACGACGATTTGGATGGAGCCGATCTGCTCGATGCTGAGGGACTTCTGCATGAGGCTGACGATGCGGTCCTGCACGCGTTGGCAGACTTCCTTGAGATTTTCCGGTTCGCTGAGGCGCAACTCTACGCGGGCTGCGACTTGCTGGTTCTTGACCTGGATGACGGGGCGGGCTGCTTCGACGGCTTCGTCGAGGAGGCAGGCTTGCTTGACCAGTTCCTGCAGGGCCTTGCGGGAGACGAGAACGTTGCCGGCATCGCCACTGAAGGCGGTCAGGGTGGCCGGGGGCTTCTTGAATACGAGACGGAGGCCGACGATCAGAAAGACGATGGCGAGGAGAACGACTCCGATCTGCAGGGCCGAGAGTTGGCTGAGCAGGTCCAGGAAGGTTTCCTCGCTGGTGGTTTCCACTTTGCTGGGCGTTGCGACGGCGGGCTAGGAGTCCGTCTTGGCTTCGGGAAGGGTGGTTTGGGCGGGTTTGTTTGGTGGGGGTTCCTCTGCCATTTTCACGCCTTCTATGATGACGTCGACGCTGCTGACGGACTTGCCTGTCATGTTTGCCACTTGCTTGGCGACGGTGAGCTGGAGGTTTTCGGCGGTCTTGGCGAGCTCGACTCCGTACTCCATGTGAACGCGAAGCTCGATGACGTAGTCGCCGGCTTCGTCTTCGGAGACGCGGATGCCCTTGTCGTAGTCTTTGCTGGAGAAGAGGGCGGAGACGTTTTCGATGAAGCTGCCGCCGACGGCGACGACGCCTTTGACGCTGGTGGCGGCCATCTTGACGATGGTGGCGACGACGGTGTGGTTGACTTTGATCTGTCCGAGACCGTTGTCCTGATCTTCTCCGATCTCGATGGAGGTTTCTTGCTGTTCCATGTTCTGAATTAAGAAGTAAGAGTTAAGAATTAAGAAGTTCGAAGTGATGATTGAGAGTAGAAAACGGAGGTGAAGTTTCAGTTTCGCAAGTACTTCCGCGTTCTGCCTTCCTGCTTCTGGCCTCAGTCGAAGGTCTTGTTGCGTTCCATGAACTTCTCCATGAAGGCGGTGGTGACTTCGCCGGACTGGAATGCGGGATCGCGTAGGATGGCTCTGTGGAGGGGAATGGTGGTCTTGATGCCGCGGATGAGGTACTCGTCTAGGGCTCGGTACATGCGTTGGATGGCGATCTCGCGATCCTTGCCGTAAGTTATGAGCTTGCCGATCATGCTGTCGTAGTAGGGCGGGATCACGTAGCCGCCATAGGCGTGGGAATCGACGCGCACGCCGTGGCCGCCGGGAGCGTAGTAGAGATCTATGCAGCCAGGGCTGGGGGTGAAGTTGCGAGAGGGGTCCTCGGCGTTGATGCGGCACTCGATGGCGTGCTTGTCGAAGGTGATGTGCTTCTGGTCGAAGGCGATGGGCTCGCCTTGGGCGATGAGGAGCTGCTGCTTGACGAGGTCGATGCCGGTGACTTCCTCCGTTACTGTATGTTCCACCTGGATACGGGTGTTCATCTCGAGGAAGTAGAAGCCGCCTTCGTCGTCCACGAGGAATTCGATGGTGCCGGCTCCCTCGTAGTCGGCGGCCTTGGTGGCCTTGATGGCGGCGGCGCCCATCTTTCTGCGCAGCTCTTTGGTGAGGAAGGGGGAGGGGGCTTCTTCGATGAGCTTCTGGTGGCGGCGCTGCACGGAGCAGTCGCGTTCGCCGAGGTGGAGGACCTTGCCGTGCCGGTCGGCGAGGACCTGGAATTCGATGTGACGGGGATTCTGGATGTACTTCTCTATATAGACGGATCCGTTTCCGAAGGCCTTCTCGGCTTCGTTGCCCGCGATGTGGAATTCCTTGCGCAGGGAGACGTCGTTGTGGGCGACGCGCATGCCGCGTCCGCCGCCGCCGGCGACGGCTTTGATTATGACGGGGTAGCCGATGCGTTTGGCGGTCTTGATGGCGTCCTTTTCCTCGGTGATCGGACCGTCGCTTCCGTCGACCACGGGGACTCCGGCGGCGCGGACCGTATCCTTGGCCACCGCCTTGTCGCCCATCTTGCGGATGGATTGGGAACTGGGGCCGATGAACTTAATGTTGCACGATTCGCATTGCTCGGCGAAGTCTGGATTTTCGGAGAGGAATCCGTAGCCGGGGTGTATGGCGTCGACGTCGGCGATCTCCGCGGCGCTGATGATGCGGTCGGCTCGCAGGTAGCTGTCGACTCCAGGGGCCTTGCCAATGCAAATGGCTTCGTCGGCGAGCTGGACGTGGAGCGACTCGATGTCGGCTTCGGAGTAGACGGCGAGAGATTTGATGCCGAGTTCGCGGCATGCTCTGACGATGCGTAGGGCGATTTCGCCACGATTGGCGATCAATACTTTCTGCATTCTGGAAATGGGTCCTTGGGAGTGGGCGGATGCTTGCGGGCCGCTTTCGAGAAATGGCTCCGCGAAGCGGGAGGGCTAGGCCAGGCGGAAGAGTTTCTGCCCGAACTCTACGGGCTGCCCGTTTTCGACCAGCACTTCGGCGATGGCGCCTTTGCGTTCGGACTGGATCTCGTTCATGATCTTCATAGCCTCGATGATGCAGACGACGCTGTCTGGCTCCACGGTGTCTCCCGGTTTCACGAACGGGGCGCTTTCGGGGGAAGAGGCGGCGTAGAAAGTGCCAACCATGGGGGAAGTGATGAAGCTATCGCCGCTTTCCGCTGCGGGCTCCTCGGGAGCTGCGGCAGGGATTGCCGCCGGAGCGGCCGCTGGCGCGCTTGGGGCGGCTGGAGTCGGAGCGTAGCTTATAAGCTGAGGCTGGGCGTCGCTGTGGCTCGCTCGCTTGATTTGCAGTTTGAAATTCTCTTCTTCGACTGCGAATTCCGTGAGGTCGGACTTTTTCATCAGGTCGACGATTTGCTTGATTTCTTTTATATCCAAAGCGCTGAGTGGTTAGAGGTTTTGTCGGAAGGGTGGTCTGTTACCGGCTTTTGATCGGGTTGCAACTATCTAGTTACGTATCTCAAGAAGGTCGATCGGGGCAACGATGTAAAATCCGGCTGGCTTTGCGAGTTCGATAGCGGAGCTAAGCATGGTCTGAATGGCCTTATCCAGGAGGGCCTCCCGGGGAGTTTTCGGCGATCGCGAAGTTTTTTTGGAAAACGCTTGATCGCCCGATTCTAATGTGCAGCTTCCGGGCTCTTCGTTCTTTTCAAGCGTCTGTCTGACGGTCAAATCAAGCCGGGAAATCGTGAAAGTCGAGTTCCTGAAATTTCTTCGAGAAATCGCTTGATTTGCTGGCGAGAGTCGGCAGCGTCCGGCCTTCCGTTCTTTTCAGACGCATTTCGTTCACTCGACTGGCTTGCTCTCGGATTCGCAGGGATTCGAACACCGCCATGGAGCTGGCAGAAGCCTCTGCCAAAAGCTGCTCTTCGCGGCGAGATAAGCGCCGTTTCTAGCTGCCGAAAAAAGTTTTAGAAAACGCTTGATTCGCCAGTTCAGAGCAGCACTGTTCGGCCTCCCGTTCTTTTCCGATCAGCGACAGGCCAAGTCGAAGCGAATCTTCCGAAAAAACTTTCACAAAGGTGTTGACGAAGGTTGGCGATCTTGAATGAATGGAGTCTTTCCCCGATTGCTCGGGGCGTTCTTTGAAATTTATTTAGCGTGATTGATTGTGACCCCAATCAATAACTTAAAGTACTGACAATGAAATACTTGTCAGCGTAGTTCAAGAATCCATGGATTCATGAACTCTCTATTTTTCGGAGAGTTTGATCCTGGCTCAGAATGAACGCTGGCGGCGTGGTTCAGACATGCAAGTCGAACGGGATTGTCTAGCTAGCTTGCTAACTAGACATGAGAGTGGCGAACGGGTGCGTAACACGTAAAGAACCTACCCTTATGTGGGGGATAGCTCGCCGAAAGGCGAATTAATACCGCATGTGAGCTTTTTCCGCATGGAAAGAGAATTAAAGCTGGGGACCTTCGGGCCTGGCGCATAGGGAGGGCTTTGCGGCCTATCAGCTTGTTGGTGAGGTAACGGCTCACCAAGGCAAAGACGGGTAGCTGGTCTGAGAGGATGATCAGCCACACTGGAACTTAGACACGGTCCAGACACCTACGGGTGGCAGCAGTTTCGAATCATTCACAATGGGCGAAAGCCTGATGGTGCAACGCCGCGTGGGGGATGAAGGTCTTCGGATTGTAAACCCCTGTCACCAAGGATAAACCGTAACCTATTAATACTAGGTTGCCTGATGTAACTTGGAGAGGAAGGAGTGGCTAACTCTGTGCCAGCAGCCGCGGTAATACAGAGACTCCAAGCGTTATTCGGATTCACTGGGCGTAAAGGGTGCGCAGGCGGCCAGATGTGTCAGAGGTGAAATACTGCAGCTTAACTGTAGAACTGCCTTTGAAACTATTTGGCTAGAGTATCGGAGAGGTAAGCGGAATTCCAGGTGTAGCAGTGAAATGCGTAGATATCTGGAGGAACACCGAAGGCGAAGGCAGCTTACTGGACGATTACTGACGCTCAGGCACGAAAGCATGGGGAGCGAAAGGGATTAGATACCCCTGTAGTCCATGCCGTAAACGTTGTACACTAGATTTCGGGGGATTCGACCCCTTCGGAGTTCAAGCTAACGCGATAAGTGTACCGCCTGAGGACTACGGCCGCAAGGCTAAAACTCAAAGGAATTGACGGGGGCCTGCACAAGCGGTGGAGCATGTG
>JANQRJ010000030.1 GCA_028284635.1 Pelagicoccus sp.
AGTTGCGGGCGAGCCGCCCGCGTTCCCAGGAGTTTGAAAGACGAATCGCGCCCCTATTTCAACCCAGTCCTTTTGACGTTCGAAAAGGACGTTCCATTCTTATAGTATAAGTGTCGAATTCCAAACGCATAGGTTTACGGTCAGTGGCCGAGGCATCCGGCGTTTCGATAGCCACCGCTTCCTGCGCCCTGCGAAACGATCCCAAAGTCAAGGCATCGACTCGAAAACGCGTACAAGAGGTAGCCGCTTCGCTAGGCTACACGCCTAACGAGATGCTCTCGAAGGTGATGACGCAAGTCCGCACTGACGAAGAAATACGCGCCCGCGAAACCCTGGGCTATATCTGCACGGACGATCGATTCCGTAGAAAAATGTACGAGGCAGCCTCTCAGCATGCTCGCAACCGCGGATGCTCCATGGACTTCTTCAACTACAACGAATACCGCGAACACGGACGACGCATGAACGACGTCCTGCAGGCAAGAGGCATACGCGGCCTCGTGCTTGGTCCCTTTCTGGAAGACTTCGAGGACCTGCCTCTCGACTGGGAACGCTATGCTCCGGTAACCATCGGAGAAACGCTAACCAAGCCAGGCATCCTAAGGATCCGATCCACTATCTTTCATGACATACTGTTCAGCTTCCGTTTTCTGGAATCCAGGAACTACCACCGCATCGGAGTCGTAGCCAATTCGAGCCGACTCAAGAACTTTTCCATCGTCGTGGAAGCGGCCTCGCTATATCACAACAAACACATCTCAAGAAAGCTCCAAATTCCTCCCCTGATAGACGACCAACTCACCCAGGAAAAAGTCGCGAGGTGGTATGAAAAGCATTCGCCCGATGCAGTCATCACTGGGAACAACGAACCCATTGCGCTCTTCACGAAAAACGGAATCGAGATCCCCCGCGATATGGGTCTGATAAACATGGCGATTATGGACTCTCCAGACGACTCCTTCAAGGTGGGCTATCCTGGACATTTCCCGACCGCATCCGGCTTTCACCCGAACTACGCCCTGATGGCCAAAGTTTCGGTCGACAATGCAATAAATCTCTTGGAATCGAACCAGATCGGTCTCTCCGAGCATCCCAACACGATCAGCATCGCAGGCACCTGGATCGAAAAGAGCTCCACGCGCTAACTATGAAACTGGTAGGTTAACTCATCAGTTTCACAAATCGTAAGAAGTTTCCATCTTAAGTGTGTAAGCAGGTCCCGCGAGAATCCAGTTCGAATCCAAAGGATTCACATCATTCGCCAAGGCCTGATTCGAGAGATGCTTTTCGTTCTCCAAGTAATCGTATATCAAACCCGAATACAATTTCTCAAACCGCTCACGCAGCTCCTCTAAAGGCAGTCCGTAATCAAACGGTTCTAATTCTTCTACTTTTTCCATGATAAAGGATCCCCGGGGCAAGCCCTCGACCTTCGGTCGACTAACGCTTCGCGTTAGCGGGGTATTCAAAAAGGTAGGGACGGATCGCCGAGCCGTCCGTTGAACCTTGATCCTGCAATGCGGACGGCTCGGCGATCCGTCCCTACCCTAAACGCCGCAAGCGGCGGGGTATTTAAACCCAAATCGAATAAATCCTACTAATTTTTCTGAAGATTCCTAGATAAACAAATGGCTCGTATATCGATAGAACTCCCCTTCGTCTCATCCGGAAGCTCCTCGATTCTTAAGCGAACCTGTTGCCTGCCGGGTTCCAATAAGAACTCCCCAAGGTCTAAGAAAGCCCACTTCCGATAGGTCGATGTTTTGTAGCGATCATGATAGCGATCTGGTCCCTGTTCCGTGGGATAGTATACAGGTGTATCCAAAACTACTATTCGCTCTGAGTCCCCAAACTGAGCCTCAACCTTTGTGCCTTTAAACTCAGCCGGAGCTACATATAGCAGCTCAACCCCAAACCGAGCCGCCTTCTCTACCGACAAATCCCAAGCGATCGTATCCCCTTCCTTAGCCCACCCAGTAAGCCAATCGGAATTGTAGCCAAACCCTTTAAAGAAGCGAACGTCACCGTCGAAGAGAGCGCTATCCGCATAGAAAAAACTGCTGCCTTCCTCCTCGTGAAATCCAAGTGGAACCGGTATCGTATCCAGTTTTCCCTCCGCGATATAGGGATCGATCCAACTCTCAAAGACTTCAAACAATTCCCTAGCAACACCCGGCTTGCGGTCCTGAATAGGATTCTCCTGCAATGGATCCTCCCACATATCATACAACAAACCGATGCCTTTGTCCCCGATAACCAGGCGATACCGCTTTGTGCGCACAGCCCCAGGGAACTTGTTTTGACGGAAGTGCGTAAACAAGGTCCGGTCAACCGGCTCTGCCCCTTCTATCCATGGCACAAGAGAGCGGCCATCGATATCACCCGACGTATCATCAATACCGCATAGATCCAGCACCGTCGGTAAAAAGTCGATATGCGCCGCAAGTTGATCCACGACTCCCCCTGATACAATTCGTTCAGGATACCTGATGAAAAACGGGACTCGACTCCCCCCTTCGTCAAGCGAACCCTTGTAGCCCTTCATGCCATCATTGTAGCGATTCGTATTCGCCCCGTTATCCGTGCTGAAAATTACAAGGGTATCACCAGAAGCTCCTATCTCGTCCAAATGGCGGAGCACCCTGCCAATATTTTCGTCGATACAATCCACCATCCCATAAACCGCCGCTAACTCTTCGCTATCCGTGCGTTCGAGATATTTTTCAAAGTATCTATCTGGAACCTGCAGCGGCGTGTGCGGCGCATTGAACGACAAATAGCAGAAAAAGGGCTTCCCGGCTGATTCCGATCGATCGATGAAACGGATCGCCTCCTCCGCTAGAGCATCCGTTATGTATCCCTTTGCTACATACGGCTCGCCATTCCGCTGAATCTCCGCATCGAAGTAATTCGAAATTCCACCACTGCAGTGACCGATAAAAGTGTCGAAACCCTGCTGATTCGGATGAAACGCCCAACTCTTGCCGTTGTGCCACTTTCCGAAACACCCCGTTGCATAACCACGCCCCTTCAAGATCTCAGCAACAGTGACCTCCTCGTATGGCAGGTGCTCAAAGCCCTTACTCACTCCATTCGCGCCCACTCTGATACTGTATTTTCCCGTCAGAAACGAAGCGCGTGTTGGAGCGCAAACAGGACTCACAAAAAAGCGGTCAAACCGTACACCCTCCGCCGCCAAACGATCTATATTAGGAGTCTCCAAAATCGGATTCCCATGCGACGAAACATCCCCCCAACCCTGATCATCAGTAAGGATGAACAACACGTTCGGCAGATCCCTCGCGCACAGAGAACAAGCCCATACGACCAACGATACACTCAGAAATAAAACAACTTTCATGTTACAAAAAAACAGTTTTCACACCACCCGATCGCACTGCTCACTGGAGGGCTCGGAGGTACGGAGTTTAGTTGTGGATACAAACATTCTCTTCTTCTCAGCTCCGTGGTTAAAAAACTTGCCAGCCTTACTTCGTAGGATGATTCCAGAAATCTAGCAAAAGCAGAACTAGATATTATTTCATCACCGCCGCAAGTCTGGCTCCAAGCCTGTCCTCGCGACCGAAGAAACGCTCCATCACTTTCATGGCCGGCTTTCCAACAACCGTGAATCCTTTGTCTCCTGCGGGATCCCCGGCAAACTGCGGGCGCTCGACATGTTCGTCCCACTTCCACCAATAGATACCCGCCCACCAGGGCTCTTCCCAAAAAAGAGTTAGGACCGCCTCCAAATACCGCGCCTGTTCCTCGCCGTCATAGCAGCCAGTACCTGAAGTACCTGACCATGAAGACGGGCACGTCGCCCCTCCATTGGTGCTCGTGCAACCGCATTCGCCAAAGGCGATAGGCTTGCCGTACGCATGGGCGAGAGCGCGGAACCTGTTCCTTATAGGCACAAGCTGCTCGACCATCTCCTCGAGCGGAGTGTCGGGACGAACTGCTCCCGGTTCGTAGCAGCTAAACTCGAGGTGGTCCAAATCCCTCCACCAGTGATCAGGGTTCTCCAATTCCTTCTCCCAGTCGATAATCCGCGTGTGAGTCGTGTGGCAACTCGTTACCGCGCCGTCAAAAACCTCGCGAACCGCCGCAATCACCTGCTTCCAGTTCTCATGCTGGCCGACGGTCCGATCCAGCTCGCTGTCGAGTCCGTACCGAGCGCAACCCATCTCCTGAGCGATGCGAGCGTAGTGGATGCTGCGCAAGCACATGCTCTCGAACCACCGCTTCCAGTGATCGGAAAAACGACCCGGAATCCGCGAATCTCGGTCTCCCGCAAACCAAACTTGCAGCCGGCCATTGCCGTCCTCCGTTTCGATCATCGGGCGCAAGGTCACGTTCAAGCCAACTGAATGCATGTACTCGATAATCTGATACACATGGTGGTCGTTAGGCGTAATCGAAAAATCTCGGTACTGGCGTGTCGTGTGGGACGTTTCCTGAAGGACGATAGGCGTCAGCACCACGTCTTTCACCTTAGCCTCGAGCATGCTGTCGATACTCCGCTTCGCTTGATCGGAGCCAAGGTAGCCATTGGGAGCGCGAAAACCGAAGGTCACTCCTCGCTGCACCGGTACGTCGACGAATTCTTCACCTAATTTATTATCCATAATCAATATCGAATTTAACGTTTAGAAAATCGCTCGCTTATACTCTTTCAATCTCGTCCACCAAGTAAGCCCCTTCAACTCGTTTTCCTCTTTTCCGGGAAAATGCCTTACAATACAGGAGCGAGCGCTTTTGCAACCCAACTAAAAGTGAACTCTCAAGAAATCAGGTTTTAGCCGCTACCGAGCCGTGTAACGGCGACACTCGAAGAGCGGAGCGAGGAGACAAAAGACGCAAAATATGACAGGATTCGTGACCTTTGTTATAACGAAGGAGTTTAGCTAATTCCTAGAGCCTCAAAAGCCCTATAGGGTGGTAGCAACCCGATCTTTTGCGCCTCTTGGCGGCTAAGAAATATATCAATTCAAGAAAAGGACGACCCCGCGTTCCATGCCGCGGGGCCGTCCGCAATTCGATTATCGAGAGAGCAAGGCTCTAGAAGCTGAATGTGGAAGTGAGCTCGAAGGTTCGGCCTTCGGGGATGCGGTAGATGCCTATCGAGCCGTCGGGCTGGGAGCGCACCGGGATGAGGTCCTCCTCGCCCAGGGCGTTGCGCACGTTCAGCTGGATCTTCCAGTCGATCGAGTCGTTGGCCAGCACGCGCTCGTGCGAGATCCAGAGGTCCAGGTTGCTCTCGCTGGGACCGAAGAACGGGTTGGCCACGTCCACGATGCGCCCTTCAGGGCCGTCCGTGTTGG
>JANQRJ010000032.1 GCA_028284635.1 Pelagicoccus sp.
CCAACACGGACGGCCCTGAAGGGCGCATCGTGGACGTGGCCAACCCGTTCTTCGGTCCCAGCGAGAGCAACCTGGACCTCTGGATCTCGCACGAGCGCGCCCTGGCCAACGACTCGATCGACTGGAAGATCCAGCTGAACGTGCGCAACGCCCTGGGCGACGAGGACCTTATCCCGGTGCGCTCCCAGCCCGACGGCTCGATAGGCATCTACCGCATCCCCGAAGGCCGAACCTTCGAGCTCACCTCCACGTTCAGCTTCTAGTTCGGCTCAAGACCAGCCTGCTATTGGCATCTCACTATCGAAGCGGCTCGCCTCTCGTGGGCGAGCCGCTTTCCACGTCCCTTCAATATGAAAGAAAGTTCAGACAGTCCCGAAACGTCCGAGGCCGACAAGGTGAGGATCCAGGAACGGGTTTCCTACGGCGTAGGCAACCTGACCACGATGATCGGCAAGCAGACGCCCAAGTCGTTTTCCTACCAGGTATACAATATAGAGCTGGGAGTGATCAGCCCTATCATGATAGGAAACATCCTGTTCCTGTCCCGTCTTGTCGACGCCTTTACCGATCCCTTCATGGGCAACGTGACCGACAAGACCAGATCCCGCTGGGGGCGTCGCCGACCGTGGATCGTCTTGGGCAGCGCTCTTTCGTCGCTTTGCTTCGCCTTGATGTGGTGGGTGCCCAGAGGTTGGAGCGACGCGGCGTACCTGGGCTACTTCGGCGTTCTGGCCATTGTATTCTATCTCGCTTTGACGGTATATACCGTTCCTTGGTACGCCTTGGGCTACGAGCTTACGCCCGACTACAACGAGCGAACGCGGGTGCAGGCGGTGGCCTCCTATTTCGTGCCGCTAGCGGCCTTGCTGGTCGGCTGGCTGTACAAGATCACCTACCTGGATTTTTTCGACGATCGCATCGAGGCCATCCGGTGGGTAGGCTGCGCGGCTGCCCTGATTATGCTGGTCGCAGGGATTGTCACTGCCGTATTTACCAAGGAGCGACATATGCGGCAGACTGATGAAAAGCCGGATAAACAGCAATCCGCGGGGTCGAAGAAGTCGTTCGTGGCGAATGTGAAGGAGACCTGGGGCTGCCGGCCGTTTCGTTTGCTTGCCTACACCATGACACTCGTGCTTCTGGGCAACAGCATGATTGCGGCGATGGGTGGCTATATCATAATCTACTACCTCTACGCAGGAGACAAGGCGATCGCGTCAACTCTCATCGGATGGACTTCTACGGTCACCACGGTTGGGACGCTCATCCTGATCCCGGTGGTCAGCAAGCTGGCCACCCGCCACGGTAAGAAGGCAGTGCTGATGGGCACCATGTGGGTTAGCTTATTTGGAGACTTGAGCAAGTGGTTCCTGCATATCCCTGAGGCTCCCTACGTGGCCTTGCTCATACCCCTTTTGAATTCTCCAGCTGGGGCGGCGATAATCATGCTACTGCATTCCATGATCGCCGACATATGCGACCACGACGAGCTGGAGTACGGGCAGCGTCGCGAAGGCATGTTCGGCGCGGTGTACGCCTGGCTTTTCAAGAGCGGCATCTCCCTGGCCTTCATGCTATCCGGCTATGCCATCGCAGTGACTGGCTTCGATCAGGAGCTGGGAGGAAACCAGGCTGAGGGGACTCTGATTGGTATGCGTGCCTTGTATGCCTTGATTCCCGCTGCCGCCCTTGCCTTTGGCCTGTATTTCATAAGCAAATACGACATCGACGAGAAGCGCTCGCGGGAGATCCGCGCCGCTCTGGAAACGCGTCGCGGAAAGATATAGGAAGACATCCTCCTACTCCTACTCTTCATCTTCTTTGTCATCGTAGGATGATTAGGATTAAGAGTATGAGTAAGAGTAGGATGAGGAGTAAGGAGAGCGAAACCCCGACTCCCTCATCCGAGCGGGACCAACGGTCTGGGCCATGAGGGCTTGCAGCCGCTCGACGACGTCTTGGCTGTCCGGCAGTTCGGCTATGTTCTCAGTTTCGAGATCGTCGCTTTGCAGATCGTAGAGCTCGCGTTCCACGAGTTCGCGCTTCCCGAGCATCGCTTTTCGCATTCACCCGGTGGGTGAATGCGAAACAGAGCACGAACTCTCGTGTGGATCCATTATCTTCACTGACATATCCTAAATCTGGAATGCTCTATGATCAGCTTAACTGCGGAACCTAGGTTAATTATTTTATGCTTGGAGTGATAAGCTTACTCCCGCTCGTTTAGATCTTAAACCCAATTTTATTCCGATAGGAATAAATCTGTAGAATAAGATTCGAACAGAACCAAACCGTCCCCATATTTTACGATTAAATATCTAGTTATACTTTAGAACGTTTCATAAACCGTAGAGCAAAGCCTCTTTATCAAGCCCTGCTATTTGATTTCTTGCAGGTTCCAAATAGCATGGAGCCCTTCTCGACTTCAATCGCGGTCGTTTTCACCCTAACTAGAAACGAACGGATACTAACCATGACTATATGTAAAAATCCTATACCTCGCGCTGGTTTAGGCATATTCGCTCTCGCAGTGGCGGAATCTACGTAAGTGATCGCCCAGGATGACGATACCGGCGACGATATATTCACCCTCTCGCCCTTTACTGTTACCGGCTCGGAAGACGCTGGATATCGGGCTACTGCCAGACAAGGTGGACTGGAAGATCCAGCTCAACGTGCGCAACCTCTTCGACGAGGACGACCTGGTTCCGGTCGGCGCGCAGCCCACCGGCGAAGTCGCCGCCGTGCGCATCCCGCAGTCGCGAACCTGGACCCTGCAGTCCACGTTCAGCTTCTAGTTCGGCTCGAGAACAGCCTGCCATTGGCATTTCACTATCGAAGCGGCTCGCCTCTTGTGGGCGAGCCGCTTTCCACGTCCCTTACAATATGAAAGAAAGCTCAGACAGTCCCAAAACGGCCGAGGCCGACAAGGTGAGGATTCAGGAGCGGGTTTCCTACGGCGTAGGCAACCTGACCACGATGATCGGCAAGCAGACGCCCAAGTCGTTCTCCTACCAGGTATACAATATAGAGCTGGGAGTGATCAGTCCTATCATGATAGGAAACATTCTATTCCTGTCCCGCCTTATCGACGCCTTCACCGATCCCTTCATGGGCAACGTGTCGGACAAGACTAAGTCCCGCTGGGGGCGTCGGCGGCCGTGGATCGTCTTGGGCAGCGCCCTCTCGTCACTTTGCTTCGCCTTGATGTGGTGGGTGCCCAGAGGATGGAGCGACGCGGCATACCTAGGCTATTTCGGTGTCCTGGCCATTACCTTCTATCTCGCTTTGACGGTATACACCGTTCCTTGGTACGCCTTGGGCTACGAGCTAACGCCCGACTACAACGAGCGAACGCGAGTGCAAGCGGTAGCCTCCTATTTCGTACCCTTGGCGGCCTTGCTGGTCGGCTGGCTGTACAAGATCACCTACCTGGATTTTTTCGACGATCGTATCGAGGCGATCCGGTGGGTAGGCTGCGCTGCGGCCTTGATCATGCTGGTCGCAGGGATTGTCACTGCCGCGCTCACCAAGGAGCGACATATGCGGCAGACTGATAAGAAGCCGGAGAAACAGGAATCCGCAGGACCGAAGAAGTCGTTCGTGGCGAACGTGAAGGAGACCTGGGGCTGTCGACCGTTTCGTTTGCTTGCCTACACCATGACGCTGGCGCTTCTGGGCAACAGCATGATTTCGGCAATGGGCGGCTATATCATAATCTACTATCTCTACGCGGGAGACAAGGCGACCGCTTCGACCCTCATCGGATGGTTTTCTACAGTCGCTACGGTTGGGACGCTCATCCTGATCCCGGTGATCAGCAAGCTGGCCACTCGCTACGGGAAGAAGGCAGTGCTGATGGGCACTATGTGGATCAGCTTCTTCGGAGACTTGAGCAAGTGGTTCCTGCACATTCCTGAGGCTCCTTATGTGGCCTTGCTCATACCCCTTTTGAATGCCCCTGCGACTGCCGCGATCGTCATGCTGCTGCACTCCATGATCGCCGACATATGCGACTACGACGAGCTGCAGTACGGCACCCGCCGCGAAGGCATGTTCGGCGCGGTGTACGCCTGGCTCTTCAAGAGCGGCATCTCGCTGGCCTTCATGCTATCCGGCTATGCCATCGCCGTGACTGGCTTCGACCAGGAGCTGGGTGGAGATCAGGCGCCGGGGACTTTGGTAGGGATGCGCGCCTTGTACGCCTTGATCCCCGCCGCGGCCATTGCCATTGGACTGTATTTCATAAACAAATACAATCTCGACGAGAAGCGCTCGCGCGAGATCCGCGCCGAGCTGGAAGAGCGTCGCGGAAAGATATAGGAGAGCATCCTCCTCCTCGTCATCATCATCATCATCTTCTTCTTCTTCTTCTTCTTCTTTGTCATGGGATGAGGATGAGGAAGAGGAGGGTGATGAGGAGGGTGATGAGGAGGAAGGCTCGGGATGACGCGGTCCCGCTCTCCGGGATCCGTGTTACGCGAGGGGCGCAAAGGCGCTACTCCCTCATCCGAACGGGGCCGACGGTCTGGGCCATGAGGGCTTGCAGCCGCTCGATGACGTCTTGGCTGCCTGGCAGTTTGGCGATGTTTTCGGTTTCGAGCTCGTCGTTTTGCAGATCGTAGAGCTCGCGTTCCACGAGTTCGCGCTCCTCCGCATCGCGCCATTCCGTGTAGCGGTAGCGAGGAGAGCGCAGGGAGTAGCCCATGAGCTTCTTGCCGTCATGGCGACGTGGATACTGGCTGAAGGCAGCCGGTTTCCAGGCTTGGTCGGGCTCGTCTAGCAGGGGAGCGAAACTACGGCCTTCCAGTTCCGGGGGTGCGGCGATGCCGGCAAGTTCGCAGAGCGTCGGGTAGATGTCGAGGAGTTCCACGAGCGCTTTGGTTCGCCCGCCTTTCGCTTTGGCTTGCGGAGCGGACACGATGAGGGGGACGCGGGTATCGAGTTCGAAGTTGGTGTGCTTGCACCAGGCGCCGAATTCGCCGATTTTGAACCCGTGGTCTCCCCAGAGGACGACGATGGTGTTGTCGGCTATGCCCAGGGCTTCGAGTTCGTCGAGCAGGCGTCCTACTTGGGCGTCCACGAAGCTCACGCAGGCGTAGTAGCCGTGGATGAGCTTGCGGGCCATGTCCTCGTCGAGAGGGCCTTTGGGCGGGATGCCCACATAGTTTCTCAGTTCGCCCCAGTTGGTTCTGGCGAAGAGTGGAGCGTCGGCTGGCCAAGCATCGTTCTCCGGAATTTCGATTGCCTCAGGGTCGTAGAGATCCCAGTAGCGCTGGGGAGCGACGAAGGGGAGGTGAGGCTTGACGAATCCGACAGCCAAAAAGAAAGGAGTATCGGAAAAATGGAGACGCCGCATGGCGGAGAGCGCTCGGTCGGCGATCTTCCAGTCCACGTAGTGACTGTCTGGCTTGTCGGCGTTTTCGTAGCTTGGACCCGTACTGGAGCCGGACCTCGGCTGGCCGGCCTTTTTCTCCGCTTCGGAGCGTTGGCGGTTTTCCCAGAAAAGCCTTTGGTTCTCCTCGGTAACGTAGAAGTCTTTGCCGGCGTTCCACCAGGGAGCGGTCCAGGAGAGCTCGTCGTTGCGGTTGCCGTGGGAGACGTGGTAGATTTTGCCGAAGGCTTCCGCCTGATAGCCGTGCTGGATGAAGTTCTGCGGCAGAGTAACCACGTCGGGGATTCGGTCGCGGATGAAGGTGGAGAGGTCCGTTATGCCCAAGGTGTCGGGTCTCAAGCCGGTCATGAGAGAGGCTCGCGAAGGGGCGCAGACCGCCTGCTGGCAATAAGCCCGGTCGAAGAGCATGCCGGAGCGAGCCAGTCGATCGATATGCGGGCTCTGCACGGGCGTGGGGCCGTAGCATCCAAGTTCGGGCCTCAGGTCGTCGACCGCGATGAAGAGAATGTTGGGTTTCCGTTCGGAAGAGGCTTCGTCGGCGAATCCGAATTGAGAAAATACGAGAATTGTTCCCACTAGAATAAACTCTCTCAATATCCTGATTTTTCCGCGATTTTTCATGAAGGAAAATTGTTTTATACAGACGTTGAAATCCTATTGGGAGGATAGCGACAAGCAACTGGAAAGATTCTATATTTTATACCTTCCTCGCGGCGTTTCCGCTGCGTGACGTTTCGAAATGCATTGAGACTTCAATCCGAAAAAAGATCAACCGGTTTGGGATTTATTTGCTTACCTATCTGCTTTGGATATGCTGGACCGATGTTTTTTCAATCAACTCGTATCGGTCTCTTGCCGATTGTATCGTCCTTTGCGGCACTGTCACTATGAGCCACTGCTATGCCGATTTCGACTGAAAATACGAATACGCTGCTGCGCGTGGATTTCGATGACGACAATTCGAGCGAGGCCGTTCGCCTATTGTTGGACAACGAATATATAGAGTTTGCTCCGGGAGGGGGTCAGGGCGGCTCGGACGCGATTCGCGTGAAGTACGTGGGATTCGAGCAGGGTAGCCATCATGTTGTCGAACGGCTGCCTCTCTCGAGGGCTGTAGAAGTTGCGACGCTTTCCTTCGACGTTTTTTTCGAAGACGGTTTTCAGTGGACGCTTGGAGGCAAGCTTCATGGCTTGGGACCGGAAAAATGGGTGACGGGGGGTAACGAGCGACTGCCAGACGGTTGGAGCGCTCGCATGATGTTCAAGAGCGCCGGTCATGTATCGACCTATCTTTACGACCAGAATCGCGAGGAGAAATATGGCGTGGGGAAAGAATCGGAAAAATCGGTCTTTTCCGTGGGGCGGTGGCATCGAGTCGATATCGAAGTGAGCTTAAATACCCCTGGGCTTTTCGATGGGTTTGCCCGGGTGATAGTCGACGGCCAGGAGGCGACGCGTTCGATGGAGATTCGCTACAGGGATGTAGGCGGAGGGGAGACGCTGATCCAAAAATTTCTGTTCAGCACTTTTCATGGCGGCAACGCTCTAGAATGGATGCCTGTCGACGAGGCTGGCAATTCGAAGACCGTGTACGCCCGATTCGATAATTTTCTCGTGACGGAGGGGCTTTTGCAGGATCGCCGCTTGGAGTAGAGGTAGAACCGCTTGGCGTTTCGCAACTTCGCCCGCAGTTTCGAACGCACTGTTTTGAACCGTTTTCCTGGTTTCCGTTTGATTGGTCGCATTTTGACGATCACTTGATCAGGAGCCTGTGGCCTCTCGAAAGACCCATCATAGATCGATTTCCAAGGTAGGGCCCGATCGCCGAGCGGGCCGCGGAGAATGGATCCTGCAACACGGCCCGCTCGGCGATCGGGCCCTACCTCAAGCCGCATGTTGATCCGGGTTCAGGTCGAGGCCGACACACCCATATGCTACTTTCTATATGAAAAATGCTCTAGGAATGGTGGGAGGTTGACTGTCTTGGTTTTTGAAAATCTTGATATGGGCCGAGCGAACCGCACGGTCTATAGATTCCGGTATCAATGTATGGTCACTGCTCTCGGTTCGATCCAGTCGCAGGTTATATAGACGAGCTTGGGGCACTTGGGGACGCCGCGCTCGTTGCGGGCGATTTGGCCGACGATGAGATCCACGGCGGCGCCCGCGACGTCCGCGTCGTTGTCGCGCAAGCCAGTGCAAGCTCGGTCGGTGGCGGCGAGGTCTATATTGACGAAACCGAGGTCTTTGGGAATGCGCCGGGAGAGTGAGTCGAGCAGTTCCATGGTTTCGCTGCTGGAGACGACGACTTCCGGGCGATGGCGCTCCAGCCATTTGGCCAAGCCCGGGGCGGAGAGCATCTTGGGATGGTGGATGGGGACGCGGTCTTTGGCGGGTATGGAATACTGGTAGGCGGTCGTGGCTCCGAGAAGAAACTGGTTGCGCAGCTTGAGGCGCGCGTCGGGGATCGCTAGGCCGATCCGTTTGTATCCAGAATCCTGTAGCCGGTCGTAGACGGTCTTGAATCCTTGAAAACGGTCGATGCAGGCGCGGTGAATATCGTGTTCGCTCCAGCCGTGGTCGATGGTGGCGAGCGAGAACTGGCTCCAGTCGAGCTTGGGCAGACGCAGGCCTTCCTGGGCCGGAGCGATAAGCAGCCCGCGGATGGAGCGGGTCAGCAGAATCTCGTTCCACCGCTTGGCGCTGATCTCCGGATCCATCAGCCAGAACTTGTCGAGTCCGTAGCCCAGCTCCTCGGCGCGGCGCTTGGCTTCCTTGTAGAATCTCAGAGCGAGTCTTCGGTTTTCCTTCGTTACGGGATCCGGCCAAGTGACGAGGAAGGCGATCATGGGGCGTTCGGCCTGCCGCCCGCCGCGGGCTCGCCGCGATGTCATGAGGGCGGAGACCAGGGGATTTGGCTGGTAGCCGAGCTTCTTCGCGATGTCTTGAACGCGTTGCCGCGTTGCTTCCGAGATGCTCGGATGGCTGCGCAGGGCGTAGGAGACGGTGGCCTGAGTGACGCCTGCTTCTCGAGCGACGTCGGCCATGGTGATTGCCTGGCGCTTTTTCACTTAAGGATATAAGTTTCGAGAGGAAATTGCGCTTTCGCTGGCCGAGGGCAAGCCTGTTCCAGGCGAGGCCCTAATGTGCTGTCATGCAAGGGATGTCGCAATCCGTAGCGCGGAGCTTTAGCCCGCGGCCGTCGAAGACCTTGAGCTTGTCGAAAGGCAGAGGATCGATCCTGCAACACGGCCGCGGGCTAAAGCTCCGCGCTACGTTGCAAGCGCGACGCGACACTAGACAGGGATGTGATTTAAAGTGCCTCCTGGCCAGTGGCTTGAGATTGCTTGCTTGTTGGCTTTTTAGACCCCTTGGGAAATCGGGCGGCTATCACTCACCTCCTGGTTTATATATCTGAGTCTGGATAAGCATTTTATTTAACAACGTTGCAAATCAAAATGTTCAGCGATTGGGATTGGGAGGGCGAGGCGATCTTGAGGGCGTATTGCGGAGAACGCCTTATTCAGTTTAGGGTAGGGACGGATCGCCGAGCCGTCCGTATTGCAGGGTCAGGGTTCAACGGACGGCTCGGCGATCCGTCCCTACCTTTTTTGAATACCCGACTAACGCGAAGCGTTAGTTGATCGAAGGTCGAGGGCTTGCCCCGGGGATCCTTTATTGGCCGCTGTTGCTGGATACGCTCACCTGGACGAAAAGATGTGGTGGTTCGCCCTCCGATGGAGGCACGGTGAGGCGAACGCGTTCCCAGGTCTGATCGATCTCGACGATTTGCGACGAGACTGGATCTGCCAGGCTCCATTTTAGGAGCTCTTTTCCCGCGTAAACTCGATAGACGATGCCAGGATTTGTGGTCGCCTTCCGGCGTATGTATTCGATCAGCAGTCCGCCGGGGACTTGCGGATCGCGTTCGATGCGCGGCAGCCCGGCGGTTCCGTCCTTCGAGAGGATGCGCTCTTGAGCGAGCGTCGAGGGAGCTCCGAGATTGAAGGCGTACTTGTGGAGGTTGGCGATGCCATCTCCAGCGGGCGCCCCGTCGTCTTCGCTTCCATCGGCAGCGAGGCCGTGCTCCTGGCGGTAGAGTTCCAAGCCGTTGGGGCCCTGGCTTATATGGTATTCCAGCTGAGGGCGTTCTGCGGCGATGGGACTTTCCTTGGTCGCGAAAGCGACGTGTTCGCTCGTATCCGTTTCGGCCCTACGCAGGACTAGGCTCGCTTTTCCATCGGAGACCGCTTGTTCGACGATATAGGAAGTGACATCGAAAACGAGTTCGCCTCCGACGCTGATGATGCCTGAAGCGATGGTTTCTCCGGCTGGCGGACGGTTGTTCCAATCCAGTTCGGATTCGGTCCATGAGTCGTCGTTCACCCGGAGCAGTTCGTAGGTCGCGGCGCCCACCCCGACCTCGCGAGCGAACAGGCGGAGCTTCGCCTCTTCCACGTGGCCGCCGATGTCCTGCAAGTCGAAGCGCAGGTAGCTTTGCCGGTCCAGGTCGTCGCCTGCTCCGTCTTTTACCCACATGACCGGGTCGGTTCCAAAGGAGGTTTCCGCATGCTCTCCGCCTCGGACTTGTCCATCGGCGAGTGGAGACAGGAGAGTTCCGGTGGCCTGCTCAGGTGGAGCGAATGCCCAGAAGCCAAAGCAATTCGTCCCGACGAAGGCCTCGCTCGTCGTCGGGTGCACGCGAACCCATTCCGCGCAGTTTCCGCCGTCGATCATGGTTCCCAGGTTGTTGAGCTCGTGCCAGGTAGCTCCGCCGTCCAAGCTGCGGCGAACGGAGTTGGCGTTTTTGCGCCAGGTACCTGGCGTGCCAGCCGTGTAGAGCGTTTCGGGCTTGCTCGGGTCGACCGCTACGGAGCGGATGTAGCCGCCGGAGAGAATTTGAGTTGGCGCGTAGCTGGGGCCGTCGCATTGGTACAGCTTGTTGCCGGCGGCGACCCATATGCGGTCGAGCGTAGGGTGGACGGCGACGTCCGTCACGCTGGCGGGCAGAGTGGTCAGGGTAGTCCAACTCGCTCCGTTGTCTGTGGATCGTTTCACGGCTTGGCCCTTGGCGCCATAGAGGGCGAGGCTGGTAGGATGGTGGGTAAACACGCCGTCGCAATCCGCCATCTTCGACCAGGTGACTCCGCCGTCGGCGCTGCGTTGGCTCCAGCAGAAAAGCGTATTCTCGTCTGCCGGCGCTCCGTAGCTCACTTGGATACCGGTCAGGTTAGTGACTTTCCTCTGCCGCGTGGCGCCGCCGTCGAAAGTGATATACAGGTCGTAGGTGGAAGCTTGATACGCCCGATTTCCGCCGAACATGACCTGGCTATTCTTGGCATAGGCGCCGTATACCCAGCCCCACGGATCCGTGCCGTCGAGGTTGATGAACTTCCACGAGGCGCCGCGGTCGGCGGTAAACGCCCCATTGTAGTCCTGGGAGCCGTAGTATATCAGATCGGGATTCTGCGCGTTCAGCTGAAAGCTGCTGCCGAGCATCACGTTGTTGATGCCATTGCTGCTCCAGACGAATTGGGCTCCGCCGTCGACGCTCTTCATGAGCTGGTCTCCCTTGCCGAGGCCGAAAACGATTTGCGGATCGGTCGGATGCCAGGAGGCGTGGCAGCGGCGGTTGTCGTCCATAAAGCCGACTTTCAGCCAACTGTTCGTATAGTCCTCCTGCGAGGCCGTCCAGTTCTGGCCGCCGTCTTCGGAGTAGAAGCGTTTCCAGGAAGGGCTCGAGGCCAGCATGCGTTTCGGGTCTGCCGGGCTGACCTTGAGCAGGTTGAATCCGCTGATTCCCGATTGGGCGATCGGACTGAAGCTCGCTCCGCCGTCGGTCGAGACATGAAGAGAGGAAAGGGTCGAGGTCCAGACATGGTTTTCGTAACCTGGAGTGCCCACCGTTTCGAGGCTCGTGAAGCTTCCGCTCAGCGTTTTGACGAAGCTGGCGCCGCCATCGACGCTGCGAAAGAAGCCGTTCTTGTTGGCGATGTACACATGGCTCAGCGTGGGGTGGACGCTTATTCGCGAATAGGCGTCGTCGGCGCCTTCGTATTCCCCGTCTTCCGCGGCCAAGCTCCAGCTGAGGCCGCCGTCGGTCGTTTTGTAGAGAGAGCCTTTGGGGTCGGTCCGGGTAGAGCTCGAGGCGCTGATGGTTCCGCGGTCGTCTTCGGAAACCCAATACGCGACGAGGCAGTAGCCAAGCGTCTGGTCGTAGCTGCTGCGGTCGTAGGCCAGCTGGTCGCGGCCGTTCTGTCGGCCGTTGTTGACCGCGTTGAGCTGCTTGGATAGGCGGCGCGACCAGGTGGCTCCTTGATCGGTGGAGAGGTGAACGCCGCCGTAGACGTTGTAGAAATTGCCGCCGCCATCGCCGATCATCAGTACGCGGTTCTTGTTGAGAGGATCGATCGCGATGCCCACTACGCCGGTGGTTTCGATGCCGATATTGGCCGGGAAGAAGCGCTGCCCGCCATCGGTGGAACGCCAGAGCCCGCCCACGTCGGTCCCGTAGAAGACCAGCTGTCCATCCTCTCCGTCGATCGCCGTCATTTGCGGGCGTTGGCAGCCCTCGCCTCCGGGAAAGACGTCTGCATCGAGCGATTCTTGCGTAATCCAAGGCGTCGGTCGCCAGCTCCAGCTCTCGACCTGAGCGCCGAGTGGCGCCCAGAGCCAGGCGGCGGCGAAGAGGCAGACTTGATAGCTTCTAATACGCACGGGATGGAAAAAATCGAACGCAGATTCGCGACATATCGTCTGATTTGCGAGGAAAGATGTGACAGGCAATGGTGCGGGGGGGTGCGATTATGACAGTGTCCTAGCTCGAGTTCGCTTGTTGGCTTCCTGCCTTCTGGGAACGCGGGCGGCTCGCCCGCAACTGGCTTGATCTTGCATCGTTGCGGGCGAGCCGCCCCCGTTCCCAGGGGAGGACACAGATTTAATCGAGCCCCCGGTTCGATTCAGTCGCAGGTTATGTAGCTCAGTTTCGGATGCTTGGGCATGCCGCGTTTGGCGCAGGCCATGGTGATCGCGCGGCGGTTTTTCACTTAAGGATATAAGTTAAGAGAGGATTGTGGCTTTGCCGGTTTTCTCAAGGCTTTCCGGTTCTCAGCTCTCTTCCTGGTTATGCCTACTATCCCTACAGCGACCAAGCATTACGATCTCTGCGTCGTAGGCGCCGGCAGTGGCGGCTTTGGAGCGGCTTTGGCGGCGGCGCGGTCCGGCTTGTCGGTGGCGTTGATCGAGCGAGCATCCTTGCTGGGCGGCAACGCGATCCATGGAGGCGTTAACGCGTGGGAGTCGGTCGTGGGAGGAACCGCGTTTCCTTTCGAGTTGTATCGCCGCCTGAAATCCGTCCCGGACGCGGTGGGGATTTCTTCCTACGGTCGGCATTGCCTGTGGCCGGATCGGAACGATCCTCCTTTTCCTGGCGGCGAGCTGCTTGTCGACGAGACGCTCGGCTACGAGGACAGTTTGAAACGTCACGGAACAAAGGGTTTGCTGCTCGACGCGGAGAAGGTTCGCGAGCAGTGGCACTCGGTTGTCTTCGAGCCGGAAGCCTGCGCCAAGGCAATGAAGGAGATGCTCGACGAGACGGGTCGCTGCGACGTGTTTTTCGAAACTTCCTTTCAGTCGGCGGAGCTTGCGGAGAGCGGAACGGTGATAGGTTTGCGCATTTCCGGTCCGACAGGCGAGGCGACCTTGAGGGCTCGCTACTTTATCGATGCTACCGCTGACATTTATCTATGCCGCGCGGCGGGTTTCGAAACGCGGATCGGTCCTGAGACATTCGCCCGTTTCCAAGAGCCAAGCGCTCCAAAGGAGATCTGCGGCAGACGGGTCAATGGCGTTTCGCTGATCTACCGAGTAAAGCGAGTGGAGACGGCTGCGGTCGAGGCGCTTCCTGCCGAGGCTTATATAGACTGTCCGTTCCGCGACATATGGCCGTATGCCCATATCTTCGAATACCCGAATGGGGATCGCAATATCAACATGCTTCCGACCATGGAGGGAGAGGAGTACCTTTCGATCGCGGCAAGCAGAGACGAGGGCCGCCGCTTGGCATACGAGGAATGCAGGCGGCGCGTCTACGGACATTGGCATTGGATCCAGCGCGAGTTTCCGGAGTTTCAACGCTTTCGCATGTCCTGGATCGCCCCAACGGCGGGCGTCCGGGAGACGCATCGCGTCGTAGCGGAATATCAATTGACGGAGCGCGATCTGGTCGCCGGACTGAGCCGACAGGATCATTCCGATATCATTGCGATTGCCGACCATGCTCGAGATGTTCACGGCGAGGAATCGCAAGGCTGCATCGAGTTTTCCGAGCCCTATGGGGTTCCCTACCGCTGCTTGATTCCCAAGGGCAGCAAGAATCTGCTGGTGGCCTGTCGTGGGGCTGGGTTTTCCCAGATCGCCGCTTCAAGTTGCCGTCTCAGCCGTACCATGATGGATCTCGGGCATGCGGCTGGGTTAGCTGTTTCCCTGGCTGCGGAATCGGACGACTGCGTGGCGAAGGTGGACGCGAATCGCTTGCGAGAACTTTTAGAGGAGCAAGGAGCAACGCTGGAATATGGGACTTAGAAACTGCAGTTGGAAACCACGAATGAACGCGAATAGACACGAATGTTTTTATACAAGCGGATTGCTGAGAATGTGTTACCCTATTACTAAGGGTTTCGAGGGCTGCAACTTACTATATTCATTATATGAATGAGGAATTGGCTAACCCATTCGCGTAGATTTGCGTTCATTCGCGGTTTCAAAACACCTGCCTGAATCTGTTTGAAAATCTAAAATAGAAATATCATGGAATATCGAAAATTCGGAGACACGGACCTGAATGTATCCGTCATCGGGCTAGGCACCTGGGCGACTGGAAAGCTATCCTGGGGCGACGACATCAGTGACGAGGAATCGCTGTGCTATATCAAAGCGGCGCTCGATAGTGGCGTGAACCTCATCGACACAGCCGACGCCTATGGCGACGGGCATGCGGAGAGGATTGTCGGCCAGGCCATCAAGGGCCGTCGCGACGAGGTAGTCCTCGCCACCAAGGGTGGGGTCGTCATCACTGAGGACAGCAAATACAAGTTCGTAGCCAAGCCCGAGCACGTCCTCAAGGCCATCGACGCTTCGCTGGAGCGCCTTGGCGTCGACCACGTCGACCTCTATATGATTCACTGGCCGGACGGGGAGACGCCGGTCGAGGTCACTTACGAGGCAATGGCCAAGATCAAGGAGTCCGGCAAGGCATGTTGGATCGGCTGCTCGAACTACGACGTCGCGCTGCTGGACCAGGTGACCGCTGCTGGCGGGCGCTATTCCTCGATCCAGCCAAACTACAACCTCTTTCAACGCGAGATCGAAGCCGACCTGCTGCCCTATGCCCGAAAGCATGATATGGGCGTGATGGCCTATGGCAGCCTCTGTACCGGTTTGCTGACCGGGAAGTACGACAAGGACAGCGTTTTTCCCAAGACCGACTGGCGCAGCTCCGAGCACCCCGACTTCCAGCACCCCGAGTTCCAGGGCGAACGCTATATACAGAACCTCAAGGCGATAGAGCGGATTCGCGAGATCGCCGAGAAGTACGGCAAGACGGTGGGCCAAGTCGCCCTCCGCTGGGTAATCCAGCAGCCGGGCATATCGACCGCCTTGGTCGGAGCGAAGAAGGTCAGCCATGTTACCGACAATCTTCAGGCGATCGGTTGGGAGCTGGAGCAGGCGGATGTCGATGAATTGACCCGCATCTCCGACGCCCGCGATTGATGGCAAATCGATGAACGATTTTCGCCAAGACTTGCGCCAGCGCTTGGAATCGATGAGCGCCCCAGATGTCCTCATCGTGGGCGGCGGAATAAACGGATGCGGACTCTTTCGCGAGCTGGCGCTCCAAAAGGTGGATACGCTTCTGGTGACGCGGGACGACTTTTCCATGGGCGCCTCGGCGGCGCCTTCGCGCATGGTTCACGGCGGCCTGCGCTACCTGGAGCAGGCGGAGTTTCGCTTGGTGAAGGAGTCCCTGGCCGAGCGAAACCGCTTGCTGGAAAACGCTCCGCACTACGTGAAGCCGTTGCCCACGAACATTCCGGTATATCATTGGTTCGCGGGCTTGGGGACGGCTCTGAAGAAATTCTGCGGCTTCAGCGACAAGCCAGGTCGCCGCGGGGCGATTTGGGTGAAGATCGGTCTGTCGTTCTACGACTTCTATACTCGAGGCAAGCGAATGATGCCGCGGCATTCCTTCGTCTCGCGCCGCAAGGCCTTGGCGAAGCTGCCTCAGATCGACGGGAAGATCGCGTGTTTCGCGACCTACTACGATGCCTGGGTGACTTATCCGGAACGCCTTTGCCACGAGCTCGTGGTGGACGGTCGTGCCGCTTGTCAAGGGGCCGCCGCCTTCAACTATATCGAGCTGGTAGGCATCGAAGGAGGAGAGGCTGTATTGAAGTGCGGTGTGACGGATCAGGAGTTTCGCGTCCGTCCGAAGATTTTGGTCAATGCGACAGGGGCTTGGATCGACGAGGCCAACCAGCTGCTGAATCGGAAAACCGAATACATCGGCGGTACCAAGGGCTCGCATCTGGTGATCGATCATCCCGAGCTATGCGAAGCGCTCGATAGCGAGATGATTCTGTACGAGAATCCCGACGGCCGGGTTTGCCTGGTCTTTCCCTTTCACGGCAAGGTCTTGGTCGGCTCGACGGACATTCCAGTGGAAAAAGGCGACGATGGAGTGTGCGACGAAAGAGAAGTCGACTATATGCTTGAGTCGCTATCGCGGGTCTTGCCCGGCTTTCGAGTGGACCGCTCGCATATCGTCTTTCGCTTTTGCGGTGTGAGGCCACTGCCGCGCAGCGATGCGGTAACGGCCGGTCAAGTCAGCCGAGACCATAGCTGCAAGGTAGACGAACCGACGTCCGATCGGCCTTTCCCGATCTATTCGTTGGTCGGCGGAAAGTGGACAACCTTTCGCGCTTTTTCAGAGCAGGTGGCGGATCGTTCGCTTCAGTATCTGAACAAGGATCGTCTCGTTTCTTCGCAAGCGCTTCCGATAGGAGGTGGGAAGGGCTTGCCGCGCGAGCCTCAGCGGCTTTCGAACTGGATAGGCCAGCAAGCTCAGCTCCGGGATCTGCCGGAAAGCCGGACTAGCGATCTCGTCGCCCGCTACGGGAGCCGGACTATGGAAGTCGCGGCGTACTTGAAGCGAGAGCCCGACGAGGACCTGGATCCAAAATCCGGATACACAATACGCGAGCTACGCTTTCTGATCGAAACCGAGGACGTAGTCCATTTGGAGGATCTGCTGCTGAGGCGAACTTCGTTGGCTCTGCTAGGAATGCTGACTCCGGAAACCGTAGAGCGATCAGCCTCGATATGCTCCGAGGTCTTGGGTTGGGATGCCGACAGACGCGAAAACGAAATTGATCGTTTCCGCCTCACGATGAGGCGAATCCACGGAACTGATCTAAAGTAAGAAGTAAGAAGTAAGAATTAAGAGTTAAGAAGTGGAGATGCTAAAGAATTGGCGTCTATTCGTGTTCATTCGTGGTTAAAAAATAGATTATAAAACCCAATTAATATTATGTATGACGCTCATAAAGTAAGAATAAACCGTTTGTTTAACGAATCTGGAAACTGCTTGGATGTGGCTATCGATCATGGCGCGTTTAACGAATACAGTTTCCTGGACGGGCTCGAGGACATGGATAGCGTGGTCAAGCAGTTGGTCGATGCTGGTCCTGACGCTATTCAGATGAACTACGGCCAAGCCGACGTTCTCCAGACCATTCCGGGTAAGAGGAAACCTGCCCTAGTGATGCGTACAGATGCGGGCAATCCGTATAACGCCCAGAAGCATCGCTACATGTTCAACATTCCGGCCCACTTCGAGGATCCGGTGTTGGCCGCCGTACAGATGGACGCGGCTTGCGTGGTGGTGAATCTTCTTCTCCTGCCGGACGAGCCGGAGCTGCATATGCAGACGGTGCGGAACATCGCCAAGATTCGCGAGCTGTGCACCCACTATGGCATGCCGCTGATGATCGAGCCTTTGGTCATGGCCCCCAACGACGAACGCGGCGGGTATCAGGTAAATGGAGATAAAAGTCTCATCGTTCCTCTCGTGCGCCAGGCGCGCGAGTTGGGGGCGGATATTATCAAGGCCGATCCGACCGACAATCCCGAAGACTACCATGAGGTACTGGCCGCGGCCCGTTGTCCGGTGCTGGTCCGAGGCGGCGGCAAGAAGTCGATAGACGTTGTCTTCAAGGAAGCTCACGCCTTCCTCGCTCAGGGAGCAAGAGGCTTGGTATACGGCCGCAATATCTACCAGCATCCCAATCCGCAGCGCATCGTGAAGGCGTTCATGGCCATGATTCACCAAGGAGCCAGCTCGGAGCAAGCGGTAGCGATCTATGAAGGGGAATAATGTTACATCGCATGCGTATCGTAGCGCGGAGCTTCAGCCCGCGTCCGCAGAGAATAGATCCTGCATTGCGGTCGCGGGCTGAAGCTCCGCGCTACGTTTTGCGGCCAATAAAACCTGCGCTCCCCAAACTTCTTCACTCTTCGTTCTTACTTCTTCGTTTAATCTAGTGTTTATCGGCATCGACATAGGCTCTACGGTAGTGAAGGCCTTGCTGGTCTCGCCGGGAGGCGAGCTGGGCATGGCTTCGCGCCGCTTGCGGGCGTCGAATCCTCGGCCCGGATGGCTCGAGTGCGAAGCGGGCAGCATCTGGGGGGCGGTGTTCGAGTGCCTGGGCGAATTGCATTCGAAATTCGGATACCAGTTCGAGTCAGTCCAGGGAATCGGCCTGTGCGGCTATGGCAATGGAGCGATCCTGCTGGACGAGTCAGGCGAGCCCTTGCGGCCTTTCATCCTTTCTGGCGATCGGCGCGCAACTGGGGTTTTGCGGGAATTCGAGGAATCGGTGGACGCGGATTGGCTGCATGGCAAGATCAGGCAGAAGCTGTATCCCGGCCAATTGGCTTTGCTGTTGCGTTGGGTCAAGGAAAACGAGCCGGAGGTATTTTGTCGCGTCCATCGCGCGATGCTGGTCAAGGATTACGTTCGCTGGAGATTGACGGGCGCATGGGAGACCGATTTTTCGGATGCGGGAGCGACGGGCTTGGTCGATATAGAGGCGGGCGCCTATGACGAAGCGCTGCTGTCCGCCCTTGGGGTCGGCGGTTTGCGTTCCGCTCTGCCGCCCATGCGTCCGAGCGCGTCCTGCGAGGCGCATGTTCGGGCCGAGGTGGCGGAGCGTACGGGTCTTCGCTCCGGCATACCGGTGGCGGTTGGCTGTATCGACTGCGAGGCTGGATCGATAGGTAGTGGAGTTTCGGATACGAATACTCTATCTATCGTGGCGGGCACTTGGTCGATCAACCAGCGCTTGAGCGAGAGCTTGCCGGCGGATCCGGATATCTTTCTTAGTTCGCTATCGGCTCGGGAGAATCTGTATTGGATTCTCGAAGGGAGCGCGACTTCCGCCAGCAATTTCGACTGGTTTGTTCAAACTTGGGGCGACAGGGAGTGGGCGGAGGCCGAGGATTTGGGCATGAATCCCTTTGCTCATTGCTGCCAGCTGGCCGAGTCCGCCCCCTTGCGCGAGGACGGGATAATTTTTCTCCCTTATCTATTTGGATCGCCAAGCAGCTCCGAGGCTAGAGCCTGTTTCTGGGGAATGCGATCGGATCATGGACGCGATGAGATGATTCGAGCCGTTCTGGAAGGCATCGCGTTTGGGCACCGCTTCCATGTGGAGAGGTTGCTGCGGATCGGACCGCATCTCGATCGGGCCGCGCTGAGCGGCGGTCTGTCGCGTTCGCCTTTCGTGGCTCAGCTTTTCGCCGACGTCCTCGACATGCGTGTCGACATTCCATCCACGGAGGAGACGGGAGCCTTGGGGGCCGCGCTGCTCGCGGGCGTGGGGACGGGGTGCTGGGCCTGCTTGGAGGAGGCCCAAGCGGCGCTTTGCGCCGCTAGAAAAAGCTATCATCCGACCGCTAGCCGTGTGGAAATCTATAACGAAAAGTATCGAAAATATAGCGACATCTCCCAGAGGCTGGCCTCGATGGAAGTCGCGTCGCAATTGAACCCAGAAGCAATATCATGAGCGTTATATTGGAAAAAGTATCGAACCTTATCGGTGGAGAATGGGTCGCGTCCGACGCGACGGAGGTCCACCCGGTATATAATCCGTCCACGGGCGAGTTGATCGCGGAGACTCCGCTAGGCGGCGTTGCCGAGGTGGAAGCGGCGGTGGCGGCGGCGAAGGAGGCGTTTCCCGCTTGGTCGGAGGAGCCGGCTCCCAAGCGGGCGGGCATTCTGTTTGCCTACAAGGCTCTGCTCGAGGCGAATTTCGAGGAGCTGGCCCGGCTCGTCACGCGGGAGAATGGCAAGACGATCGAGGAGGCTCGGGGCGACGTGCGGCGCGGGATCGAAGTGGTGGATTTCGCCTGCGGCATTTCCCACCTGTCCAAGGGCGAGTCCCTGTCTCAAGTGGCGAGCCAGATCGATGCCATTACCATGCGCGAGCCGATTGGCGTTTGCGCGGGCATCACGCCTTTCAACTTTCCGGCCATGGTGCCCATGTGGATGTACCCGCTGGCTATCGCTTGCGGCAATACGTTTATATTGAAGCCGAGCGAAAAGGTGCCTTTGACGGCGATTCGCTTGTTCGAGCTGGCGGCGGAGGCGGGGGTCCCTGCAGGTGTGCTGAACATGGTGCACGGAGGCCGGGAGGTAGTGGACGCGCTTTGCGAGGCTCCGGGGATCGCGGCGGTGAGTTTCGTCGGCTCGTCGCGGGTGGCCAAGCACGTCTATCAATTGGGCTGCGCGCGCGGCAAGCGCGTGCAGGCGGCGGGTGGGGCGAAGAACCTTCTGCTGGTCATGCCGGATGCCGACGAGGAATCGACCTTGCGGGCGATTCTGGGCTCGGCCTATGGCTGCGCAGGGCAGCGTTGCATGGCGGGTTCGCTGCTGATGGGCATCGGGAGCAGCGCCGACAAGTGGCGTGACCGACTTTCGGATACATTGGCGAAGTTCAAGGTGACGAACACCTATGCCGATGCAGCTGCGGACATGGGTCCGGTCATCGATGGCGCCGCTCGGGATCGCCTCATGGGGCGTATCGACAGCGTGAGCGAGGAGGGGGCGGAGCTGGCTTTCGACGGCCGGCGAATCGTCTCGGAGAAGAACGGCTATTTCGTGGGTCCGACTTTGCTCGATGGGGTGACGCCGGAGAGCGAGCTCTTCAAGGAGGAGCTTTTCGGTCCGGTCTTGTCGCTGGCCCGCCCGTCGACGCTTGACGAGGCGATCGAGTGGATGAATACCATCCCTTACGGCAACGGGGCGACGATCTTCACCAAGAGCGGGGCGGCGGCCCGGAGCTTCGTTCGCGGCATGCAGGCGGGCATGCTCGGGGTGAATGTGGGCGTGCCGGCCCCGATGGCGCTGTTTTCGTTCTCCGGTTGGAACGATTCGTTTTACGGCGACTTGCACGTGCAGGGTATCGAGGGCGTCATGTTCTACACGCGGCAGAAGGTTGTCCTTTCCCGCTGGGACAAGGACTACGTCCGCCAGATGGGGTGGTGATGTTGAATGAAGAGTTAAGAATGAAGAACGAAGAGTGGAAGAGGGTGAGGCTTCTGCCTACAGCCTAAAGACCTATCGAAGATCCTGCGTAGCTCGAAGAGCGAAGCACGGACAGACTAACAACCTATATATAAATGAATACGCAGTTTGATGTTCCTTCGTCGATAATCGTGGGGGGCGGCTCTCGCAAGGGCTTGCCGGAGCAGGTGAGGCGCTTGGAGGCGAGTCGCGTTTTGCTGGTGAGCGACGCGTTTCTAGTGGAGTCTGGCGTGGTGGAGGAGATGGCTTCCGGCATGAGGGAGGAGGGGATCGATGTATCCGTTTTCTCTGACGTGCAGCCTGATCCAACGGATCGCAATGTTCTTGATGGGGTGGAGGTTTTGCGCTCGAGCAGCGCGCAGGCGATTGTGGCAGTCGGTGGAGGCAGCCCTATCGATACCGCGAAGGTAATCGCGGTGGCGGCCACGAACGAGGGGCCGCTCAGCGCGTTTCAGGGCTACCACCGGATAGCGAAGCGGGGCTTGCCTTTGATCGTCGTTCCCACGACGGCGGGGACGGGGAGCGAGGCGACAAAGGTTGCGGTGATTACGGATACGCAGCGCGACGTGAAGATGATGATGCTCGACCGGCATTTGCTGCCGACTGTAGCTATCGTCGATTACGAGCTGAGCATGACGATGCCGGCTTCTCTGACTGCGAACGTAGGCGTGGATACGCTGACGCACGCCATTGAAGCCTTTGTATCCAAAAAATCGAACGCGATGACGGATCCGATTGCTCTTTCCTGCATCGACTTGGTGGCCCGTTATTTGGAGCGGGCCTGGAAGGATCCTGACGACCGGAAGGCTCGCGAGGGGATGGCCTTGGCGGCCTGCCAGGGCGGTATGGCGTTTTCCAATAGTAGCGTATGCCTGGTTCACGGCATGAGCCGTCCGATTGGCGCGGTGTTTCATGTTCCGCACGGGCTTTCGAACGCTATCCTCTTGCCGGAAGTGACGCGATTCTCTGTGGCAGGAGCGGAGGAGCGCTACGCTAGGGTTTCGCGGACCATGGGCTTCGCGAGCGACGAGGAAACGGACTCGGCTGCCTGCGCGGCTTTAGTCGAGGGGCTGGTGGCTTTGAATGCTCGCCTGCAGGTGCCGCGATTGAGCCAGTGCCGAGGAGTGGACAAGGATCGTTTCGAAGCGAACGTGGAGAAGATGGCTCAGGATGCGTTGGATTCCGGCAGTCCGCAGAACAACCCTCTCGTGCCGACGGCAGCTGAGATTGTCGATTTGTATAGAGGAGTGTATTAGTACCCGGGTGAAAGGCTGAAGGGGTTTAGATTGAAGGCTGAAGGTGATTTAGCGGCCTTCAACCCGCGTTTGTTTAGGATCCTCGATAAACGCGGGCTAAAGCTCCGCGCCACGTTTTACAAATGATGGAGTTTGATAGGGGAAAGGCTAGCTGCCTCGAACCACTTGCCTGCAGGTTGCGAGGGTAGGGACCGATCGCCGAGCGGTCCGCAGTGCCTAAGGAGATCCAACCGACGCGGCTCCCGCGACTGCGCATAGGCGTCAACTTAAGCCTAAACGCGTTGCACTGGAGGGCAATGCTCCGTCATTGCCGCGGAGCCTACAGGAGGAATAACCGGTGCGGCAACGACGAAGCGTTGCCCTCCTAATGATGCTTCTTACGTTAAGTTGACGCTTATGCGCGACTGCG
>JANQRJ010000092.1 GCA_028284635.1 Pelagicoccus sp.
CCATGCAATGGAAAGAATTGACCAAGCAAACTACAATCTAAACAAGACAACACAGAAGACTACGACTGGAAATGGCTAGCAGAACGGGAGCAGGTCAGCTCCACGGTCCCGCAGTCGCGGGAGAGCATTGCCCTCCAACTCACCGCGTTTAGGCTTAAGTTGGCTCCTATACTCTATGCGGGACGCCACTCCAGCGTCCCGAGATGCAAGCGTGCTAGGCTTGCTTTCCGAAATACGGGCAACGCGACCATTCCAAGGTGGACGCGCGGCTAACCTTGCATTGGTGGGAACAATCGCAGCCTTCGATCCTCAGGGGCGTTTTCAGCTCGGTGCGAGCATCTTCGTAATAGAATGCAGCGAGACTCACTTCGCTTCCGATGACGCTGCATTGGCGTTTTATATGCGTTTCCTTTATCATAGCGGCAAATAGCTTACACCCATCAGATGCTTGTCGACAGCGCGGGCAGCTCCACGCCCTTCGTTGATGGCCCACACGATGAGGCTCTGTCCTCGACGAGCGTCGCCAGCGGCAAACACTCCATCTATATTGGTCGCGTACTTTCCGTAGTCGGCTTTGACGTTGGAACGGGCGTCCTTGTCGACTCCAAGCTGATCGAGAATGCCTCCTTCCGGACCAAGGAAGCCCATAGCGAGCAACACGAGATCAGCAGGGATCTCTCGCTCGCTACCAGGGACTTCGGACGGAACGGGCCGACCTTCTGGGTTGCGTTCCCATTCGACGTCGACCACCTGGAGCGCCTTCACCTGCCCCTTCTCGTCGCCGATAAATTTCTTGGTCATCACAAGGTAGGTACGCGGGTCTTCGCCTTGCTTGGCGATCGCCTCTTGCTGACCGTAGTCGGTTTTCAATACACGCGGGTACTGGGGCCAAGGATTGCTCGCCATGCGACCCTCGCTCGGGCCGGGCATGATTTCCAGTTGGCGAACGTCCTTGCATGCGTGCCGCAAAGCCGTGCCCACGCAGTCGGTGCCGGTATCGCCTCCGCCGATCACGACGACGTTCTTACCTGCCGCTGATATATAGTTTCCGTCCCAGTGTTCGCTATCAAGCAGGCTTTTAGTATTCGCCCCTAAATACTCCATGGCGAAGTGGACTCCTTTAAGAGATCGGCCCTCCACCGGAAGGTCGCGTGGCACGGTAGCTCCCGTGCAAATGACGACGGCGTCGTAGTCGTCGCGCAGTCGAGAGGCCGGTATATCATTTCCGATCTCGACGTTGCAGACGAATTCGACCCCCTCTTCCGCCAATAGATTCACCCGACGCTCCACGACCTCCTTCTCTAGCTTCATGTTCGGGATGCCGTACATGAGCAGCCCGCCTGCTCGGTCGGCTCGCTCGTAGACCGTCACCAGATGACCGGCCTTGTTCAGCTGCGCAGCGCAGGCCAATCCTGCGGGTCCGGAGCCGACAACTGCCACCGTCTTCCCGGTGCGTTTCGCCGGAGGCTCGGGCTTGACCCAGCCCATTTCGAAGGCCCGATCGATGATCGACACTTCGTTGTGCTTGATGGCGACCGGAGGAGCGTTGATCCCCAGCACGCAAGAGCCCTCGCACGGAGCGGGACAAACGCGCCCGGTAAACTCGGGAAAGTTGTTCGTCTTGAGCAAGCGATCCAGGGCCTCTTTCCAACGCCCGCGATAGACCAAGTCGTTCCATTCCGGAATCAAATTGTTGATCGGACAACCGGCTATGCTAGTCAGGTGGACGGAATCGCCAGCGTGGCAAAACGGCGTACCGCAATCCATGCAGCGCGACGCCTGAGCCTGCGTATCGCCCTCCGGCATCTCGAGATGAACCTCCTTCCAATCCTCTAGGCGCTCGATCGGGTCGCGATCGCCAGGCAAGCTTCTCTCTATTTCCAAGAATCCGTTCGGGTTTCCCATTTCTATATAGTTCTCCTTAGCTGATTGTTAGTCTAGCTTACCGCAAGCGAGGCGAGGTGCATGTCGAAGGCTTCGACCGCCACGTCGTATTCGCTGTCGAACTTCTCCATTGCCCGGGCTTGGGCCATGTAGCCGAGCATCCGCTCGTAGTCCACTGGCATCACGCGGACGAACTGGCCGAGCGATACATCCCAATTCGCCAGGATCTCGGCCGCCACGTCGGACCCGGTCTGCTCGCCGTGCCGCTGTATCAGCGTTTTCAATTCGCTCACATCGTCCGGCCGATCGACCGCGTCGAGCTTGACCATCTCCATATTGCACTTGGAGGCGAAATCGCCCTGGCGGTCCCAGACGTAGGCCACGCCACCGGACATGCCCGCCGCGAAGTTGCGACCGGTCTCTCCGAGGATGACGGCCCGCCCGCCCGTCATGTATTCGCATCCGTGGTCGCCAACGCCTTCCACGACTGCGGTGACGCCCGAGTTGCGAACGCAAAAACGCTCGCCCGCGATGCCTCGAATAAACGCTTCGCCACCAGTTCCGCCAAAGAAGGCGACATTGCCGATGATGACATTCCTGTGGGCCTTGAACGGAGCGGTCTTGTCTGGATATACCACGAGAGACCCGCCGGACAAGCCCTTGCCGAAGTAGTCGTTGGAATCCCCTTCGAGCTCGAAGCGCACACCCTTCGCAGCGAAGCAGCCAAAGCTCTGGCCAGCAGATCCCTTGAACTTCACGTCGATAGTTCCCTCGGGCAGGCCCTCGCCCTCGTAGCGTTTCGAGATCTCGTTCGACAGCATCGTTCCTACGGCTCGATCCGTATTCACAATATCATACGCCAGAGAAACCCTCTCTTGACCTTCCAGGGCGGGGCGAGCGTCCTCGATCAGTCGACGGTCGACGATATTATGGATCAGGTGCTTCTGTTCGATGCTTTGGCACAGTCCATTTTCCTGACCGTCGGTTTGCCTGAAGAGAATGGGCGAAAGATCGAGCCCCTGGTACTTCCAGTGGTCTATATCGTCTCGAAAATCCAAGCACTGGCTCTGTCCGACCATCTCTCCGATGGTACGGAAACCGAGCTCGGCCATGATCTCGCGCAGGCCCTCCGCCATGAAGGTGAAGAAATTCACCACATGCTCGACCTTGCCGCTATAGCACTTTCTCAGCTCGCGATTCTGCGTGGCGATGCCGACTGGACATGTATTCAAATGGCACTTGCGCATCATCACGCAACCTTCGACGACGAGTGCCGCCGTGGCCACGCCCCACTCTTCCGCTCCGAGCAAGGTCGCGATGGCGAGGTCGCGAGGCGTCTTGAGTTGGCCGTCGGTCTGCACTGTGATGCGGCTGCGCAGCTTGTTGCGGACCAGCGTCTGATGCGTTTCGGCCAGGCCGAGCTCCCAAGGCAAACCGGCATGCTTGATCGAACTCAGGGGCGACGCGCCTGTTCCCCCATCGTATCCGGAAATCAATACAACGTCCGCATAGCCCTTGCACACGCCTGCAGCGATGGTGCCGACACCCGCTTCGGACACCAGCTTGACGTTGACCCGCGCCTTGCGGTTCGCGTTCTTTAGATCGAAGATCAGCTGAGCCAAATCCTCGATAGAGTATATATCGTGATGAGGCGGAGGCGAGATGAGACCCACGCCTGGCGTCGATCCACGCGTCTTGCCGATCCAGGCATCCACCTTGTGACCTGGCAGCTGACCGCCCTCGCCTGGCTTGGCGCCCTGGGCCATCTTGATCTGCAACTCGTCGGCGTTGGCCAAATAGTGAGAGGTGACTCCGAAGCGGCCGGACGCCACTTGCTTGATGCGCGAGAGCTTCGAGTCCCCGTTCTCGTCGGGAACGAAGCGAATCGGATCCTCTCCGCCCTCGCCGCTGTTGCTCTTGCCGCCGATGCGATTCATGGCGATCGCCAGGGTCGTGTGCGCCTCCCAGGAAATGGAGCCGAACGACATGGCCCCCGTGGCGAAGCGCTTGAAGATGTTTTCCACCGGCTCCACCTCGTCGAGTGGAATGCTCTTGCGGTCGGACTTGAACTTCATCAGGCCGCGCAGAGTGAAAGCGTTCCGGCTCTGATCGTCTACGTGGCGAGCGTATTCGAAAAACTGATCGCGATCGTTGGCGGCCGTCGAGTGCTGGAGCAAACGAATGGTCGTCGGATTGAACAAATGGCGTTCGCCATCTCGTCTCCACGCGTATTCGCCGCCTGAATGCAGAAGCTCGTCCTCGACGAGATTGTCGTCCGCTGGAAAGCCTTCACGGTGATTGGCCAGAGCTTCCCGGGCGATCTCGTCCAGACCGATTCCCTCGATGCGGCTGATCGTTCCGGTGAAGTACTTGTCGATCACGCTGCTGGAGATGCCGAGGGCTTCGAAAATCTGGGCGCCCTGGTACGACTGAAGCGTCGAAATGCCCATCTTGGAGAAGATCTTCAGCAAGCCGCTGTTGACCGCCTTCGTATATTTCTCGAAAAGCTCATCGTCGGTGAGCAAGGGATCGACGACGCTTTGATCGCGTAGGGCTTGCAGCGTCCTCAAAGCCAAATAGGGATTCACCGCCGCGGCGCCGTAGCCGATCACCGTAGCGAAGTGATGCGTTTCGCGCACGTCTCCGGCCTCCACGATTATGTCGGCCTTCGCCCGCAATCCTTCGCGAATGAGATAGTGGTGAACCGCAGCCGTAGCCAACAGCGAAGGGATCGGCGCGTGATCGCTATCGACGCTCCGATCCGTCAGCAGGATGATCGAAAAGCCATCCGTCACCGCGTCCTTCGCATGGCGGCAAATCCGATCGAGCGCCCCTTCCAGAACGCCTGGCTCGCCTGTCGCCCGAAACGTGCAATCGATGCTCCGCGTCTGAAAGTGATCGTGATCGACGCATTTGATCTTCTCCAGATTCTCGTTGGAGAGAACCGGTTGCCGTATTTCGATCTTGTGGCAATGACGAGGGGATTCGTCCAGGAGGTTCAGGGAGCCGCCCACGTAGCTCTGCAGCGACATCACCATCTCCTCGCGGATCGGATCTATCGGCGGATTGGTGACCTGGGCGAACAGCTGCTTAAAGTAGTTCGATAGCTGCTGCGGCCTGTCGGACAGCACCGCCAGCGGATTGTCCGCCCCCATGGCCCCCAGCGGCTCCTTGCCGGTGCCGACCATCTGGGCCAATATCATATTGAGGTCTTCTTCCGTGTATCCAAAAGCCTTTTGCCGCTTGCGCAGACCATGGCCGCTCGGCTTGGTAGCCTTCTCCTCAGGGGACGGCAGGCTCTCGATGACGATCTTGTTCTGGGCCAGCCAATCGCCATAAGGCTGGCGCGAGCAAATGCTGCTCTTGACCTCATCGTCGGATATAATGCGGCCCTTCTGCAGATCCGCTATGAAGATCTTTCCGGGCTGCAGGCGGCCCTTTCTCACCACGCGGGCTGGATCGATGTTCAAGCTGCCCGTCTCCGAACCCATCACCACTAGATCGTCATCCGTCACCAGGAAACGAGAAGGCCGCAATCCGTTGCGATCCAGGGTGGCGCCGATCACATTGCCATCAGTGAAGGAGATCGAGGCAGGTCCGTCCCAAGGCTCCATGATGCAGGAATGATATTCGTAGAAGGACCGTTTGACCGGATCCATCTCGCTCTGCGACTGCCAAGCCTCGGGAATGACCATCATCATCACCTGCTCCAAAGGACGCCCGCTCAAGGCCAGCAGCTCGATAACCATGTCCAGGTTCGCCGAGTCCGACATCGCCCGATCGCAAATCGGATGCAGCATCTTCAGCTCCTCCGGGGTGAAGTTGCTCGTTTGCAACAGTTCCTCGCGAGCGCGCATCCAGTTGATATTGCCGCGCACGGTATTGATCTCGCCGTTGTGCGACAAAAAGCGGAACGGCTGAGCCAGCTTCCAGGAAGGAAAGGTATTGGTAGAAAAGCGCGAATGAAACATCGCGAGAGCCGAAACCGTCTTCTCGTTCTGCAAGTCCAGATAGTATTCCCGCACCTGAGCGGTGGTAAACTGCCCCTTGTAGGTGATGGTGCGAGAAGACATCGATATGATATAGAAGTCGTCACCTAATCCGCTCACCGAGCGGCGCGCCAAATGAATCGCGTAGTTGCGGGCCACATACAGCTTCCGCTCCAGTTCCTCGGTCGTCATGTTCTCCGGCTTGCGGATGAAGACCTGCTCGATGCAGGGCTCCGTATCCAGCGCCGCCTGACCGATCGTCGAATTGTCCTTCGGCACCACTCGATAGCAGATGAGCGAAAGCCCGAGCTTCTCGATACTGCGATTCAGCAAGGAGCGGCATTCCTCTCTCTTCGGTCCGTCTGCGGGAAAGAACACCATCCCCACGCCGTATTCGCCGGAAGCAGGCAAGGCGTGGCCGAGTTCGGAACAGGCCTCGGCAAAAAACTCGTGAGGGATCTGGATGAGCAGACCCGCCCCATCGCCGCAGCAAACGTCGTAGCCCGTACCGCCGCGATGCTCCATGTTGGTAAGCATGCTCAGCGCGTTTTCGATTATATCGTGCGTCTTGCGGCCTTTCAGATGAGCCACGAAACCAATGCCGCAGCTATCATGCTCAAACTCAGGACGATACAGTCCAGTCGAAATTTTGGGGAACTCTTTCATAAATATTTCTAATTAGTATTAGAATGACTTATCAGTCGAATTCTGAAGCTTATGCCATAGAGGTATTTAGCGATGCAATCAGTTCCCATAGTTCATGCAATGATAATCTTGCCTAATCGAAGACAAAGCGTTCCCGCCGCTAAGGGGTCGAGATATTCGAAAAACGATGGACCGGCTTTTACAAAGACTCCTCGGTCCCGCAAAACGGAGCCTCACTTCTGCAACGAGCCTGAGACCGTCTTGCCGAGGTACTGGCCCTCAGGCAGCGAGAAAGCGGCGCTATGCGGGCCGTCGGCTTCAAGAGTGACATTGACCACGCTCACCGATTCCAAGGGGCAGGCGACGTGGGCAAGATAGGAGTCCGCTTTGGATTGGATCTGTATAAGACAAGGCTGGTCCACGACTAGCCGGCCCCAAAGCGTATCGATGCTGCCGGGCTCCCAGAATACGACTTGGAGGAGGCCCGTTTCCCTATCGAATACGGCTTGAGCTGCAGCGCTGTTGACCAGCAGCTCCATCTCTTGGTCGGCATTGTCGGGCGAGATCGCGATCGCGTAGGAGCCATCCTGCGGCTGGATGCCATGCTCGACGGACAGGGTGAAAACCTGTCCTGAGACGGGAGGGAGCATGGTCTGCGACGTGTTGATACTCGTCCATTCGCCGTTACGCGTTTCGAGAGCGACGCGTATCCGTTGATCAGTTGCACCGAGCGTGCTGTAGACATAGCCGTTGTGGTAGACAGCTGAAGCGGCCTCGGATTCCACGACTCCATCGGCATCGAGCTCGCTTTGAGATTCGTCGCGAAAGAGCACGCGAGGGGCGCCGTTGGCCCAGGCTTGCTCGATAGTGGTCTGCAGCGGATAGGGCTTCTCCGAACGAAGAGCAATCCCCAGCATGACGAGCCGATCTCCCAGGAAAAACCAGGCCTTGCGGCCCTGGACGCCCGCACGATCGTATTCGAAGCAGCTCAGGCCGTCGGTCCCGTCGCTGAGGCCACCAACGAAAAAGCTGCCGCCCGCAGTGCCCTCGCCCCAAGTGAAATCCGGAAAGGGCTCCTCGTCTATCGTGCAGGTCACGCCCGGCAGCCGCCGCCAGTTCCACACCGGAAAGATGTTTCGGTAGTCGGGCGTCTCTCCCAACCTCATGGTGAGACCGTCGCCCATGTAGTAGCCCTTAAGGTTCTCCCCATTGCCCATTTCCGTCCCTTCGGTCCGCAGCGAACTCATTCTCAGAAAATAGGAATGATTCGGGCGGTGGTGCACGCTGAGATCGGAACGCCAGAAGTGCTTGTGACCTTGCAGCGGCGCCACGCTAGCAGGGTCCGAGATACCGGCGGCAAGAGAGAGAAGCTCTTCCTTGCGATCAGGAGAAAACGGAGCCAGCAGCCGGGCAGCCTGCCCTAGCCGAGTCGCAGGAGCCCCTCCCCGAGTGAAGCTCCGACCACGCACGCTACAGAACCAGCGGTCGCCGCGCGTCATCCACTGCGAGCCGTCCAACATAAGCGAATCCAGGATTCGGATACGCTCGTCCTCGTAGGCGGCTCGCGTGCCTTGCAACCTGCCTGCGATGATAGCGTTTTCCGCCACGTAGGCCGCGCCGTAGGCCGCGTTGAGAACTTGGGTTCCGTGCTGGTGGAAGCTGAAATCGGCCTGAATGCCTTCGTTTGTCGTGATCCGAATCTCGTCCTGCAGGCGACGGCTCGCTCTCAGGACATGAGGCATGCTCCGAGCCAAAACACCAGCCTCCAGCTGAAGCCTCGCCACCCAAACAAGATTGCCGCCGGTCGCCGGCACGCGGGCATAATCGTAAAACGTCCCCCAGTCGGTACGCCGCAGGATGGCGACGCCCGCCTCTATGGCCTGGGCATTCAAGGCATCCTGGGCCAGGAAAAGCGTGGGGGCCAGAAAACGAGGAGCGCCGATGACATAGTACCAGCGGTTTTCCCAAACAGGCTCGAACTCATACCAGCCTTGGAGAGCTTGGTAGATTGCCGCCCCTAGCTCATCCTTCTCAGCGGACCCGGCTTCCAGGCTGTAGTAGGCAGCGGCAAGCATCGCCATGCGCTTCAAGTGCGAAACGGCCGGCGGAAAAGCCCTGGGAGAGCCAGCGTAGTCGAGATCCTCCCAAAGGCCTTCCCCAGTCAGGGATTCGGCAAACCCAAGGGCCGCTTCGAGATCCAGCTCGTTGGCCTGCGCCGCGCGATAGGATTCCGAAAAGATGCGGTTGAGGGCATCCAGCTCCTCGGCATCGCTCGCCCGAGCTTCCTCGAAGTCGCTCAACGGTCTTAGCAGATAAGGGGAGGAATCAGCCTGCCCTGCCCAGGAAAAAGCAAAGCACGCCGCGCAAGTCACTACAGTCAAGAGTCCAGATCGGAGAGAAAGAAACGACATGTCCTCTAAAAGGTAGCATTACGACATTGAAGGCACGCAAAAACATTCACAACAAGCTGACTCGATAGAGAAGAACGAGACATGCGCCGTTTTTAACTACGTGTCCTTTCTAGGGACACTGGATTTTCGGGCAAAAACGAACATAATCAGTACAGGAAAGGCTTGCAGTTTTCCCTCGCTCCCATGCGATGGTACAGCGATTTCACGGATGTTACAGCAGCTAAAACAGCTAAGGATCACGTACTGGACAGCCCGCAAGGCTGCTTTCGGACTCGTTCTGCTGGCAAGCTTTGCCGAGCCAGACGCGGCAAGATCGGAGTCGCATTTCGGGGGGTTGTCTCTCGAAGAGCTAGGCAACGTGCCAGCCATAGCTTCCTCCAAGTCCGCCACTCAGGTCTTTGACGCTCCCACCGGCTCGTTCGTCTTCGATGCCGAAGCGATCCAAAACCTCCCAGTCGATTCCATCCCCGAAATGCTGCGCTACGCCCCCGGCGTGCATATCATCCGGCCCAGCAACGGAATCTGGGGACTTGGCATGCGCGGCATAAACTCCCGCTTCTTCAACCGCGTCACTTTCACCGTCGACGAGCAAGACGTCTATGGAACCATCTTCTCCGGACTCTTCGGCAACCAACACGACCTCCTCCTCGACGACGTCGCCTCGGTCGAAGTGGCCTATGGACCCGGCGGCGGCACTTGGGACAACAACGCCGTCAACGGCACGGTAAACGTCCTCATGAAAACCGCCTTCGAGACCGAAGGCGCCCTGCTCGAAACCCAGATCGGAACCGAGTCGCGAGGCCTGGCCGCCCGCATCGGCTGGGCCATCGACGACAAGACCTCCGCTCGCGTCTTCGCGAAAGTCGGAGAACGCGACTCCAGCCTCACCCGCTTCGACTACAGCAACAAGTGGGACACTGCGCGGGCCGGATTCCGCCTCGACCACCGCCCCAGCTCCCGCGACCTGCTCAGCTTCTCCAGCGAAATCTTCTACTCGAATCTCGGGTACGCCTACAACCTGGCCGACTTCGACACCGGAGCGCTCGTCTTCCAGGCCGACCGCGAGCTGCTCCGAGGAGCCAGTTCCCAGGTCAAATGGACGCGCAACAACGCCAACGGCAGCGCCTACTCCGTTCGCAACTGGGTTACCTACTCCGACCTCAAAGCCCCCTACGCCACCTTCGATATAGCGACCGCCGGCATCGAAGGGAGGGCCAGAATACCCATTGGCGAACGCCACGAGCTGAGCCTCAACCTCGGCGGAGCCTACGACGAGGAAAACACCCGCTCCACCCTCGCCTCCGACTTCACCAGCGATTTTCTTAGCAATTCCTCCTTGTATTCAGGATTTCAGTACGACTGGAAAATCGCCCCTGATAGCATCAGCCTCTCCCTCGGCGCCGACGCCCGCTACGACGAGAAATCCGACACTACCACCGTCTCGCCAAACGCTCGCTTCATCTTCGAGCTCAGCGACTCCGACAGACTGTGGCTCTCCTACTCCCGAGCCAACCGCGTCCAGCCCGTCTCCCTGAGCGTCATCGAAAGCCTGCGCAGCGGCAAGGTGGTCGACAACCCTCTCGTCATACCCGCAGGCGAAACCAATATCGTCGTCGACCGCAACCTCACGAATGCCGTCTCCGCGCGAGAGCTCAACTCAGAAACGCTAGACGCTTTCGAAGCCGGCTATCGCGCCATCTTCGCGGAAGAAAAAGGCACGCTCTCCCTCAACGGCTTCTACTACCGCTACGACGATATCGCCGCACGTATTGCCACCAGCGCGGCGCCTCGACTTGCGGTCGAAAGCCCATTCCTCGACATCCAAGGAGCCTACACGAACCTCCTCGAGGGAGAAGCCTACGGATTCGAGGCCCACCTGAACTGGCAATTCACGCCCGCCCTGTCGGCCACAGCCTCCTACTCGCGCCTCGTCGACAGCTTCGACCCCCTTCTCGAATCCACCAATCCCGTAGTGGCGGATTCCATACAGTTCTCCCTCGACGAATTCGATCACAGCACCCCTGGACATATGGCCACCATCAATCTCTCCGCAGATCTCGCGGAGAACTGGAACCTCCAAACCGCCCTGCGCTACTCCAGCGGATACGACTTCGCCAAAGGCTACCAGCCCGCCGTTTTCCAACTCGACTCACGCCTCTCCTGGAGGACATCCGAAACCCTGCGCCTTTCTCTCGTCGGCAGAAACCTGCTCGACCCGTACACGCAGGAAGCCAGGCTCAAAGACTTCTTTGGCCACTGGACCGAGCTGAAACGCGAAGTCTATCTGGAGATCAGCGCCGAGTTCTAAGCGCCACGTATCGATGACGAGACGCGTAGTTAGATTCCCCATACTCGCCCTGTTGGCGATTGGCATATGGCTAGGCTCGTTTTCGACCCTTAAGGGTCAGACCTTGCAGATAGACAGCCTCAAAGCCAATTACATTCAGGGATTCATGGACTTCGTGCGCTGGGAAGGCCAGATCAGGTCCGAACACGCGACTATCGGCGTTCTCGGTTCGCAGGAGCTAGTCGACCACCTGCAAAAGCTGGCCGAGGAGAAGACGGACGGACGGAGCATCCATATCGTGAAAGTGGATACGGAAGCCGAGCTCGAAGGCTTGAACGTTCTCTTCGTCGGCTCAGGCAAGCGCGAACGATGGAGAGACCTCGTGGAGAAATGCAAGCGGCACAACACGCTGCTCATCGGCGAGGAAGACGGCTTCATCGAGGCCGGCGGCTGTATCCAGTTCGTCCTGCGCAGGAATCGCCTGCGCTTCATCGTCAACACCGAAAACGCCAACCTCAAAGGCATCGAGCTCAGCTCCAAGCTCGTCGAACTTTCGGCCGAATAGACATGATCCCGCTATTCGGCAGATTCGAGCGCAGCCTGCAAAGGCTTCCCATCTCGCGCAAGATCCTAGCCGTCAGCGCCATCTCCAGTTTCGCCACTCTTTCCCTCATCTGCGTCATATCCGTGCTGCGCGACCGAGCTGCCTTTGCGGAAAGCCGCCTGCGCGAACTCTCCGTCCTCTCCCGCATCATGGAGGCGAATACGATCGCCGCCCTACGCTTCGACGACGCGTATCGAGCCAAGGAGTATGCAGATTCCTTTCAATTCGAGTCCGAGATCGAAAGCGTCACGATCTACAAGGCCAACGGCCAAGTCTTCGCCCGCTATCAACGCAACGGTTCGGACGCGGCGATAGCCACCGCTCCCGACTTCCAAGGCGAAAAATGGACCGCCGACACCATTCTCTACGCCCGAGAGATATCGCTCGATGGCAAGCTGCTGGGAAAGATCCTCATCGAGATGAGCACCCGCTCCCTGCATGAAGCCCTCATCCAAAGCCTGTGGATAGCGAGCGCCTTGCTGCTGGGCGGCCTCGCCATCACTCTGCTTCTCTCAGCCCGACTGCAAAGCCTCATCTCCAATCCCATTCGAGAGCTCGTCGACGTCACCCGCTCGATCACGGAGCGAAAGGATTTCTCCGAACGAGCCCGCAAGCGCTACCAGGACGAGATCGGCTCCCTCGTCGACAGCTTCAACGAGATGCTCGAAGCCATCGGCAAGCGAGACGCCGCTTTGCGTGAGGCCAACAGCAGCCTGGAGAAGACAGTCGAGGAACGCACCGAGGACCTGCGCAAGCAAAACGCCGACCTGCAAGACGCCATCCAAGCCGCCAAAGCCGCCTCCGTCGCCAAAACCGAATTTCTCGCCACCACCAGCCACGAACTACGCACGCCTCTGAATCCAATTATCGGATACGTCGATATGTTGCTGCGCGAGAAACCCAACGCCAGCGACGCGCACAAGTTGCGTCTCATCAAGAGTTCCGCCCAACAGCTGCTGCGCCTCATCGAGGATATTCTCGATTTCAGTCGCATAGAGCGAGGCGCCATAAAAATGGGCTCGGAAGCGCTCGATCCCGTGCAGCTCTGTTCGGAACTCGTCGATCTCATGAGCACCGAGTCCGACAAGAAAGGCATTGCCCTGCGTTTCGAGACTACAGCCAACCCTGCCAGTGACGCGTCCCCGCTTTGGATCGCCGCCGATGCCGGGCGACTCCGCCAGGTCATCCTGAATCTTATCGGCAACGCCGTGAAGTTCACCCAGGAGGGCAGCGTCACCGTGAGGCTCTCTTTTCCAAAACGTTCCGATTCGAACTACCATCTTCGTATCGAAGTCGAGGATACAGGCATCGGCATAGCGGAAAAGGACCAGAGGCGCCTTTTCGTGCCATTCTCCCAAGTCGACTCCGGATGGTCCCGCGAATACCGCGGCATGGGACTGGGCCTCGCCATTTCCAAAAAGATCGTCGACGCGATGAACGGCCGAATGGACTTCCGAAGCGAACTCGGAAAAGGCAGCTGCTTCAGTTTCGAAATCCCCATCAAGATTCAAACCCCGCCCGACAAAACCACATCCGCCCCACCTCAAAAACGCCCTTCCGAGTTAAACTACCCAGAGGCCGACGAAAAACCTGACGGCCTCGTCGAAGAACCAGGCCCCGGTCTTCCTGTCCTGGTCGTGGAAGACGAAGCCGTGAACCGAGAGCTGATGAGCGCCCTCCTCATCGGGCTCGGCTATGAAGTAGTCACCGCAAGAAACGGCATCGTAGCGCTCGAACTTGTCGGACAACAAGACTTCGCGCTCATGCTGCTGGACATCAGCATGCCCAAGCTAGACGGGATGCAAACCGCTAAAATCATTCGCGAGCGCGAGAAAGGCAAACGCCGCACGCCGATCGTCACCATGACCGCCCACGCAACGCCCGACGACCGGGAACGCTGCATCGCAGCCGGCGCCGACGACTACATGGCCAAGCCCGTCAGCTTCACAAAACTGAAGAAAGTCCTCAAAAAGTGGATACCCTACGCTCAACCCGATCACGTCGACCGCTAACAAACTCGTCGAAACGCAGCTCTAGTACCTTAACTGTCAGAAACGATCATGGTTGAGACGTTTTTGCATGTATTCGCAATCACATCCAAGGAGAGCTTTTTAGTCCGTAGCTTGAAAAGCTAAACGCCTATTTGACTCTGGCTCTGCCAGATTAGGAATGTAGCCGAAGTCGACAAACTTTGGTTCTCCACCTGCCCTCCAAAGTCTGTCGACTTCGGCTACGCTTTTCCACTACCGCGCCTTCGCCTTGGGCCGTTGCGACCAGTAGAGGGCGAATACAATGAGAATCGATAGCAGAACCAGCCCGGAACCGATCCCCGCAGTGCCAGTGGCTCCCACCGCAGACAGCAAGTAGAAGCCCAAAAACGGGGACAACACGCCGCGAATGCCCGTGGTGAAGGTGTGCACGCTCATGTAGGCCGCCGTAAGATCCGGCGGAGCGTACTTCGTTACCCAAAGGCTCCAAGCGATATTCGCGCCCGCCATGGCCGTACCTAGCATCGCCGCCGACAAGCCAATCACCCACAGGTTCTTTGTGGTGAGAAAAAGAATGATGGAGGCCATGATCAGCCCATTGAGGATCATGCGCAGGATCAGGAAATCCATGCGGTCAAACAAAGCCCCCCAGAACTTCAGCGTCGCGAAGCGGAAAATTGCCGGCACAGCTAGGGTCAGCGTCGTCACCATAATCTTGCTCGCCTCGATGCCGTACTCCGGTTGCAGCAGGTACTCGAAACGCAGCGGCAGCACCATCAGGTTGCCGAAACCGAGCATCATCCAGCTGCAGAGCACCACGCCAAATCTCCAGTCTGTGATGGCAAGCCCCAGGCTCTTCAGCGGATTCAGAGCCGACTTCCTGCTGACCGGAGTGGAAGGCATGCGAAAAATGGCAAACGCCATGAGAATCGATGAAGTCGCTATGACAAGCAGGATCACGCGAAACAGATCGAGATCGCGGTCCAACATCCAACCCCCAAGGGCGCTGAACCCCAGCGTACTTAAGATGGAAAACCGAATGCTTCCCGCTACCAAACTCCCCCGGCGATTCGCAGGATAGGCCCCTGTCCAAACGTGAACCAGAAGCGGCGAAAGCTGGGCCTGTACAGCGAAAGCCAGACAAGTCGGGATGAGAAAGCCGAGCAGATCGTCCGCGAAACTCGCCCAAACAAGCAGGCCGCCGGAAACTATCGCTATCACGCTCGCAATCCGGCTCGCCGAAAATCCCAGTCGCGAGAACAGGCTCAAAGATAGCGGATTGAGAAAAAGCCCGATGGGCAAGGCTGCCGCTACGATGCCCTTAACCGAATTCGACGCATCGAAAACCTGGATAGCGATGATCAAGGCGAAACCCGCATAGCCCGTCTCCAAGACCCCGCCCAGAAAACTCCGGGCCCGATCCCAGAAATACGTCTTCGCCACGAGCTCCTGATCGACTTGCATCGCCGCACCCTACCAGCTCGTCACCACCGCAAAAGCCAAATCTCGCCAAGCTGCCTCAGACGGCGTGATCAGAGAAGTTCCCAGGGAATCAGTGGAAAGGAACACAGTCCTCAGGCGAGATGCGATTCAAAGTGATGGGAAACGTTTCGCTCCGGGGAGCGCCTGCGTCTCGCAGGCAGTCTTGGGCGTCTCGCCCAAGACATGTTGAATAGGAATTCGGTTGGGCGAGACGCCCAACCGAGCACGCGGGACGCGTGCGCTCCCCAAGAATCCCATCACTTTGAATCGCACCCCCTCAGGCTCTACTTCCAAAACAAGGCTTGACTCTTTTTGTTGCTTTTTTAGCAACAATAAACTCGTGATGAATTCCCCTGCTCAACCCAACCAAAGCCTCATCGACGGCATCGCATGCCTTCAAGCTCTAGCCGTCTCGCCCGACCCGATCGGCACACGCGAGCTTGGTCGCATGCTCGATCTCGAGCCCACCCGCGTGAACCGCCTTCTCAAGACCCTCTCCTACCTGGGCATCGCCCAACAATCCGCAGACCGAAAATACGCCTCTGGCCCCGGCATGCACGTCCTAGCCACGCAAAGCCTCTTTGGCTCCGGTCTCGTGCAGAAAGCCCTTCCATCAATGGAACGTCTAGGCCAGCACGGCTACATCACCGCCTTCGGCGTCCTATGGAAAGATTCGGTATCCTACCTCTATTTCGCCAAACCGGGTATGCCGACCAGCGAAGCCCTCGGAAAGATGGGGCTTTGCCCTGCCAGCATCTCCAGCATCGGCCTCTCCCTACTCGCCGCGAATTCTGACGAACACGTTGAACAGCTCTATCAAGACAAAACGATACCCGGCTTCCCAGAAGGCGTCGCCGCCCTCCTCGACACCCTCGCCGAAGTGAGAGAAAAAGGCTTCGCTCGCGTAAAGACAAACGCCCCGCAAAAGACCCTCTCAATAGGTCTAGCCGTCGGCGAGCCCGCATTCGGAGCCGTCGCCCTATCAGGAAAGATCGTCCCCAAGTCGACCCAGAAGATCGTCTCCGCCCTGCGCGACGCCGCCCAGGAAATCGATGCCGCCGAACCCCAACGCGTAGATCCAGCAGCCTACCTTAAGACGATATCCGTCAACGTATAAATGCCCGTGAAAAAGCCCAACATACTATTCATCACGACCGACATGCAACGCTGGGACACGCTTGGCTGCTACGGCAACCAACGTATCCAAACTCCGAATATAGATGCCATCGCGACTCAAGGCATTCGCTTCGACAACGCCTTTGTCAACAGCCCCGTATGCTGCCCTTCCCGCGCCACCTTCTTCACCGGCAAAGTCCCCAGCGCCCACGGCGTCCGCTGGAACAATACCGAACTCGCGGCCGACGAAACCACTGTCTCTAAGCTGCTCCAAGATGCCGGCTACTACACCGCCGCCATCGGCAAGATGCACTGGGGAGAAGCCAAGGCCGACTACGGATTTGATTATATAAACGTCACCGACTATGGGGGCGCGACCAGCGAAGGCGTGCAAAGCCTTTCCGAATACCGCGAGGAAAGAGGTTACGCGGACATTCCCCACGTTTCTAAACACCCTGACTATCGGAAAAATTTCGGCGCTGTTCCCTCGCTGTATCCAGAAGACGGACACTTAGACGGGTTCATCGGCCATGCCACGGAAAGGTTTCTCGAAGACCGCGAGCCAGATAAGCCCTTCTTCTGCTGGTGCAGCTTTTTCGGCCCACACCTGCCGATCGATCCCAGTCCCCCATGGCATGAACTGTACGACCCCAAAGACATGCCGCTCCCTCCCATCGCAAGGGACGAACTCGACGGCAAGCCCATCGAGCAGAAAGCCTTCCAACGCAATTCCAAGCGAGGAAACGACTTCGGCGACTATCGAGCGATCGTCGAGAATCCAGAAAAACTTAGAAGGTTCATCGCCCTCTATTGGGCGAAAATCAGCATGATCGACAGCTTCATAGGCAAGATCATGCAAAAGCTCGAAGCCCTCGGCCTGGAAGACGACACCATAGTCGTCTTCACCACCGACCACGGAGACTTCGTCGGCCATCACCAGCTCCTTTTCAAAAGCGCTTTCCTTTACGACGATCTAGTCAAAGTCCCCCTGATCATCAGCCAACCCAAACGCTGGCAAAGCGGCGCTCGTTCGCAGATAGTGGAATCCTGCGATCTCGCCGCCACTTTCATGGACTTAGCAGGCATCGACGCCCCACGCGACATCCAAGGGGAAAGTCTCCTCCCCCTGCTAGACGACAAAAACGCCGCAGGACGATCCCATGCCTACGCTGAAGCCGTCGACCAAAAGATGATCCGCACCGACCGCTGGAAACTGGTCTACTACGGCGGGCGCGGCTACGGTGAACTCTACGATCTTCAAGCGGACCCTGGCGAACGATTCAACCTATACTCCGACACCACTCTAGCTGAAACCAAAACCAAGCTCATGCAGGCGCTCTTCGACCGAATAGGTGAAATAGAATCCCAAAGCTGCCCACCTGTTCACTATACCGAACTAGAAATGAGAGACGCCTCCGGCCGCCTTTTGAGAATCCCTCAGATATGATGAGCAATCGTCCCAATATACTTCTCATATATACCGATCAGCAACGCTACGATACCATCGCAGCGCTCGGAAATCCGAACATAGACACTCCGAACCTGGACCGGCTGGTCACGGAGGGCGTCGCGTTTACTCAGGCCACAACACCGTCGCCCGTCTGCATGCCCGCTCGCTGGTCTCTCCACAGCGGTCAATGGACCTCTACCCATAAATGCTACTCCAATCACCACCCAGGCCAGATTCCCCAGGACAATATGCCCCGCATGCTCAAACATGCAGGCTATCGGACCGGCCTCATCGGCAAAAACCACTCCTTCGTCACTTCCGAAGATTTCGATCTCTATCAACAACATCCTCACTCTCGTCATCCCACCGCATCGCAAAAACGTAATGATTGGCTGAATACGATCGGAAGGGAAAAGTATCCCCGCCTTCGCAAAGAAGCCGTCCCCGGAGGAGTTCAGGGAGACCCGCAGCGAGCGAGCACCGACGAAGCGATCGACTTCATGAGAGCATCTAGCGGTCGACCCTTCTTTCTCTGGCTTTCCTATCTCCACCCGCATACGCCCTACGAAATATCCGAACCCTATTTCAGCCGCTATATCAATGCCGACCTTCCCGATCCGCATTGCGAGCCTGATGAATCCTACTGGGACAAAAAGCCTTTCCGCCAGCGCTTCCATCGAGCTAACAACGACGCAATCATCCGATTCGATCAAGAAGACACTCGAATTATGAGAGCGGTTTACTACGGGATGATTTCCATGATCGACGCCGAAGTCGGGCGGTTGCTCGACTTCCTCGAAGCTCGCCAGCTTCGCGAAAAAACGCTCATCGTTTTCACCTCCGACCATGGCGATTACCAAGGCGATCACTCTATGTATACCAAAAGCCCAGCCATGTACGACTGTCTCGTCCGAGTGCCCTTCATCGCGAGCTGGCCGGGAAACGTGGATACGGATCGCAGAGACTCCCGCTTCGCATCCCACATCGACCTGCTACCCACCTTCGCCAGTGCAGCAAATACAGCCACTCCCACTCAGGCCGAAGGCATCGATCTCATGCCGTTCCTGCGTGACGACGGCCAAGGCGGTCCCATCCGCGACGCCGCATACAGCGAATACGGCATTCCCGGTCTCGCCTATACGCAAGAAGAAGCCGAACAAGAAGGCCTCCAAGCCGGAGACTTCAACAACCCCAACGGAGACCCCATAAGCTGGGAGGGCAATCCCGTCACCCTCCGAGGCCGTATCCGCATGATAAGGACAAATCGCTGGAAGTATGTCCAAGAATCAGGCGGCCAAAACGAGCTATACGATCTGAAAAACGATCCTCACGAACTCGACAATCTATCCGGCCAGCCAAGCTATCGCCCCATCGAAACCGAGCTTTCGGCCCGCCTGAAAATCTGGAAAAAGGAAGTTGCTACAAGAGCTGGAGCATCCGTCCGACGGCCTTCTTCCAGCATACGCGAAACACCGAAAAACGTTTATGAAAACGAAACAAGAAACCTATGACATCGTAGTGTGCGGTGGCGGTTTGGCCGGCTTCTGCGCCGCTATCGCAGCCGCTCGCCAAGGCGCCAAGACATGCCTCATCCAAGATCGTCCGGTCTTCGGCGGCAATAGCTCCTCCGAGATACGCGTCACGCCACACGGAGCAGGCCACTTCCACGGGTACGCTCGCGAAACAGGCATTATCTCCGAGCTCCTGATCGAGGAACGGGCGCGCAACCACGAGGAGATCTTCGAAAACGGCTGGACCAACAGCGTCTGGGACCTGGTCATGTACGATATGGCAGTCCAACAAGAGAACCTGACCTTCCACTTGAATACCACCGTTGACGACGTCATCATGGAAGACGGCACGCGCGGCTCGGAGAATCCTTCCGATATAGACACTCAGGATCTAAGTTTTGGATACATCCACCGCAAAGCCCGAAACACCTGCCGCCGCATCGGAGCCGTGGAGGCCTCCACCCTCAACGCCGAGCTGAGAACGAAGATCTGCGGAAAGGTCTTCATCGACTGCACAGGCGACGGTCTCGTCGCCGATCAAGCTGGCTGCGAGTGGCGCATGGGTACCGAGGGCCGCGATGAGTTTGACGAGCCTCACGCTCCGCTGCGCGCCTCGAAGGATACCATGGGCAACTCCATCCATTTCAAAGCCAGAGACATGGGAAGGCCCGTGCCGTTCGAAGCTCCAGACTGGGCAGTCAAACATGAGAACCCCGACTACTTCTACGAACAAGGTCGCAAACCCAACGATATGCGCGGCGGCTACTGGTGGATCGAAATAGGCGTGCCCTGGAACACCGTATATGAAAGCGAAGACATTCGTCATGAACTGACAAGACACACCCTGGGCATCTGGGATTGGATCAAGAATAAGGATCCCAAGGCAAAAGAAAAAGCCGCCAACTACGCCCTCGACTGGATTGGTCAAGTGCCAGGCAAGCGCGAGAGTCGCCGCATCGTCGGTCGGTATTTCATCACCGAACACGATATGCAAAACAAGACGGCATTCGAAGACGAGATCGCCTTCGGCGGCTGGTTTCTCGATCTCCATACGCCAGGCGGTCTACTCGCCCCTACCTCGGAAGAAGCCAGCGCCAGCGGCTATCAATTGGACAGCGACTATGCCGCTAAAAGCTACGTCGGCCCCTACGGTGTGCCGCTCCGCATCTGTATCGCAAATGATATAGACAATCTCATGATGGCGGGCCGCAACATCTCCGCCACTCACGCCGCCCTCGGCACGATCCGCGTCATGGCAACGACCGCTCTTATGGGACAGGCCTGCGGTCTGGCCGCCGCTCACGCCTTGAGCGTGGGCAAGGACATCCACGAGATCACCACTGGCAGCGATATCGAAACGATCAAGCAAGCGCTCCTGCGCCACGGAGCATTTCTGCCCAATACGCAAAACCGAGATGCGAAAGACATTGCCCGCGCGGCCACCGCCAGCGCGAGCAGCGAAGGATGCTCCTCCGGCGTGGCGCCGGAAACGCGCTTCGAGGAGAACGGTCAGAGCTTCCGTCGGCCCAAGGACCCGATTACGCTAGAGAAAAGACGCGGACAGATCATCGCTATCGGTCAGGGTGAGCTCAAGAGCATCAGTATCTGCATTTCCAATACATCCACCGAACCTCAGTCGATCAAGCTCGCTCTGAAAGCTATCGATTCGATTTGGGACTACCGCCTCTCCGGCAACGCCACCCTCGCCGAAACCCGACTGCAAGTCCCTCCAAGCAAAAGACAATGGATCGACTGGCCAGTGGAATCGGAGCTTTCAGGCAAGCTACTATCGGATTCCTTCCTCCGCCTGGAAGCCAAAGCAGGTCCAGAATTGTCTTGGGAAGTGGCCGGAGCGACCGCCACTGCCCAGACGGCCTCTACTGAGATACCAGGCGGACGCATGCGACACTTAGGCCAGAGCATGAGCTTCAGCTTCCGAGTCGAGCCACCGCAAAACTGTTTCAAAGCAGGCCATGTCCTAAGCGGAACAACGCGACCGGAACGCTCCACCAACCTCTGGAAATCCGATCCCAATCAAGCCCTACCGCAATACCTGGAACTCAGCTGGGAAGCCGAGCAGACGATCCAGAAGATCCACCTCACCTTCGCCGGACATCTCGCCAACGAGTACCACAACTACCCGCCCTTCTTCCGCGACGCACAGACCGTCAAAGACTATCGAATACAGGCTTGGCAAGGAGACGCTTGGGTCGAGCTGCTCTCGATCGAGGACAACTATCAACGTCATCGGATTCATACGCTCGATGATACCGTATCCACGAACCGGATTCGCGTCGTGGTAACAGCCACCAACGGGGATCCCAGCGCTGCAATCTACGAGATCAGGTGTTACTAGCTGCTCTTGCCAGAGCATTTTTCGTTTGTTCCGTTGTACGTAGGTGGGTCGTTCCCGATCTGAATCGGGAGCGACCGATTGGCGTCACATTGCACACGCGTATGCGTTCCCGACTTCGGTCGGGACCGCACCACCCTTGATAAGCTTCTCGAAGTTGCGACCTGCTAAACGAATTTTGCTCTAGTCGCAATGCAGCCGCGTCAAGCATCTGAAGTAAACGGCTTCCAAGATAGGATGCGATTAAAACCGTGTCCTGGTAGGGACGGACCGCCGGGCCGTCCGTGCTGCAGGATCCTACACTGCGGCCTGCTCGGCGATCAGGCCCTACCTTTGACCACAATAGGACACGCTTTTAATCGCACCCTCCAAGTATACGCATCAACGCTAACGGCGCGGCGCATTGCGGGCGAACCACAAGCCCGCGAGCAAGCCGGCTAGATGTCCCTCCCACGAGATCCGTTCGTCGGTAGGCAACACGCCCAGCAAGACCCCGCCGAAAAGCGCCATGACCAGGATCGACAATACGATCGACCAGAACTTCCGCTCGAAGAACCCGATCGTAAACACGTATCCAAAATATGCGAACACCAACCCGCTCGCTCCAATGTGGATCGACGGTCGAGCGAAAAGCCATACGCCCAACCCCGTTACCAGCATCCCGAAAAAAGTAAGCCGAACGAAAACCCGAGGATTCCGCAGGGAGATCATCCCACCAAAAAGCAGCAAGGAAGTGGTATTGCCTGTCAGATGGGCCAAGTTGCCATGCAGGAAGGGCGCGCAGAACACCCCTATCAGGCCTTCCGGCTGACGAGGAAGAATGCCGAAACGAGCCAAGCCGAGCTGCAACGCCGCATCCAGAAAGAAGACGAGCCACATCAGGAAGATTATCTCCATCAGCAGACCGAAGCGGCTTGCGTAGCTTTTGGATTTTCGAGAGCGAGGCATTTGCACGCTTTCCAGATCTACTTCACCATCATCCTCTTCTTCTGCTTCTACTTCTTCATCTTCATCTTCATCTGCTTCCTCATCCTTATCCCAATCACAAGAAGAAGATGATGAAGAAGTAGATGAAGATGAAGATGAAGATGATGATGGGAAAAGACGCGGGCTGAAGCTCCGCGCTACGAGCTACTCCACGTTGGCCACTTGCTCGCGCAGGCGTTCCAGCTCGTTCTTAATCTCCATGACGAGCCGCGAGACCTCGATGGAGCTCGACTTGCTACCGCAGGTGTTGATCTCGCGGCCCACTTCCTGGAGCAGGAACTCCAAAGGCCGGCCAACCGCTTCGTCCTTCTCGATGAGCTGGCCGAACTGCTCGAAATGGCTCTGCAAGCGAGTGATCTCCTCTGAGATGTCGCAGCGATCCGCATACAGAGCGATCTCGCGCAGGACTCGTTCGTCGCTCGTATCGAGCTCGAGGCCTGCCTGTTCCAGACGGGCCAGCAGGTTTTCGCGATGCTTGCCCACCATGCTGGGAGCGAGCTGTTCGATCTTGCCAACCAACGTGTTCAGATTTTCGATACGAGCAGAGAGATCGATCTTGAGAACCGCTCCTTCACGAGCCCGCATCGCCACCAATTCCTGCAAAGCTGTTTCACAAGCCTTGGCAAGGAGACGCTCAGCCACCTCGTCCGGGATTTCCGGCAAATCGCCTTCGATAAGGCCAGCCAGCTGCACGAGCAAGGGTCCGTCGACCACTATTTCGGCTCCATGGCGCCGAGCCACCGAACGCAAACGGACCAGAGCATCGTCGATCTGCTGGTCGCTAGGCAAAGCGGCATTCGCTGCCCCATCCAAGCGCAAATCGATGGAAAACTGGAATCGGCCTCGGGAGGCAACCGCCCGGACTTGATCTTGCAAAGGACGCTCGAGGCGTTGCAGGTCCTTCGGCAGGGAACAGATGACCTCGAGATTCTTGCGGTTCACCGAGCTGACTTGCAGCGAGATCGCCACTCCTTCCTCCGCAAGCTCGCAGCGGCCAAATCCTGTCATGCTTTTCATGATACGAAAGCTCGGACCTAAACGTCTTCGCCAAGCAGCTTGGCAACTTGGCTGACGTCCTTGTCGCCGCGGCCGCTGAGATTCATCACCAGGATCTGGTCGGGGCTCATCTGCGGGGCTCGCTTCATCACGTAGGCCAGAGCATGACTGGACTCGAGAGCTGGGACTATGCCTTCGGTCCTACAAAGCAATTGGAAGGCCTTCATCACCTCTTCGTCGGTAGCATAGGAGAATTCGATGCGGCCCTGATCTCGGTAATAGGCGTGCTCCGGGCCGATCGCCGCATAGTCGAGACCGGCCGAAACGGAATGGGTGAGCTCGATCTGCCCATCGGCATCCTGCAGGATGTAGGTCTTCGAACCTTGCAGCACGCCAAGTCGACCGCCTTCGAAACGGGCCGCGTGCTGGCCCTGCTTGATCCCATAGCCTCCGGCTTCCACGCCGACCATACGGACCGCCTCGTCCTCCAGAAACTCGTAGAAAAGACCGATCGCGTTGCTTCCTCCTCCCACGCAGGCCACCAGCTCGTCCGGCAGACGGCCCTCCTTTTCCATGATTTGCTGCCGGGTCTCCTCGCCGATGATCTTGTGAAAGTCGCGCACCATCATCGGATAGGGATGCGAACCGAGAGCGGAACCAAGGATGTAGTGCGTGTCGCGCACGTTGGTCACCCAGTCGCGCATAGCCTCGTTGACCGCGTCCTTGAGCGTCTTCTGGCCGCTCTCCACGCCGCGCACTTCGGCCCCGCAAAGCCGCATGCGGAAGACATTGAGCTTCTGCCGCTCCATGTCGACCGCACCCATGTAGACCACGCATTGGAGTCCCAGGCGAGCGCAAGCGCAGGCGGTGGCCACACCGTGCTGGCCCGCTCCCGTTTCGGCGATGATGCGCCTCTTGCCCATGCGTTTGGCAAGCAAGGCTTGGCCAATGGCATTGTTGATTTTATGAGCTCCGGTATGGAGCAGATCCTCGCGCTTGAAGTAGATCTTCGCGCCACCGAGCTCCTCGCTAAGACGCTCCGCGTAGTAGAGCCCGGTTGGACGTCCCGCAAATTCCTTCAGATAGAAAGCGAGTTCGGCCTGAAAATCCGGATCGCGCTTCGCCGTTTCGTACTGCTCCCCCAAATGCTCCAGTGCCGTAACCAGAGTCTCCGGCACGTAAACGCCGCCAAATTGGCCGAAATGCCCACGCCCATCAGGCAAGGCAGACTTGTCGATCTTAGTCTCTGGGCTCGCTTCCATTCCGCGATAAAGCAATCCAGCAAGAGCCTAAGCAATCCGAAAACGGATGGTGAAAACCGACTGTATCGCGAAATGGCAAGCGAGGGCCAAAAACGACGCCAAGGCAAAATGGGCTCAAGTTTCCGACCTAGCCAACTGAGTTGAGGCCCCCAAAAGCCCGACCCAGGCCAGCCCCTAACCTATTGAGTAAAAGGAGCGTTAATTCACAGCCGATTTGATAAACGAACTCATACCGCAATCCGATAAAAAGCACTACCGATGCAGAAAGACGCCAAGAGCCTAAAAACACGCCTGCTCCTTTTCAGCTTGGCGATCGCCCTGACCCCACTTGCCATGCTGGCTTGGCGGACCACCGTCAATATGGGCCACATGCGCCAAGACCTCGTGAACACCTTCGGGGAGTACGCCATTGATCTCATAGACGTCGTGGAAAGAAACCTCTTCGAACGTTACGGAGACGTTCAGGTATTCGCCGCCAACGAAACCACGCTCGATCGCAGCCAATGGGGCGTACGCAACGAAACGGAAAACGGAATCGTGCGAGCCATGAACAAGTACATGGACCTGTACGGCATCTACACAATCATGATCGCAGTCGATCTCGACGGCAAACCAATAGCCGTAAACTCCCGAGACGCAGACGGAAACCCCGTAGACAACGACTGGGCCTACGAGATGGACTTCTCTAGCGCCCCCTGGTTTCGCGACGTCCTCGCTGGCAGATTTCTCAAAGGCCCCAACGTCGACGGCACCGTCGTCGAGGACGTGCACCTCGATCCGCTAGTCAAACGCGTCGACAAAAGCGAAGGCCTCGGCATCGCTTTCAGCGCCCCAATCCTCGATTCCTCCGGAAAGCCCATCGGCGTCTGGACCAACCGCATTTCCTTCGAGCTCGTCGATCGGATCTTCGAAGACAGCTACCGAAACTTGAAAACTGCGGGCTACGCGACAAGCGAACTCACCCTCCTAGACAAGGAAGGCAGAATCATCGTCGATCTCGATCCGACCTTCAACAACGACCTGGTCGAGGCAAACGACGACATGTCCGTCCTTCTCAAGCTCAATCTCGCCACGTCCGGAGTCAAAGCCGCCAAAGAAGCCGTCGACGGCAAGCACGGAGCGAACATTTCGCTCCACAAGCGAAAGCAAATCAACCAAGTGGCTGGCTACGCCCACAGCAAAGGAGCTCTAGGCTACCCCGGTCTGGGCTGGAGCGCCCTTGTGCGAATCGACGAAAAGGAAGCCATGAGCTCCTTCCTCCGAGAAAGCAGGGAGATGCTCATCATAACCATCGCCTCGATCATCCTCGTCGTCTTCGCCGCATGGCGCATGGCAAGCCACCTCATCGGTCCCATCAAGAAGATCTCCGACTCCATAATGGACAACGTCGACCGAAGCCGCCAAGCCTCCGGCATCGTCGACCAAAACGCGCGAAGCCTCGCCGATGGGGCCACCGAGCAAGCTGCGAACGTAGAAGAGACCTCCGCCTCCTGCGAGGAGCTGAACGCCATGGCCGCCCAGACCTCGGGCAACATCTCGAAGGCCCTCGCCCAGGTTAAAAAGGCCTCCGATGTCGTGCACGACACCAACCATCAAGTCGAGTCGCTAAAAACTGCCATGCAGGAGATCTCCAGCGCCAGCGACGAAACTAAGAACATCATCAAAACCATCGACGAGATCGCCTTCCAGACCAACATTCTCGCCCTCAACGCCGCAGTAGAAGCAGCCCGCGCCGGCGAGGCGGGAGCCGGTTTCGCGGTCGTAGCAGACGAAGTCCGAAACCTCGCCGCCCGAGCCGCTGAAGCCGCCCGCAACACCTCTCAGCTCATCGATCTCAACATCAGCAAGATCAGCCAAGGCGCCAAGTCCGTGCAAGAGACAGACGAAGGCTTCCAAACCATTCTCGATGCCACAAACGAGATCGCCAATATCATGCAGGAGATCGACGAAGCCGCCTCGCAACAGACCTCAGGTCTCGGCGAGATCAACCGCGCAGTGACCCAGATCAGCTCCGTGACCCAGGAAAACGCTGCAGGAGCCGAGGAAGTCGCCTCCGCTTCACGCGAACTCAAGACTCAAGCCGACAGCATCAGCGATCTCGCAGGCCAGCTCGACTCCATCGTCACCGGGAAGACTCACCCTACCAAGTCCCCAGCTTCCAACTACACGCCCGCTGCGGCCGACTTCGCAGGAGAATCCCGCGTCGACAGCGACAGCTTCGCCTTCAACTAATTCTACTTCGTTAAATGATATTTGTAGGGCCGGCGCTTGCCGCCGTGCCGCGTCGTTTTGATCCATTCTCTGCGGCGCGGCGGCAAGCGCCGCAGAGAATGGATCAAAACGACGCGGCACGGCGGCAAGCGCCGGCCCTACAAATATCATTTAACCAAGTAGAATTAGTTGAAGGC
>JANQRJ010000023.1 GCA_028284635.1 Pelagicoccus sp.
CGCATCGTTCGATATAGGTTTTGCTTCGCAAAATTAGGCTTAGAGCCTACTGCCGAAGGCACCTATTCGGCACAGCCGACCTGACCTTTCAAATGCCTAAGCTGATAGCATTGAGCCTTCATAATTATGCTATGAACTTCAATGACAGTACACTAGGCCGAGTGGACAAATTGCGAAACGAGGCTTTTGCTACGCCATCTACGCTTCGCTCCGTCGAGGGGTTTTCAAGGTAGGGTCCGATCGTCCCGCAAATGCGGGAGCCGATCTGCAGGATCCATTCCCTGCGGCCCGCTCGGCGATCGGGCCCTACCTCGAAATTTCAAGAGGCAAGCCGCCAGTCGACCAGCTCTACCTGAAGCGCCTTCTTGCGACCGAAGGTGTTCCAGACGAGACGAAACGCAATGTCGACGGGCGTATTGACCGGAGGGATACGATCCGCCATCTTCCAGGCTACGCCCGACAAGGCTCGACCTCGGCTGTCCTTCAGGACGAAGCGAAAATGGATGTCCTTGAAAACATTGAGCTTGGATCCGAAGCATACGGAGCGGCAGGCGAAGATAGGCTCCGGATTGGCTTGGCCAAAAGGCTCCAGCAGCGATAGCTCCTGCATGAACTTGGAGTTTATCTCCTCAAGCGTCAGCCAGGCGGAGATCTCCAGGATCTTGTCCACGTCATGGGTTTCCAAATACTCGCGCAAAGCCTGATCGAAGAACTCCCTGAACTCTTCCACCCGCTCGATCGGCATGGAAATCCCAACCGCCATCGGATGCCCTCCCCAACTGTCCAGCTTGTCCGAAAACCGATTCAGAATCTCCACCAGGTTCACCCCCTCGATGCTGCGACCCGACCCCTTGGCCAGCTGTCCTTCCTTTCCCAATACGATCGCGGGGCGATTGAAGGCCCGCGAAACGCGGCTGGCCACGATGCCGACCACCCCTGGGTGCCAAGTCTCGTCGAAGACCACGTAGCCGCAGCGCTCGGCCCCGTCTTCGTCGATCTGGGCCATGGCCTGCTCCGCCATGGAGCGCTCGATCTCCTGTCGCTCGCGATTGAAGGAGTCCAGCTTGAGCGAAGTTTCCAAACTGAAAGCCGGGTCGTCGCTCAGTATCAGCTCCACGGCTACAGCCGCATCGGCAAGCCGACCGCTGGCATTGATGCGAGGGCCGAGACGAAAGGAAATGTCGATGGGATTGACGCCGTGGCTGGCGGAAACGCCAGCGACCTCCATCAGATGGCGCAGGCCAAGACGCTGCGTCTTCGCCAGAACTTCCAGGCCGATGCGGGCAAAGGTCCGGTTTTCGCGAGAAAGCGGCACCATGTCGGCCACCGTGCCCATCGAAACCAGATCGAGAAAGCTGCGCAGCTTGATCTCGAAAGCCCGGCTGTCTTCCAGCTCGCGGCGCACCTTGAGCAGGCCATGGACCAACTTGAAAACCAGCCCCACCGTACAGAGCTGGCAGTGGCCGCGGTCGGCTCTATCCTCGACATGAGGATTGACGAGCACGACCTCCTCGCGGAGCGCTCGTTTCGACTGGTGGTGATCGACGATCAGGACATCGCAACCCGCGTCCAGTATATGATCCGTTTCCTCGACCGAGTTCGTCCCGCAGTCCAGGGCAATGAAGAGGTCTGGAGTATTCGCCTTGTCCAAAGCCCGTTCGACAGCCTTCTGAGAAAGTCCGTAGCCCTCCTCCAGCCGCAAAGGAACGATGTAGGCAGGATAGGTCTCGAACTTCTGCAAGATAGCCACCAGCAAAGCCGTGCTCGTCACCCCGTCCACATCGTAGTCGCCGCAGATCGCGATCCGCTGGCGATTGTCTATCGCCTGCGAAATGCGTCTCGCCGCTCGCTCCAGGTTCGGGATCTGGAAAGGGCAGTCGATCTCGCTCAAGCGAGGATCGAGGAAGCTGGCGGCCTCCTCCACCGAAGCGAAGTCGAGCCGAGCCAGCAGCTCCGCGATGGGAGAGCTGACCTTTAGCTTGCTGCGGTAACTGCGAGTCTGCTCAGCGGCTGGCGGGCTGTACTTCCACTTGGTCAACGCCCTGCGGAATTAATCGTTGCCAACTCCCGAAGACGAAGCCTTCGAGGAGGCCTGCCAGTCGTATTCCGGAGCGACGTCGTGGCTGGACTCGACGCTGCGACGGTCTCCCTTGTGCCAGTAGAAGAATACCGGACTGGCAATGAAAATGGAGGAAAAGGTACCGGTAATGATACCGATGGTAAAGGTGAAGGCGATGTCGTTGATCACCCCCTGGCCAAAGACCATGAGCGAGACCGAAGCGAGCAAAGTAGTGATGCTGGTCAAAAGCGAACGGTTGAGCACCGCATTGATCGCAATGTTGATCACCTCGCGCAGCTTGCTCGTCGGACGCAATGCGAGTTCTTCGCGGATACGGTCGAAGACGACGATCGTATCATTGAGCGAATAACCCACGATCAGCAAAATAGCCGCCACCATAGGGGCGGTGAACTGGTGTCCCGGGATCAGGGAGAAGACGCCGATCGTAAGTAGAATGTCATGCACCGTGGCCACCACCGCGCCCACGCCATAGCCGATCTCGAAGCGAAAGGCGATGTAGAGCAAAATGATGCCCAGGGATATAGCGATGGAGAGAAAGGCGTTCTTCTGGATCTCGGCCCCAACCGTCGGGCCGATCTCGTTCTTGCCGAGGAATTCGAATTCGGCCTCAGGAAAGGCCTCCTTTAGAGTTTCATAGGCTTTCTCGCCCTGCTGGAAAGTCGTTTGCACGCGCAGGATCTCGCCACCGCCGCCAAGCTGGCTTTGGTAGAGAGGGTTGGTTTCTCCGATATCCGCCGCCTGCAGCGCTTCGCGCAACTCGCTCTCGTCGATACGATCAGCAAAGCCTAGCGAGACTTCGTCGCCCCCCGTAAAATCGATTCCGTATATCGTATCTCTCTTGGAGAACAGAACGATGCAGCCGATCAAAACCACCGTCCAAGAAGCCAGGAAAGCAGGCTTGCGGTAGCGCAGAAAGTCGATCTTGGGCTTCTCCAGAAGCCGCAGCGTGACGAATTTCTTAAGCAGGCCCGTCTCGAAGATCAGCTCGAGAAGCACGCGCGTCACGATCAAGGCGCAGAACATGGTGGTGAACACGCCGATCATCAAAGTGAGACCGAAACCCTTCACCGGTCCCGTTCCTAGCGAATACATGACGAGCGAAACGATGAAAGTCGTGAGATTCGCGTCGAAGATCGTGGAGAACACCTTGTCGAAACCGCCTTGCAACGCGTTTTTTATGGTCTTGCCCGCCTTCAACTCCTCGCGGATACGCTCGAAAATCAGGATATTCGCATCCACCGCCATGCCGACCGTCAGGATGATACCGGCGATGCCCGGCAAGGTAAGCGTCGCCTGAAAGCTGGCCAGCACCCCGAGCACGATCGTGATATTCAGCAAGGCGGAAATCAAAGCCACCAGTCCGCCCACCATGAAATAGATCAGCATGAAAATCGCCACCGATATGACGCCTACTTTCGAGGCGAAGACGCCAGAAGCAATCGAGTCCGCCGCCATAGATGGACCGACTTCGTACATCTCCGCAACCTCCAGAGGAAGCTCCAGCGGATTGTTCAACACGTCAGCCAGCTCCTTCGCCTCGCGCTGCGTATAGCGACCGGTGATGCTCGCGCTGCCGCCGCGAATCTCTTCGCGAACAGAGGGAGCTGACTGTAGTTCCCCATCCAATACGATGGCCAAACGACCGTTGCCCTCATTGGCCAGCTTGCGAGTCACGTCGGCGAACAGGTCTGCTCCCTCGTCATCGAGACGCAGAATCACCTCGATGCCGCCGAGCTGGGTGGAAGAAGGGAAAGCTTCCCTCACATACTTGCCGGTAAGCGCCGGGATGCGCTTCACGAAAAGAGTCTCCTCGCGCTCCACGCCACCGGACTCCTGGATCATCGTCATCGCCTCGTAGCCCGCAGGGCGTTCGTCCCGACCAGGCATAGCCGTCTGATGGACCTCGCGAAAGTCCAGCCGAGCCGGTTTCTTCACGTTGTCCAGCAGATCCGGATCGTCCTTCGTGTTGATGCCCGCAAGCTGGAGCTCGATGCGGTTATCGCCCAGCGGACGTACGATAGGTTCGGATACGCCAAAGCTGTTGACGCGACGCTCGATGATGTCGATCGCGTCGGCCAGCTTGTCGGTGCGTTCCTGCGGCGGGACTTCGGCAAGCGCCCTGGGATCGATCTCGAAAGTGACCGAGATGCCGCCCTGAATATCGAGGCCCTTCTTCAGATTCGCCTTCGAGTCCTCAAGCAGCACCGGCAGTAGGATGTTGTTGCGCTTGACCACGTTGGTCAGGCTGCGCTCCAGCGTCATGTCCGGAAAATACTGGCTTACGTCGATGCGCTCCTCGTTGACGATGCGCTTGAGCGCCATGTACACGCTGAGCGGCTTCTCGCTGCTCTCCGAACGCTCGACTGCTCGGTCAAGCAGGGCGACGAATTCGGGACTGTCGGTCCGCGCCTTCACGTGCTCGACGAAATCCCCATCGTTGAGGGGAATTAGATAGGAAAGGCAAAACGCAACGAGTATGCCGGTGACCAGTAGTTTCCAGATATGCTTTCCTGACATCGGGATTGGGGGGGGTTATAGACTCTCTTTTAAATAATGGAAACGCCACGCCGATCCAGGCGTGGCTCTAAATTGCAGTCGAAATCCGTTCGAGCGACTCCTATTTCCTATTCGGGTTGGTTGACGACCGAGGATACCGACGACTTGGCGATCTCGACCTTGGTGTTTTCCGCGATCCGCAGGACGAAACGATCGTCCTTCACGTTCGTAATCTGCCCGTAGATCCCGCCAGACGTCACGACCTCGGCGCCGCTCTTGAGCTCGGAGATCATCTTCTGATGCTGCTTCTGCTTCTTGCGGCTCGGAGCGATGATCAGGAAGTACATGGCCGCGAAAAGCAGACCCATGAAAATCAGTTGACTGAAGCCGCCGCCGCTCGGCGCAGCAGGGGTTGTTTGGGCTAGGATAGATGTTGCGAAATCCATTGCGAAATAGGTGCAAATACCGCTCCAAAGGGTTCTTGAAATCGGAAGGGCCGCACTCAATCTAGCGTCTTTTCAAAAAGCAAGCCATAACCTGAGACGCCAAAACCAGGGGCGCGATCCAAAGCGGTAGCGAATCCGGAGAGCCGTGTGAAGGCCCTGCCTCGAAACGAATTCGCATCGCTCTGCAGCGCGCCCGCAAAGGGCCGAATCTCCTTAACCTCCCCTATTCGAAAACCCATTGAGCACGAAGTTGAAATCGCGCTGGACGGTCGCCGAGGCCGAGCGGCTATATGGCTTCAAAAGGTGGGGCAGCCCCTATTTTTCCGTCGACAAGGACGGCTTCGTCTGCGCCCACCCCTCCGCCGACGAACGAGTCGTACGCATCGACGACGTGATAAAAGAGGCCACCAGCAAAGGTATCAAAGCCCCCATGGTCGTCCGATTCCAGGACCTGCTGCGCCACCGCGTCGAGCGACTCAACCGCGCCTTCCAGGCTTCCATCCAAGAGGAGGACTACCAAGGCAAGTACTGCGGCGTCTTCCCCATCAAGGTCAACCAACTGCGCGAAGTCATCGAAGAAGTGCAAGACGCTGGCGAGGAATTCAACTACGGCCTCGAAGCCGGCAGCAAGCCCGAGCTCCTCATCTCCATGGCCATGCACGCCAACTCCAAAGGCCTTCTCATCTGCAACGGCTACAAGGACGAAGACTACATCCGCCTCGCCCTCAACTACCGCAAGATCGGCAAGCGAATCGTCATCGTAGCCGAGCAGCTCAGCGAAGTGCAGCAGATCGTCGACGTGGCCAGCGATCTCGACGTCGAACCCATGATCGGCCTGCGAGCCAAGCTCGGCACCCGAGGCGAAGGCAAGTGGGAGGCCTCCACCGGCGACAACGCCAAGTTCGGCCTCACCACCATGGAGATGCTCGAAGCCTGCCGCATCCTGCAAAAGGCCGAAATGGCCGCCAGCCTCCGCCTCCTCCACTTCCACATCGGCTCTCAGGTCCCCAACATCATCACCCTCAAGAACGCCGTCGTCGAAGCCGCCCGCTACTACTGCCAACTGCAGAAGATGGGCTTCCCCATGGGCTTGCTCGACGTCGGCGGCGGCCTCGGCATCGACTACGACGGCTCCCGCTCGAACTACGAAAGCTCCACCAACTACTCGCTCGAGGAATACGCCCGCGACGTCGTCTACAACATCAAGCACATCTGCCAGCAGATGGACGTGCCCTGCCCCGATATCGTCTCCGAAAGCGGCCGCGCCATCGCCGCCCCGCACAGCATCCTCGTCACCGAAGTCTTCGGCCGCATCTCTAAGCGGGACTCGCTGCTCCCCGTCCGCCGCGACGACATCAAGGACCAAGTCGTCTCAGATCTCTTCGAAATGCTAAGCGGCAAGGTCCGCTACGGCCACCTCGAGATGTACCACGACGCCCTGCAAAAGAAGGCCGAAGCCGATTCCCTCTTCAGCCACGGCTACCTCGACCTCACCGGCCGCGCTCAGGCCGACTCCCTCTTCTGGCAGGTCTGCGACCGCCTCGAACGCAAGATCAAGGCCACTCGAGGCTACCAGCCCGAAGAGCTCATCGGCCTCTCCGAACTCCTCGCCGACCAGTACGTCTGCAACTTCTCGGTCTTCCACTCCCTGCTCGACCACTGGGCCCTCGGCCAGCTCTTTCCCATCGCTCCCATCGCCCGTCTCAAGGAACGCCCCTCCGTCAACGCCATCCTCGTAGACATCACCTGCGACAGCGACGGCAAGGTATCCAAGTTCATCGACCTCGAAGACGAAAAGGCATACCTCCCCCTGCACCCACTCAAGAAAAACGAACCCTACTACCTCGGCATATTCCTCGTCGGAGCCTACCAGGACATCATGGGCGACAACCACAACCTCTTCGGCAGAGTCAACGAGGTCCACGTCTTCCTGGACGAGGACGAGGAAGACGGCTTCTACATCGAAGACACCATCCAAGGCTACCGCATGAAGGACATGATCGAAGGCGTCCAGTACCAAGCCGCCTCCCTCTGCCGCGCCTTGAAGAAGCAGATCGACCGAGCCACCAAAAAGGACCTCGTCAAGCCCCGCGACGGCGTCCGCTTCATGGAACTCTACGAAGCCCAGCTCCAAAAGAAATCGTATCTAGACATCAAATACAAACGAAAGCGCCGAACCGCCCCCAAGAAATAGCGAAGAATTAAGAGCGAAGAGTTAAGAAGTAGGTATGTAGGTTGCGATCAAAGACTGCGTCCTCCTCTGGGAACGCGGGCAGCTCGCCCGCATTCGGCCTGATCCTGCATTGCTGCGGGCGAGCCGCCCGCGTTCCCAGAAGTCCGAAAGCCGGCAAGCAATCTCGAAACCCGCAGCACTGCAAGGATCAAGCCGGCCCACAGCCACTTCTTAATTTTTCGTTCTTAACTCTTCGTTCAATCTCCCAGGGATTGGTTCGCTGCGCTCAGCACTTCGTGCCGACGCGGACCGCGTCGCCCATCTCCGCTGCGCTACGTCGAACCCAGGGAGTTCTCATCCCTGCTTCCAACAGTCCAACCCAACATCCACTTCTTAACTCTTCGCTCTTAATTCTTCGTTCAAAGAAGTGGCAGCCTCGCAGGGATTCGAACCCCGACAAAAGGAACCAGAAACCTTTGTGCTACCATTACACCACGAGGCTGTCAGTCGAAGCACGGGAACTTAGGACGAGCTTTTTCGAAATCAACGAAAATTCGCGCCATTATCCCCTCCACTAATCTCCAACGCCCACTACATTTAATTCTCCAACGTTGGAGAATTAAATGCGCCCAGCTTCCATGCCGCTCGACCTTCCCATTCCCGATCATTTTCGCTACTGCCCGCGCTGCGGCTCTCAAAGCCTCGGCCCAGCTGAGCCCGATCGCAACCCAGTCCACTGCTCCGCCTGCGGTTTCACCCTCTACTTCAACCCCTCAAGCTCGGCCGGAGCGCTCATTCTCGATTCCGCCGGAAAGCTGCTTGTCGTGAAGCGAGCTCGCGAGCCAGCCAAAGGCAAGTTCGGCATACCCGGCGGCTTCGTCGATCCCGGAGAAAGCCTCGAAGAAACCGTTGCCCGTGAAGTCCGAGAAGAAGTGAACCTGGAACTGCGAAACCTGCGCTTCTTCGCCTCCTTCCCCAACGACTACCACTACAAGGGCGTCATCTACGCGGTGACCGACACCTATTTCACCGCCCAAGTCGATTCCTTCGCCAGCCTCGCTCCCGAGCACGACGAGGTTACCGGTATCCAATTCGTGGATCCAAAAACAACCCCGCCAAGCCAATACGCCTTCGATTCCCTCCGCGCCGCCGTCAAGCGACTCAATGGGCCCCAAAATCTGAGCACCCCATGAGACAAAGAGGCAAACGCCAAAGCGGCCTCGTGCCAGAAATTGAAATCGCCAAACTCACCGAGCCGTACCCTGCATCAAGACCGCAGGGTATCTCCGGAAATGTCGTCCCAACCCTCGTGCGGAAGCGCATGGCGATTGATCTAAAGTTACAAAAGAAACCCCGCAGCCAGACCGCGGGAAATGTCTAGCGGATTTAGTGCCACTCACGCTTCGGGTAGCGGCCTTTGAATTCCTTTTTGACTCCTTCGCAGGAGCTCTGCCAGAAGGTGGTTAAAGGCGTCGCGCCCGCAGCCCTAGCCGAAGCTGCTGTAGCATCCGCACTGGAAGCATCAGATCCTTTTGGCTGTTCTAGGCGGTTTTAGGGCGTGGCATGAACATCGGTAGCTACGCATCCGAATTTCCGTCTCAATGCGACAGAGGCCCTTCTCTCCCCAGTCGGCGATTTTTGCAACGGGTTCAACCAACTAGCAAAATCTTACCGTCTTTCCCTATTGACTGCGGTCTCAGGATTGCTGCCTCATCAAATTTCCAGCGGTGGTAGACATTCGCCACGCAAACCATATTGTCGAAACCCTATTATGCGTTACTCAGCTGCAATCTCTATCGCTATCGTTCTAGCGCCTTTGACCTTGGCGGGCCAGTGGCATTCACTCTTCGACGGCAAAACGCTCGACGGTTGGATCCAGCGCGGCGGCAAAGCCCAATACTCCGTGGTTAACGGAGCGATCGTCGGCACCGCCGTGGTCAATACACCCAATAGCTTCCTCTGCACTGAAGCGACCTTCGGCGACTTCATTCTCGAACTCGAGGTGAAGCAGGTAGGCGCCTGCAACAGCGGCATACAGTTCCGCAGCCTGAGCGATCCCGACTACCGCGACGGTCGCGTGCACGGCTACCAGTGCGAAATCGACCCTTCGTCGCGCAATTGGAGCGGGGGCATCTTCGATGAAGCCCGCCGCGGCTGGCTCTACAAGCCACAGCTCCAACCCTGGACTAAGGTCTACCAGTACGGCCGTTGGAACCATATTCGCATCGAGGCCATTGGCAAGCGCCTGCGTACCTGGGGCAATGGCATCCCGGTCTCGCACCTCGTCGACGACAAGACTGCCGAAGGCTTCATTGCCTTGCAGGTGCATAGTATCAACTCGAGCGGGCGCTTCGGCTCGGAAGGCGATACCATTCACTGGAGAAACATTCGCATCCAAACCGAAGACCTCACCCCCAGGGCCTTCGACGAACGCATCATGGTCGTCAACACGATACCCAATACTATCGACGAAGCTGAGGTTGCCCAAGGCTGGCGTTTGCTTTGGGACGGCAAAACCACCGACGGCTGGCGGCGCGCCCACGAGGACCAGTTTCCCGAGGAGGGGTGGAAAATCGAAGACGGCGTCCTCAAGGTCCTATCCTCCGGGGGCGGCGAAGCGCAGAAAGCCGGCGATATCGTGACGGAGGAGGAGTTCGACGCCTTCGAGATACAGCTGGACTTTCTCATTACCGAAGGAGCCAACAGCGGTATCAAGTATTTCGTGACAGAGGGCTATGGCATGAGAGTGGGGGTCGGCTCAGCTATCGGCTTGGAGTTCCAGATCCTGGATGACGAGCGGCATCCCGACGCTAAGGCGGGCGCTGCCGGCAATCGTACCATCGGCTCGCTCTACGACCTGATTCCCAGCCGCAAGCAATTCGCCAAACGCCCCGTACCCGGCGAGCCTGGCGCCTGGCAGCATGCCCGTGTGGTCGCTCGCCGCGATGGCGCCGTCGAGCACTGGCTCAACGGTATCCAAGTGGTAGAGTACAACCGTTTCTCGCCCTTGTTCGCGTCGCTCGTAGCCCGCAGCAAGTACGCGGATTGGGAAGGCTTCGGAGCCTGGGAGAGCGGCCACCTGCTGCTCCAGGACCATGGCGATGAAGTCCACTTCCGCAGCATCAAGGTCCGCGAACTCTAGAAAACGTGAAACAGAAACCGATCGACCCCTATGAATCCGACGCCCAATCGCCGAACCTTCGTTAAGCAATCCTCCCTCGGAGCTGCCGTCCTGGCCACCGGTCCGCTGCTCGCATCCGCCAAGAGCCTCGCCGCCGTAGCTGGAGCCAATGACGCCATCCGCGTCTCTATCTGGGGCTGCAAGCGCCGTTTCCGACCTATCGTAGAGGCCATTGCCGCCATTCCCAATATCCGCGTCCACTCCATCTGCGACGTCAACGCCAAGAACCTCGACGCCTCCTTGGCCATCGCCGAAGAAAACCTCGGCTACCGTCCGAAGACCGAAACCGACCTGCGACGACTCGCCGAATCGCCCGAGCTCGACGCCGTCTTCATAATCCTGCCCGACCATTGGCACGCTTACGCTTCCTACCTGGCGCTCGAGAATGGCAAGCACGTCTACGTGGAGAAGCCCTGCAGCCACAACCCTCGCGAAGGCGAACTCTACCACGGCTGGATGGAAAAGTACGGCAAGGTCATCCAAATGGGCAACCAGCAGCGCTCCGCGCCGGAGTCCATCGATGTCATCGAGCAAATCCACGGTGGCGTCATCGGCGAGCCCTACCTGGCAAAGGCCTTCTATGCCAACGCCCGGCCGCGCGTTCCCCTTCCTCAGGAAGTCCCTGTTCCAGATCACCTCGACTGGGAGCTCTTTCAAGGCCCCGCCCCGCGTCGACCCTTTTGGGACATCATCGAAGACTACAACTGGCACTGGTATTGGCATTGGGGCACTGCCGAAACTGGCAACAACGCCGCTCACGAGTTGGACATCGCCCGCTGGGCTCTGCAGGTGACCTACCCCGAGCAGGTGAGTTGCCTGTCAGGAAAGTACCACTACCCGGACGACGGCATGAATGTCTACGACACCATGGACGCAACTTTTCGCTTCTCCGGAGGCAAGGCCATCCAATGGGACGGCAAAAGCCGCAACCGCTTCGCCACCTACGGAGCCGGTCGCGGCGTCATCGTCTACGGCACCGAGGGCTCTGCCTTTATCGATCGCAACGGATACCGCATCCACAACCGCAATGGCCAACTCGTCTCCAAACGGGAAACGGCCGAGAAGGTGGACGGCACTGCTCTCGGCGGCGCGGCTGACAGCACGCAGCTGCACGTGCAGAACTTCTTCGACTCCATCCGAGGCAAGGCCGAGCAAAATTCGCCTATCGACGAAGGCTCCATCAGCACGCAGCTCTGCCACTACGCCAATATCTCCGCCCGCGAAAACGACGCCCCTATCCTGCTCGATCCCGAAACCGGACGCCTCAAGGATCGGAAGCTGATGAAAAAGTATTGGTCCCGCGAATACGAGCCAGGCTGGGAGCCCAAAGCCTAGCTTGGGAATCTCCCCCTCTTGCGGACCATGCTAAAGCCCCCGTCATCCTTTTTGCCCGAACCGAGAAAACGGACGGTTCTTCTCGAAATCCACCGGCGAACAGTGGTGTTCATTCCCGGCGAACGCGCCCATTTCTAATCGACGGATGAAATCCATCTATCGTAGATCCTTTCTCAAAACCGCAAGCAGCGCCCTGCTCGCCGCCCCCTTCGCAAGCCGCCTGCGCGGCGCCGAAAACCCTTCGAGGCCCATCCACATCGGCCTCATCGGCTCGGGTCGGCAAGGCCGCAGCCTCGCGGAAAGCTTCTTTGCCTCCGCAACGCCTGCCTTCGCTCGCATCGTCGCCACCTGCGACCTCGACCTGCTGCGCGCTCAAGCCGTTGGCGAGCTTCTCCAGACCGCCTACCGCGACGCAGCCGTAGAGCAGGAAATCGATGTCTACCAGTACCCCTCCGATATCCTGGCCGACTCCTCCATCGACGCCGTGGTCGTTGCCACCACCGACCGCTCTCACGCTTCCGTCACGATCGCCGCTCTCGAAGCAGGCAAGGACGTCTACCTCGAAAAGCCTATCACTTTCACGGTTGCCGAAGGGCAGCAGCTTGTTCGTGCCGTCCGCTCCCACCAGCGGATCTTCCAGGCCGGCACCCAGCAACGCTCTTCCGTTTACTTTCGGCGGGTTTGCGAACTCGTTCGCCAGGGCAAACTAGGCCAGCTCCGGCACATCGAAGTCCGCCTGCCTACCGACTACGGCTCGGCCCCGCACACGCCAATGCCAGTCCCGGAAAACCTCGACTACGAGGCTTGGTTGAGCGGCGCCCCGCACGCCCCCTACACCGAGGCCCGAGTGCACCCGCAGGCCGACTTTTCGCGACCCGGCTGGATGCAGGTGCAAGACACCTGCCACGGCATGATCACCAACTGGGGCACGCACATGCTCGACATCGCCCTCTGGGGCAGCGGCCTCGGAAACGACGGTCCCGTTCGGATCGAAGCCCATGCCGACTACGAGGATCGCGGTATTTGGAATGTGCATACGACAATCGAAGCCTCGCTCTCTTTCCCCGGCGGAGTCTCGCTGGACCTCGTGGCAATCGAACGGAATGGCGGCTCGCGGCCCGGCGTCCGCTTCGTCGGCAGCGATGGTTGGGCCGAATGCCGACGTGGCAGCTTCGAAGCCAGCGACCGCTCTTTGCTTCGTCCAATGCCCAAGAGCGAACCCGCCATCCTCCCTGTTAGTTCCAACCACTACCGGGACTTCCTGCTAGCCATCCGTGACCGCCGTGATCCCATCGCTCCCGTCGAAGAGGCCCACCTGTCCGGCACCTACTGCCTTCTCATTGCCATCGCGGCTCGCCTAGGTCGCCCCCTCGTTTGGGATCCCAGCAAGGAAAATTTCCTCGACGACCCCGTCGCCAACGCCTGGCTTTCCGAAATGCCGCCAAGCAAGTAGGGCGGAAGCCAGCCGTGTCCGCCACCATCCTCTCCCCCCTGGAGGCCGGGAACAACCGAAGAAGTCGGATAGCTGAATGATCCAATATCTGGATACGCAACTTGCGTCCAACTCAGCATCGCAGCGCGGCATCAAACTGCTCAGCGAAACCCTGCCTTCCGGACTCTACGAAAGCTCTAGGGCGACACGCGGGCGAAATGCTCTAGCGCAAAATTCGTTCAGCAGGTCGCAAAGGTGGGTCGGCTTCTCCGAAGAAGACTCTCTGCAAGGCTAACACTATAAGCGTTCCCGACTTCGGTCGGGAACGCTCCACCTAGAGTAGCTGTTTTCCAAATGGGATTTGCGACTAAACATCTGAGAAATGCACTAGTGTGGTGTAAGCGAAGTTCGCTGCATAAATTGAGGAGCGCCCGCGTCTCGCGGGCTGCTTGAGGCGTTTCGCCTCAAGCGACTCAACCAGAGGGACTTGGGCGAGACGCCCA
>JANQRJ010000024.1 GCA_028284635.1 Pelagicoccus sp.
TCAGGAATCAGGCAGGCTGCGGGCGAGCCGCCCGCGTTCCCAGGGAAGGATGCTCTCTTTCGATTGCGTCGGTGGCTAATCTTCTACCGTTTCCGTTGTTTCGGCCTCGTCTTCGGTCTCTACGATGCGGGCGATGCCGAGGAGCTGGTCGCCTTCGCGCAGGTCGATGCAGCGCACGCCTTTGGTGACGCGGCCGATGACGCTGATGTCGGCGACTCGGGTGCGCACGGCTTGGCCGTTTTTCGTCAGCATCATGATCTCGTCGTCGTCCTTGACGGCTAGGGCGCCGGTGACGCCGGCAGTCTTGGCGGCGATGACTCCGCTGCCGCCTCGCTTCTGGCGAGTGAATTCGTCGAAGCGGGTTCGCTTGCCTTGGCCGTTGAGTCCGCAGATGAGCAGGGTCTTCTCCTCGTCGACGACGACCATGGCTTGGACGTAGTCCTTGGGGGCGAGCTTGATGCCGCGCACGCCTCGGGTGGCGCGGCCTTGCTCGCGCAGGTCGGACTCGTGGAAGCGGATGGACTTGCCGAGGTGGGTGACGATGACGAGATCGCTGTCGCGGTCGGTGAGCTTGACGGTGATGAGGGCGTCTCCTTCGTCGATGTTGATGCCGATGATGCCGCCTTTGCGGAAGTTCTTGTAGCCGGCGAGGTTGGTCTTCTTTACCGTGCCGTTCTTGGTGCACATGACGAGGTTGTGGTCCTCGCTGATCTCCTTGACGCAGATCATGGCGGCGATCTGCTCGCCTTCCTGTAGCTGTAGCACGTTGTTGATGCTGCGGCCTTTGGAGGTGCGGGAGCCTTCGGGCAGCTCGTAGACTTTTTCTACGTAAACGCGGCCGTTGTTCATGAAGAACATTATGGTGTCGTGCGTGTTGGCGGTGAAGATGTGCTCGATGAAGTCCTCGTCGTAGGTGTTGCCGCCTTGCACGCCTTTGCCGCCTCGCTTCTGGGTGCGAAACTCGGAGTCGGAGACGCGCTTGAGAAAGCCTTTGTGGGAGATGGTGATGAAGCAGCCTTCCTTGGGCGTCATGTCCGCCTTGGAGATGTCGCCTTCGTAGGGGACGATCTCGCACTTCCGCGGGTTGGAGTACTTGGCTTTGAGCTCGAGCAGTTCCTCCTTGATGATGGCGAGCAGCTTGTACTCGTTTTCCAGGATCGAGCGGAGCTCTTCGATGAGCTTCAGCAGTTCGGCGTACTCTTCCTCGATCTTGCCGCGCTCCATGCCGGTGAGCTGGTAGAGGCGCAGGTCGAGAATGGCGGTGACCTGGCGGTCGGAGAGGGGGTACTTTTCCTGCAGCCGGACCTTGGCTTCGTCGCGGTTGGCGGAGGAGCGGATGATGCGGATGAAGTCGTCGAGGTTGTCGAGGGCGATCTTGTAGCCTTCCAGGATATGGGCTCGGTCTTCGGCTTTCTTGAGACGGAAGGCGGTGCGGCGGTAGACGACGTCGCGGCGGTGGTCGACGTAGCAGTTGATCATCTCTTTGATGTTCATCTGCTTGGGGCGGCGGTTGTCCAGAGCCAGCATGTTGACGCCGAAGGAGGACTCGAGGGCGGTCTTCTTATAGAGCTTGGAGATGACGACTTCGGGGAATTCGCCGCGCTTGAGTTCGATGACGATTCGCGTGTTTTCGTCCGATTCGTCGCGCAGGTCGGAGATGCCTTCGATCTCCTTGCTGGAGACGAGTTCGGCGATCTTGGTGACGAGGGAGGCGCGGTTTACGTTGTAGGGGATGGTGGTGATGAGGATGCGTTCGCGCTCGCCGCCTTCCATGGGCTCGGTGGCGACGGTGCCGCGCATGCGCACGATGCCGCGACCGGTCTGCAAGTAGTCCTGGATGCCCTTGCTGCCGATGATGCGGCCGCCGGTGGGGAAGTCGGGGCCTTTGATGAGCTCGCCGATTTCAGCAATGGTGATGTTGGGGTTGTCGATCTGGGCGCAGGTGGCGTCTACGAGTTCGTCGAGATTGTGCGGGGGGATGTTGGTGGCCATGCCGACGGCAATGCCGGTGGAGCCGTTCATCAACAGGTTTGGCAGGGCGGCAGGGAGGACGCTGGGCTCGGTGGTGCTTTCCTTGTAGTTGGGCACGAAGTCGACGGTGTCTTCGTCGATATTGCGCAGGAGGTCTTCGGCCATGGATGTGAGGCGCGACTCGGTGTAGCGGTAGGCAGCGGGGGAGTCGCCATCGACGGAGCCGAAGTTGCCCTGGGGGTCGATGAGCGGGTAGCGCATGACCCAGCCTTGGGCCATGCGGACGAGGGTGTCGTAGACGGAGGTGTCGCCGTGCGGATGGTAGTTCTTGAGCACTTCGCCAACGACGCCCGCGCACTTGTCGAAGGGGCGGTTGTGCAGCAGGCCTTCGCGGAACATGGCGTAGAGGATGCGCCGCTGAACGGGCTTGAGGCCGTCGCGGGCGTCGGGCAGGGCTCGGCTGACGATGACGGACATCGAGTAATCGATGTAGGCCGTCTGCATGATGTCGGTGATGCTGGTGGAAGTGATGCGCTCGGACATTTGAAGTGAAGAGTGAAAAGCGAAGAGTTAAGAGTGACGGTAGGGCGTGGAGCTAGGAGCGAAGCGAGTGCGGTTTCCCGCTCTTCGTTCTTCGCTCTTAGCTTTCCTACACGTCGAGGTACGAGACGTTGAGGGCGTTGTCTTCGATGAATTCGCGGCGAGGGGCGACTTCCTCGCCCATGAGGATGGTGAAGAGCTCGTCGGCTTTGGCGGCGTCGTTGATGTTGACCTTTAGTAGTCGGCGTTTGGATACGTCCATGGTGGTCTCGTAGAGCTGTTTGGGGTTCATTTCGCCGAGGCCCTTGTAGCGCTGGATCGTGAGGCCTTTGCGGCCGGACTTTCGGATCTCGTCGAGGATCGCCATGTTCGAGTCGATCTCGATGACGTTCTCGTTCTTCAGCCCGAAGTTTTCGGTGAAGGTGTAGATCGGGGTTTCGGAGGTCTCGAAGTGGGTGAGGTCGAGGCCGATTTCCTCGATCTCGCGCAGGAGCTTTGACATTTCGGTGGATTCGAAAATCTCGAAGATGGAGATGCGCTTGGAGATGCCGGCGGCTTCGTCGTAGATGGTGGCGGTGGCGCTTTCTTCGCTGAGACCTTCGGCGCCCATGCCTTGCTGTTCGACGAATTGGGCTCGGGCGTGCTCGTCGCTGAGGAAAGCGAACGTTTCCGTATTGCCTTCGCGGATACGGGCTATGTAGCGGGGCAGAGCGTGTTCGTCTTTCGAATACTGACCGAGGTACTGTTCGAGGGAGGCCCCGTGCCGAGTGACGGACCCGCCGATGAGCTCGAGTTGGGCGAAGACTTCGACGATCTTGTCGAGCTGTTCGGAGGTGAACTGGTGACTGTCGTCGAGGCGGGTGAGTTGGGCGTCTTCCGAGCCGAGCTCGAGGAGCATGCGGTTGAGCTGCTCGTCGTTGTCGATGTACTGTTCGCGACGCTTGCGCTTGATCTTATAGAGCGGGGGCTGGGCCATGTAGACGTAGCCGCGTTCGATGAGGCCCTTCATGTGCCGATAGATGAAGGTGAGCAGCAGGGTGGAGATGTGGGAGCCGTCGACGTCGGCGTCGGTCATGACGATGATCTTGTGATAGCGGGCCTTTTCGATGTTGAAGCCTCCCGCGTCTTCCTGGTTGCCAATACCGGTGCCGATGGCGGTGATCATGGTGCGGATTTCGGCGTTGGAGAGGACCTTGTCGATGCGGGCCTTCTCGGAGTTGATGAGCTTGCCGCGCAGGGGGAGGATGGCTTGGGTACGGCGGTCGCGGCCTTGTTTGGCGGAGCCGCCGGCGGAGTCTCCCTCCACGATGTAGAGCTCGGATTCCTCTGGCTTGCGGGAGGAGCAGTCGGCGAGCTTGCCGGGAAGGCCGCCTCCGGAGAGGGCGGACTTGCGCACGGTCTCGCGGGCCTTGCGGGCGGCCTCTCTCGCGCGAGCGGCGTTGAGGCACTTTTCGATGAGGCGCTTGGCGAGTTTGGGATCGGTCTCGAAGTGGTATTTGAGGCGTTCGCCGACGATCTTCTGCACGATGCCGTCGACCTCGCCGTTGGAGAGTTTGGTCTTGGTCTGCCCTTCGAAGCGGGGTTCGGGGACCTTGACGGAGATGACGGCTACGAGGCCTTCTCGCGCGTCGTCGCCGGTGATGGCGGGGTCCTTGTCCTTGAGCAGGTTGTTGGCCCGGGCGAATTGGTTGATCACGCGGGTGAGGGCGGTGCGGAAGCCGGTGAGATGGGTGCCGCCCTCGATATTGAAGATGGAGTTGGCGTAGGCGAAGATCTGATCGTTGTAGGAGTCGTTGTACTGCATGGAGACGTCGACTGCGATGGGGGTGGCGTCCTCCTTTTCCTTCACGGTGTCGCTGAAGGTTATGGGGGACTCGTGCAGGACGCTTTTGGAGCGGTTGAGCCAGCGGACGTACTCGGCGATGCCGTCTTCGAAGAGGAAGCTTTCCTCTTTGCTGGCGCGTTCGTCGACGAGTGTGATGGTGATACCGGGGTTGAGGAAGGCGAGCTCTCGGAGGCGTTTGGCGAGGATCTCGTATTCGAAGGTGAGCGTGTTCTGGAAGATCTCGGGGTCGGGCTTGAAGGAGATCTTGGTGCCGGTCTTCTTGGTTTCTCCGATGATGGCGAGCGCCTTGGTGGTCTTGCCTTGGCTGAAGGTCATCTGGTGGATTTTGCCTTCGCGGCGGACCTCCGCTTCGAACCATTCGGAAACGGCGTTGACGCACTTGGCTCCCACGCCGTGCAGACCGCCGGAGACCTGGTAGGCTCCTTTGCCGAACTTGCCGCCGGCGTGCAGGTTGGTGAGAACCAGCTCGAGGGCGGGAATCTTGTAGGTGGGATGGATATCGACGGGGATGCCTCGGCCGTCGTCTTCTACGGAGCAAGAGCCGTCGAGGTGAATGGAGACCTTGATGTGCTTGCAGTATCCGGCGAGGGCCTCGTCGATGGAGTTGTCGACGACTTCGAAGACGCAGTGGTGGAGGCCGCGCTCGTTGGTGTCGCCGATGTACATGTCCGGGCGCTTGCGCACGCCTTCGAGGCCTTCGAGCTTCTGGATTTTGGACGCGTTGTAGTCGGCGTCGCCGTCATAGTTTACAGGTATGTTATCAGATTCTTCGGTGGAATCCATAAAGCGGGTTCTTGGTGAGAATGAGCCCCTGTTGCGAGTGGGCCGTAGAGAAGGGTTTGTAGCGTGTAAAGCGAGGATCAAAAGGCCTCGCGCGTGCGCGTGCAAGGCCTTTCAGCGGATTGGGTGAAAAGGGGAGCGTCAATGGGTTTAGGAGCCCCTTTTGCGGGTCAACTCAGGGAGCGGTATCCACTTTGCCTTCCATTGCGATCTCGAATGAGTAAGTTCCGGGAGCATGAAACTGTCCGTGAAACTCGATTATGCCTGTCGGGCCTTGGCTCGCATGGCTGCTCGGCACGCGAACGGGGAGCTTTCGCGCATCGAGGAGCTTGCCGCCTTGGAGGCGATCCCGCCGAACTATCTGGTGCAGATCCTGGGGGAGTTGCGCAAGGGGGGGCTGATCGAGAGCCGTCGGGGCAAGATGGGCGGCTATCTGCTGGCTCGGGCGCCGGAGGAGATTTCCTTGCGAGAGGTTATCGGCCTGGTGCAGGGAGAAGTGTTTGCCGCAGTGGGGAGCTCGGCTGGCGCTTCGGGGCCGATGGTTTCCGAGGCTTGGAAGTCGTTGCGGGATTGCTTCGAGGAGAAGGCGAGCGAGCTGACGCTGCGCGATTTGGTGGCCGGTTCTGAGGAGATGTATTATATATAGGTGCGTAGGCCATAGGCGGTTCGGCTGCAGGTTTTGGGGTTTGACGAGGTGGGCGGGGGTTTGCTGAATGCGGGCCGTCCCATGGTATCCGACGCTCTGACTAGAATGCTGATCCTGCAGGATCGCGATATGAAGCTCCAGCAAGTGGAGGCGGACCTGGTTTCGATTCCGAAGGAGCGGCGGGCGTGCGAGGCGCGAATCGCTACCCTCCAGGCGGAAATCGAGGCTTCTCGCCAGCGTATCAAGGAACTGGAGACGAAGGGGCGGTCCATCGAGACGGAGATGGCCTCGGTCGAGGAGCAGGTCGTCAAGTACAAGAACCAGCAGATCCTCGTGAAGAAAAACGAGGAATATCAGGCGCTCACCCATGAGATCGCTGCCGCGAGCGAGAAGATCTCCGAACTGGAGTCCAGCGAGTTGGAGGTGCTCTACGAGCTCGACGAGGCTCGCAAGGTCCAGAAGGTCGCTGAGGAGGAAATCGCGGCCCGCATCGAACGCGAGCGCGCGGATCTGGGCAAGCTTGACGAACGGGAACAACGTGTTTCCGGCGAGCTTGCGGGCGCCAAGGAAGCCTTTGCCAAGGCCGAGGCTGCGTTGGACAAGCCGACTCTTTCCAAGTACCGGCAAGTGGCTCGAGGATTGAAGTTTCCCGTGATCGTGGCGTTGTCCGACCAAAAGTGCAGCGGCTGCCACATGCGGGTTTCCAATGCGATCGACTCCGAAGTGCGCGCCGCTTCGGAAATTACAACTTGCGATAACTGCGGGCGCATCCTGTACTCGGAAGCCTAGTTTCGGAGCCGCGCGTTCGCTCCGTTGTTCTTTTTAACCAGAGGCATCGGGAGAGGAAAGTCCGGACGCCGCAGGGCAGGATTCCTCGCGAAAGCGGGGGAGGGTCGCGACAACGCGGCTCGACGGCTAGTGCCACAGAAAATATACCGCCCCGAGCTTGTCGAGGGGTAAGGGTGAAAAGGTGGGGCAAGAGCCCACCGCGGTCGGAGCAATCCGGCTGGCAGGGTAAACCCATTCCGGCGCAAGGCAAAATAGGGGACTGGACGGCCCGTCCTTAAGGTCCCGGGTATGTCGCTCCACTTCTTGACGAAGGGGCTCTCGCTTTGGCGAGGGTAGATAAATGAACGCGGTTCCAGCCCAGGCTGGAATACAGGATCCGGCTTACAGGCTCCGAGACTAGGCCTTTTGCCGAAAGGCTGCCTAAAGCCTTGACAAAGACTTCGGCGAACGGAATATCCGCCCCTCTTATGGCAAATACCAAGTCGGCAATAAAGAACCACCGCAAGACGATCAAGCGCACGCTGCACAACCGTTCGCGCAAGAGCCGCATCAAGACTCTGGCCAAGAACGTGCAGAAGCTCGCCGCTGACGGCAGCGACAAGGCCGCCCTCAAGCAGGCCGCCATCGCCTTCATCTCCGCCATGGACAAGGCAGCCAAGACTAAGCTCGTACACGTAAACAAGGCGAACCGGGCCAAGGCTTCGGTAGCCAAGTACGTCATTGGCTAAGCGAATTTCCTCCTCCCTCCCTTGGGCCCCCAGACGTTTCGACGTTGGGGGTCCTTTCTTTTCCGGCCAACCATGAGCAGCGACCAGGCTTTCATCTCGTTTCCCCCCGGCTATCTCGGTAGGGACTCTTTCAAGTTTCCGCTCCTGGCTGACGACGACCAGCTCTTCGCCATAGCCAAGCCCGCTGGCATCTCTTGCTACCAGCACGAGTGGACCCTTGGCAGTCCGGACATTTCCATGGCCCTGCGCCGCGAGCTTCTGAAGGAAAAGCCGCAGCTGATTCGCCTCGGGATTCGCGGTCTGTATCGCATCTTCAACCTGGACGCGGAGCTCAGCGGCGTCCTGCTCTTCGCCAAGAACGAGGAGAGCGAGTCGCTTCTGAAGAATGCCGCCGGCTCCAGCCAGCTGCGCTACCGCTTTCATCTGCTAGCCTCCACGGATACCGAGGAGCGGTCCTTCGCTTGCGACTTGCCGCTGGCCCGGCACTTCACGGAGAAGCGGATGCTCGTTTCCCACAAGACGGGCAAGAAGTGCGAAACGCGCTTTCGCTTCCTGCGGCCTTTTGGGCAGTACCAGCTATGGGAGGCGGAGACTTCCGAGTTGCGTCCCCACCAGGTTAGAGCGCATGCAGCCGAGCGCGGTTTGAATGTCGTAGGGGAGAATCTCTACAGCGACGGTGGCCAGGTCTACCTCTCGCGACTCAAGAGGGGCTACTTGCCTGGCGGGGATCGCGAGCGTCCCATCTATTCGCGGATCTGCATTCACCTGATCGAGGTGGAGTTCGACATCCCCGATCACGACTTCGCGCCGATCGCGGCTCCGCTGTCTAGGCGCTTCGCCACGCTGCTCAAGCGCCTTGACGAGTATCGTGGCCGCCGCGGCTGATTTCGCACTTCTGTCGGCAGCAGCTTTTCTGCAGTTTCTGCTTTACAGCCCACCTCGGCTCGCTCAGCTTTCCGGGCTTTCCAAAAATCAAGGCACTTCAAATTTTATGGGTAATCTAAAGAAGAAACGCAGACTGAAAATGTCCAAGCACAAGCGTCGCAAGCGCTTGAAGTCGAACCGGCACAAGAAGAAGGTCTGGTAGCTTCCCTTCCTTGCAGAGCCTCCCATTTTCTCAGGCCCGAACTCTTCGAGTTCGGGCTTTTTGCGTTCCCTCTCGAGATAAGTGACCTTAGGGAGCTTCCGGGGTGAATCAGTGGACTCCATTGTGTTTCGCCCCTGGGGTCTCCTGCCTATCCGCAGCCGTTCTCTTAGGGTGGAAAATGCGCAGATCCCGATGACGGGAGATGGCGCAGCCGCATAAGATCTCTCTATTGCCCTCAATATCGCTGTGGCGGAGTCGATAGCCTGAGTGTCCCCATAAGGCGAACTGCGCCTAGGGGGTAAGCGACTCAAGATGATCTCAGCTAAAAAGAACAATTTTATAGTGGAGTACCGCCCATCCTCTATTCGAGCAGCCCGTATCAGCTCGGCTACCGCTCCCGCCGTTGTTGAGAGCCTGTTGGAGATCGATCTCGACGGGGAAGCTGATGTTGCTGACAAGGTACGCGACTTTTGCGGCGCTAAAGGAAACGCCTACATGCATGCGGCCTGTTCCGTGTATCCAGATCAGCGGCTCGTGCGGCAGATCGTTCTCGATGCTCCGCGCGGCAAAGAGGCCGATTTCGTCCTAACCTACCTGCGAGAGACCGTTGGCGTGGATCCGGACGAGTTTTCCACCTACTGTCTTTCTGCCCAAGACGGGACCGACGCCGATCTGTCCGCTTTCAACAAAAAGAACGTGCTGCTTTGCGGAGCGCCCAAACCTTCTGTTGTCGAAGTGCAGAATCGGCTCGTTGACAGCGCGATCTATCCTGACCGCCTCGAGATCGGCACTATCGGCATTATCGGCGCCTTGAGAGACATGCTTGGAGCTCAGGAAGGCTCGCCCACTATGCTTTTCCTCGAGATCGACACTGACAGTACCAATGCGGTGATTGTCGGCGAGCAAGGCGTTGAGATGGCGCGCTGCATCGATTGCGGGGCCCGCCAGATCGCCTCTGCTTTGAAGGAGGAGATGAATCTTAAAGACGAATCCGCTGCCGAGAGAATTCTCCTTTCCAAGGACTTCGATCTTGGTCCGATTGCTCCGAAAATCCTTCGCAAGCTCATCCGGGAACTCCAGTCCTCCATTGGGTTTTTCGAAGTGCAGTCTGGGAGTTCCGTTTCCCAGCTTTTCTGTCTCAAGCAAGGTCGCTCGCTACCTTGGCTGCAGGCCAGCGTTTGCGAGCTTCTCAACTTGGAACAGCTAAGCCTAAGTCTTAGCGATTGGTTGGCCAGTAGGCAGCTGTCCTTCGCCTCTGAAGAGCTGACCGAAAAACTCGATGGGACTTGGGTTGGCATCTTCTCTCTGGCTCTTGAACTTGGAAAGGGGGAGCCCTCCTCATGATCAATTTGAAGAGAAAAGCGGCTGCTGGTCCTTCCTATAACTGGCGACCCAATTTTAGGGATTTCGAATCGCTCCCCGATATAAGCGTGGTGCGTGTGAAGTTCTTTCTTCCGACTTTCCTTGGCGTGGCCGTTTTGATCGCCGTTTCGTATATACTGTTCAACGAGTACGAGGCTGCTGGAATCAACGACAGCATAGACTCTTTGCAAACCGAGCTCGATTCCCAGGCTCCTGAACATGATAAGCTCGTCAAACTGAACTCCGAATTCATGACTCTCGACAAGGGCTTGAAGGAGATTCTCGATTTTAAGAGCGGCACGCTGCTCTCCAGCGACTTGCTTCTCTCTATATCTACTCGAGTAAAGGAGAAGATGCATCTGACTCGCTTGGAATACAGCGCCGAGCGTGTCCTGATAGAGGGCGATGTGAAGGTTGCAGCGGAGGAGGCTTCAGTCATTGTCGACGCCTTCCTGCTGGAGCTAGAAAAAGGCGCTATTCTCGAAGGAGTCCTAGACCAGTATAGCCTTACTTCACTACAGCGCGATGAGAGAAAAGACACTATTCATTTTCGAATAGAGATAACTGCCGCCGAGAAGGAAAAAGGAAAGGGCAAGTCATGAATAGATTCTCCAATCTGATAGATTTGCTTAGGAAGAACGTCCTGGTGGGCATACTTGGACTCGTTCTCCTGGTTAGTCTGTGCTTCATCTTTGTTAGGTCCGAACAACTGACCCTCTTGGATGCCAATCATGATGACCTCTCTGTTCGTCGAACTAGGGTTCTGAAGAATTTCAGGAATGGTTCGGACATAGCTTCGAATCTGGATAGGATAAAACTGATGCAGGAAGAGGCTCAAAGTCGCCTCTTTCGTGCAGAGGACCTCGCGGCAAATCAGCGTTATTTTTATCAGATCGAAAGCGCTACGGGGATTTCGATTCTGAATATGCACCAAGCTGTCAAGCAGCTTCCAGCGGGCAAGAAGAACAGGAAGGCCCGAGCTCTGGCTGCAAGATCCAAGTACGAGACGATCGTCTACGATATCAGCCTTTTTGGAGACTACGAGCAGATCCTGGATTTCTTTCGTCACGTGGAAGGTGGGCGCGCGTTTGCTCGTATCGATGGATTTGCGCTCTCTCGTGGCAAAGGTGGTGCTGGCTCCAGCATGATAAACGCTAGAGTTTCGGTCGAAGTTTTAGGTAGCAAGTCATGAATTTGAAGAAATCTGGAATTTTCGTTTTTGCCATTCTCGCCTCGATATTAGGTTTGGCGGAAGGGGCTATCATGTCTGAAGAGACCCGGCTAGAAAAGCTGCAAGCCTACCAGGATTTGCTCGACAACGAAATTCGACCCATAGAACTGGAGTTGCTGGAGCAGACGCCGAGCCCTTTTCAGCCCGGTCTTGGTCGCGAGGTCAAAGAAGAGAGAGTAGAGATAGTTCTGACGGATGAAGAGCTTCTTGAAAAGCTATCGAACTATATAAATCCTACTGGAATTTTCTCCATTGGAGGAGAGTATATAATAATTTTCAAAGAAAAGAAGCTAAAGGTAGGTTCCGAGTTTGGAATCGCGTATGAAGGTAAGGAATACCTTGTAAAGATAACCGAGATAACCAGTCGGACTTACACTGTCCAGAGGGGAGTGTCGGAATTGCAACTCAAACTAAAGTAAAGGCGTGATATGAAAACGAATATGCGAATAGCATTGATAATAACTCTGGGCCTGGGTGGCCTGACCTATTTGGTCGGGCAGGAAAGAGCTCCATTGTCAGAAGTAAAAGACGAGATGGACAGGACGCAGTCGAGTTCATCTGAAGTTCCGGCTACGGCCCCCCGAGTGTCGGATATCGATAGACTGTTTGACAACCCTGCCGAAGATGCGGCCAGGGCTGCCAAAGAGCAGGAAGAAAACGGGCTGACCTCTTTGGCTGGATCCGTCGAGTCTCCGCTTGATCAGGACATGTCGCTAGATGTATCCGACCTCATTTCGGTTGACTATCCCAATGAAGAAATCCGTACGGTTCTGAGAAACGTAGCGGACTTGTACTCCCTCAATATTGTGGTGCCCGATTCCTTGACCGGTACGACCTCGATCAAGCTGCGAGACGTTACCTGGCGTCAGATCTACTCTGTTGTCTTGGATCCAGCGGGTTACAGTTTTGTCGAGGATGGTTCCATCATCAAAATCATCAGCAAGGACGCCTTGGCCGTCGAGCCGCCTGTAACTGAGATCTTCATCATCAACTACGCTGAGGCTGCCGTTATTGCGGGTACGCTCAGGAACTTGGTCAATGCCGACGCAGGTGGTCAGGTCCAGGTCGACAAGCGCAGCAATGCGATTATCGTCACCGAGCGCGCTTCCAGGATGGAAGCTCTTCGCGCCGTTGTCGGACGTTTGGACAAGCCTACTCAGCAAGTCCACATCGAGACTCGCTTTATCGAAGTCAACAATTCCGATATCAAGAATATTGGAGTCAATTGGTCCACCCTTCGAGAGTTTAATGTCGGTGCCGGACCTTTCGAAACCGCTTATACGCGGGACTCCACCGGTACTCGTAGCAAGGAGTTTGGAGACCAGACCAATCTGGGCGACGTAAGCTTCGATAGTGGCGACTCCAGCATATCCGGCAATGGAGTTTCCCGTGGCACTCTAGTAGACAATATCACGGGAACTACCCTGATAGACGCTACCAGCACCGGCTCTTCGAACGTATTCACCTCGGCATTCGACAACCTTCGCTCGATTGCCAACGGCAAGGCTTCCACTGCGGTTTTCTCCGCCGACCAGATTGGTCTGGTTCTCAGCGCGTTGAAGGAGCAGGGCGGGAGTCGTTTGGTTTCGAACCCAACCGTTGTTACTCTCAACAATCAGGAAGCGACTATTGCCGTCGGACGTCAGGAGCCTCTGCCGAACTACCAGTTCAATGAAGAGACTGGCCAGTTCATCGTAAGCGGCGTCGAGTTTCTGGACGTCGGCATTATCTTGAAGGTCACGCCCTCGGTCAACAGTCAGGGTCTGATCACTCTGAAGGTAGCTCCGGAAGTCAGCTCGGTTATTGGCGAGCGGTCTTTCGATACGGCTTCCTATCCGATTATATCCACGCGCCGCACTGATACTCAGATTGCTTTGCAGGATGGATATACTATGGGCATCGGCGGCCTGATGGAGACTGAGAACAAGGACAATAAGAACCACGTGCCGGTTCTTGGAAAGGTTCCTGGCCTCGGAAAGCTCTTCAGGCATCAGAATAAGGAAGAAACGAAAACGAGCCTGCTCATTTTCATCACGGCTCGCATTCTTGCTAGTGAAGAGTCGAATTTCGAGGACGTATTCTCGAAGGAGATGTTGGACGCCGCTGGCGTTGACGCGATTTCCTTGAAGAATCGCTAGTATCAAAAACCACCACGCTCTAGCTTTGAAATGGGACGCTCTCCGCTTTGGCGGAGGGCGTTTCTTTTTTGCCCATGCCGATCGAAGCTACTCGCCTGTCGCAGTTATAACGAGACTGCGCGTGTGTGGCGCTCGGCGGTGTTCCCATAGGAATAGCCCTTGCCAGGTTCCGAGCAAGAGTTCGCCTTTGGAGAAGGGAATCGTCTCGGAACTGCGGGTGAGAGCCATTTTGATGTGACTGGGCATATCGTCCGCTCCTTCGTAGGTGTGAGTGAAATGAGGGTCATCTTCCGGCACCAGTCGGTTGAGATAGTCTTCCAGGTCACGCCGAGCGGACGGATCCGCATTTTCCATCAGCACCAAGCTGCAACTGGTGTGGCGGCAAAAGATGGTGAGCGTTCCGTCCTGCATTCCGCTCTGCTGTAGAGCATTGCGGACCCGGTCGGTGATCTCGGAGGTGCCTTGACCCTGGCTGCGGATCTGAATCTCGCTTTGGTAGATGGCCACGTGGATCGCTAGTCGGAAGGTTCAAGCAGCAGAGCGAAGTCGATGGGCTCGTCCCCTCTGCGCAGAGAGAGCTCTATGAAGGTCTCCTGTTCGCTGAAGAAGATCTGGTCGCGAACCTGGTTGAGGCTGATTGCCGGCTGGCCGTCGATGCTGAGAATAACGTCTCCCGCTTTGATGCCGATCTTGTCTGCTTGGCTGCCTGGTTCGACGGAGCGGATGACGACTTCGTTGCCTGCGTCGAGCAGCATGGCCTTCTCCTCGAGGCGGAGGTGGGTATCGGCGTGTTTGTAGACTCCTTGTTCGCGCAGCTTTTTCACTATACGACGTAGCGGTTTTGCGGGTACGATGTAGCTTGAGTTTACTTCGGGCAGGGTTGCGACAGTCACCCCAAGCAGTCGTCCCTTCCTGTCGAAGACGGGCGCGCCGCCTTCGGCTGGTCCGGATGGTATGCTGATTCGCGTGTAGGTGAAGGCGAACTCGATTTCGGAGAACTGGCTCTCGCGGCCGCTCACTAAACCGAACTTGGGAGTGGGAGCGAATTCGAGCGGGCTGGTGATCGCGAAGGCGAGCGAGCCTAGCGGAGCCTCTTCGATCGCGTCGGCAAGACTGACGCTCTTGTATGAAGTTGGCGGCTTGGCGGTCTGGATGATGCTGATGTTGGTGCGGCGGTCGGTGCCGAGCTTCAAGGCGAGGTATTGTCGGCCGTCTTTTTCGATATAGATACGCGAGGCATCTCCTTCGGGCAAGGCGTTGGTGAGTACGGTGCCTTGTTCGTCTATGAAGAATCCGGAGAGCACGGTGAGAGAGGCGCGTTCCTTTCCCTCCTCGTCTGTAGCGCGTAGAGCGACTTTCACTCTCACGACAGCGTCGTGATTCTCTCGATACAATGCTTGGAGACTGTCTTCTAATTCAGCTAGCGGGCTGGCTTCCAAGGCCAGTGTCGCTAAGCGGAAAACAAGAAAGACGAGCGGAACTCGCCTGAGGCGGGTTCGTAGGTGCATCTCCACCATTTGCTAGAACTGCGGGCGAGTGCTGATTACCTTGGCGCCGGCGGTTGGCTGCTGGACCGTTTGGGGGCTCGAGAAGCTTACTGGCATTGCGTTGAGCTGATAGCCGGGGTTCGCTCTGCTTGTCGCCAGAACGCTGATACGGTAGTTGGCGGGGCCAAGTGGGCTGGCGTTTTCCTGCCCTGCGTTCTTGCTGGCCGCGAGAGCTTGCTCGGGCTCTTGCTGCACAAGGAAGACGGCTTGGGCGGGCGCTGGGGTTTCCTGCTGGGCAAGCGCGAGCGTCGGTGGAGAAGGCTCCTTGACGAAATATTGAGTCTGGGTGACGGCGACGAAGGTGAGGGTAAGGGCTCCTGCTGCTGCGGTCGGCGCGGCAGCCTTGCGAAAGCCGAGCAAGGCGAGGCGACGCAGGCGTTCGTGCCAAGGCTGGATGCATACCAGGGAGGAAAGCTGCTTGCTGCGGAACTCCTGCTCGAAGCGCTGCCAGTATTGCGCGTCGGGCCGCTCCAGGCGCTTGAGCTGGATCAGCTGCCGTAGGCGTTCGTCCTCGGTTGCCGCGATTTTGCCTGTGGGAGATTTTGGCATGTCGGAAACTAGCGGATGTAGTCTTTGAGTTCCGCCTGGAGAAACTGTTTCGCGTAGTGAAGCCGCGAACGCACGGTCCCAATGGAGGCACCGACGATCTCGGAGATCTCCTTGTGACTCAGGCCGTCGATTTCGTAGAGGGTGATGACGGCGCGGTGTTTGAGGGAGAGCTTCTGAAAGGCGTCGTTCAGCTTTTCCTGGAGCTCGTTCATCAAGGTGTTCTTGTCGGAATCCGAATCGGTAGTCAGAGCGTCGATGAAGCCGGCCGAGTGGTCTTCGTCGTTCATCTTCTCGAAGCTGAAGAAGCGTCTCAGCTTGTTCTTGCGCAGGTGGGTGAGCGCCGTGTTCAGGGCGATGCGGTAGAGCCAGGTGAAGAAGCTGGACTTGCCCTGGAAGCGACCGACGGACTGGAAGGCTTTGATAAAGGCGTCTTGGGTCAGGTCCGAGGCGTCCTCGCGGTTTGCGGTCAGATTGTAGATGACCGAGTAGATGCGCTCGCGATATTTGACAACGAGCTCGTCGAAGGCGTCGATGTCTCCCTCCTGCACGCGATGCACGACGGCAAGGTCGTCGTCGGCCTCTCTTTGCCGCTCAGGCGTGGAGACCAAGGGCTTGCTTATAGCCTTGCTGATGCTCATCGGTTTGCAGTTCGAGTTAAGTGAGGATCACCAGACTACTCAAAACCAGTCGGATTGGAAGCCGGTTTTCGCGATTTACGTGTTCTGGTTAGCATAGCGTTTTTCGCGCCAGTGGCAGGCATCGACCTACAAGGCTTTCACTTGGTTCCAGAGGAGTTCGCTGATGGTTTGCAAGTAGCTGGCAGCGGTGGCGGAGCGGTGCGGGGCGATTGCCGAGCGGGCCTTTTCGATTTCGTCGAATATCGCCTGTCGAACTTCCTCGAAGATGCCCATCTCCCTGAGGCGATCGAGCCAGTAGGGCACGTCGGCTTCGATCGTGCCGTTGATGGTCTCTCGTAGGGCTTGGGCCTCTTTGGCGGGAAGTCGATCCCGCATGAGTATCAGAGGCATCGTTGGCTTGCCGGTCGCGATGTCGGTGCCGAGGGTCTTGCCGATCTTCTCCTGGGCGCCGAAGAGGTCGGTCATGTCGTCGTAGATCTGATAGGCTATGCCGAGGTGGCGACCGAAGGCTCCGCTCGCCTGAACGTACTCGGAGGAGAATCCCGCTAGTCTTGCTCCGAGGAAGCAGGCGACGCGGAATAGTTCGGCGGTCTTCAGGTCGATGACTCGCAGGTAGGTCTCCATGGATATATCGGGATCGCCGCGCTGCATGGTTTGCAGTATTTCACCCGTGCAGACCTTGCGGGTGGATTCGGCGATATTCCGACAGACCTCGTTAGTTGGAAATCGCGTAGCCAGGTAGACGGCGTGGGAAAAGAGAGCGTCTCCCAGCAGTACGGCGGTCGCGTTGCTGTACTTGCGGGCGACGGTGGCACGGTTTCGCCGGATATCGGCTTCGTCCATGATGTCGTCGTGAACGAGCGTTGCGAGATGCACGGTCTCCACCACTGCGGCGAGTCGGACTAGATCTGGATTGACCTCGTCGGACTTCTGCCAGCCGCTGAAGAAGATAAGCGAGGGGCGGATGCGCTTGCCTTCGGTGTCGATGCTGTAGGCAGCTTGTTCGCGAATCTCAGGCTCGAATTCAGCGATCTGTCGAAGCATGAACTCGTCCAAGGCTTGCAAGTGCGGCTGCAGCAGGGCGAAGAGTTCGGGAAGCTGTTTCGCCGTTTCTGCGGTCTGTGGCTGCGTAGCGTCTTGCATGGTCGAAAGGCGGGTCATCCTCTTGATGAGGAGACGCTTTGCAAACCTCAAAGCCTGCGCTTCCGCGTGAGATTCGAAGCGATGCTCTTTCGCGACTGTGAGGGGTTCGGCCTCATCGTCGATCCTTCTCCTACATCGAGCAGGCTGGCAGGAATCCGTCGCATGTCCGTCTGGCGGCCTTTCGCGTTGGAGTTTGCTTGCCTGGGAGGGGCGGTTAGCTTTCGCGGTATTGGCGGACGGCCTCGCTGGTTTCCTCGACCGAGCTGGCGACGCGTTCGTAGAGGGCGAGGGCGTTTTCGCGCTGGCCTTCTCGGCAGGCCTTTTCCATGCGTTCGGCGTACTGGCGCAGCTTTTCTGCTCCGTAGTTCGCTGCGGAGCCTTTGATGGAGTGGGAGTAGAGGCGCATCTTCTCGATGTCCTGCCCTTCTTGGGTGGCCGCGGTGAGAGCTGCGAGCTGCTCGACGAGGCTTTCTTGAAAGACATCCAGGAGGCTGTTGATCGTGTCTCGATCTTCGCCGATGATTTCGGTGAGGCGCTCGGGCTCGAAGAGACTCGGGTTGATATTGGTGGCCTTCTCCTTTGTAGCTTGTTCCTGGCTTGCTGCGATCATTTCGTCGAGATCGGGCGGGCCTTGGTCGATCCATTTGTCGATCATGGTCCGTAGGGTCTTAGGTCGAAGGGGCTTGGGGAGGTAGTCGGTCATGCCGGCGGCAAGGCAGGCCTCTTCGTCGCCTGGCATGACGTTTGCGGTGAGCGCGACGATAGCGGTCTCGACGTTGGGGTTGTCGGGATTGGAACGGATGGCTTGAGTGGTCTGATAGCCGTCCATATCGGGCATCATGCAGTCCATGAAGATGAGATCGTATTTGCGGTTCAAGGACAGTTCGAGGCCGCGTTCGCCGCTTTCCGCGAGTTCTGGGACGATGCCTTGGTTGGAGAATATGGACATAGCGATCTCGCGGTTGGTGGCATTGTCGTCGACCACGAGGATGGCTTTTTCCTGGCTTGCTCCGCTGGGGGGGTCCATCTCTTGAGGCTCGGGTTGCGGGGCGGGGTGTTGGACCTTTGGCTCGTCTCGGTGGAGCAGGGAGTGGAGGAACTGGCGAGGGCGCAGGGGGAGAGTGGCGAGGCTGGCAAAGGAGCTGTCGGCCTGGGTTTCCGGTTCCGCGAGTTCGCTGAAGGGCCTCAGGCGTACGCAGTAGGTTTCGGCGAGGAGCTTGCGGTGCTCTGGGTGGAAATCGCCGTCGGTGACGGCGTAGTCGATGTCGGGCCGGGGTTCGGTGACGGTCTTGCCGCCCCATACTTCGATCCAGGACTCGAGTTCGTTTCTAGTATCCGTTTTTCTGATGCAGAGGTAGAAGGTCTTGTCTTTGAGCTTGTCCGTGGATTCGAGTTCCGTAGTGGAATCTGCGATACGGCCTGTCTTGGGGATAGTGATGGTGAAGCTGAAGCAGGAACCCTTTCCGGGCTCGCTTTTTATCTGGATCCGCCCGCCCATGAGTTCGATGATGCTCTGGCTTATCGCAAGCCCGAGTCCGGTGCCGCCGTAGCGTCGGGTGGTGTTGGAGTCGGCTTGAGTGAAGGATTTGAAGAGCCGGGTTTGGACCTTTGGATCTATGCCAATGCCGGTGTCGGCTACGGCGAATCGGAGCTGGACGTTTTCGGGCGCGTCTTTCTTGAGCTCGAGCTCGATGGAGACGTGTCCGGACTCGGTGAACTTTATGGCGTTGGTGACGAGGTTCGAGAGCGCTTGGCGGAGTCGCAGGGCGTCGCCGCAGAGTTCCCAGCGGAGATTGGTGGGGAGGTGGCAACGCAGTTCGAGCCCGGCTTTCTGGGCGTTGTTGGCGTAGAGTTCCGCGACGTCTTCCATGAGCTCGCGCAGGTCGAAGGGATGGTTTTCGAGTACGATCTTGTTGGCTTCGGCCTTGGAGAAGTCGAGGATCTGGTCGATGAGCTCGAGCATGGTTTCGGAGCTCTTTTGGATGGTGCGGGCGTAGCGTTCGCTGGCCGGCGGCAGGTCGCTTTGGAGGAGGAGTTCGTTCATGCCGATGATTCCGTTCATGGGAGTCCGGATCTCATGGCTCATGCTGGCGAGGAAGGCGCTCTTGGCTTTGTCGGCGGCCTGGGCCTTTTCGGCAGCTTTGCGGAATTGCTTGGTGCGGTCTTCGACTGTCTGCTCGAGGTTGCCGATCAGGGATGCGAAGGCGGCGTTGAGTTCGCGGATCTCGCTGGGGCCTTGGGCCTGGAGCGAGAAGCGTCGATTGTATGCAAGCGCTTCTCGGGCTTCCTTGACGAGTTTGGCGAGAGGGAGAGCGATCGCTAGCGAGGTACCGAGCCAGAGCATTGCGATACATGCGATGAGAAGCATGCTGGAGAGAACCTGGCGAGCGGAGCGTTTGGAGATTTCCTGGCTGGTGATGTCTGCCTGGATCTTCAAGCTGCTTTTCCACATTCTTTGGATACGAGCGACTCCTTTTACGGCGGACATGGACTGGTTGTCCATTTCCTCTAGGAATTGGAAGGAGTGCTGTTCAAGTTCCTCGTTGCTAAATTTGTGGACTTTTTCGAGGCGCTCGAGCTGCGATACTACGAACGGTTTGAGCTTGCCTTGAAGTTCGTCGTTGCCGGGCAGCTCCTCGGTGTGCTTGGTGAGAATCTCGAGTTGGCTTTCGAGCTTCCTGCCGATTTCCAGGGCTCCGGAGATCATATAGGTCTCTTGGGCGCCAAAGACGAAGTCGCCCATCACGAGCCATTGCTTGAAGAGATCCTCGAAGCGCTGCAGATCGGAGAGGGCGAGCCGCGTTTGGGAAAGCCGGTTTTGAGCGAATTCGACTTTTTCGGTGGAGGCCTTGACGAAAAGGAAGAGGCTGATCCCTACGAGGGCGCAGCCGACGACGAAGAGCGAGATGTAGGTTCTGATGCTCATGTGGGGAGCTTCTATGGAAGAGCGAGAAGCGAGTACCTCGATTTCTATCGCGCGTTTCGCTTGAGAGATGATGGTTTTCTCTCCGTAGGGCGCTGTTGGATAGATATTTAGTAGGCGATTTACGGGAGACTCCGGTTCGGTTGCCGATCCATCCTAAAATTTCGTCAATCCCCGGTTCGATCCGCTCTCTTCGCGAAGGACGTTCCCAGGTAGGCCGATATGCCTTCGTGAACCGAAGGAGAAGTCTCTCCGCAACGCACCCCAGCACCAATCCTATATGGCAGAACGACCTAGATGCCTTGCGGCGTCACTTGGAATATTTGCAGCATTTTTCGCCGTCTTGGGATGCTGTGAACTGCGCGGCGCGCCTACGTCCACTGAGATCTCTCTCCATTCCTTGGGCGGGAGCGAACGCTTCTCTGAAGGTCCCCACCAGCTTTTGGGGCCTTTTGGAGACAACGCTCGTCTCTCTCTGGACTTTTCTTCGCGGCTGGTCCGCAACCTCAACGCGGACGCCTCGGCCTACGTGAATGTGGTCGGGCTGGACTTCTACAAGGTCTTCAGCGGCCGCGGCGGGGATTGGGCGATGCTTACCGTCCAGACCTATTTTACGAAACTGGAAGACATGGCGGCTCGACCTGGATTCTTCGAGGGTCCGGACGACTCGGAGCTCGTCTACCGCATTCTCAACATCAATTTCACCGACCTCGGCAAGGATCTGCCGAACTTCAAGGTGGGTCACATGGAAGTCCCTTTTGGCCTGGAACATGTGGTCAACACCAACGGCACCTTGCGCGACTTCATGCACGGGCCGAACATCGGCGTGAAAGCGGACTGGGGCATCAGCTTGAATGCGGAGAAAGCGACGTTCGAATACGAGCTGGCTTTGCTTCGTGGGAGTGGTATCGAGTATTCGGATACTGGAGATCCTTATTTGCTCGCTGGTCGCATCGGGACATCGCGCGACAAGGATCTCGCAGTCGGGCTGTCCTTCTTCGAGGGCCAGTCCCAGAACTTTGGCGTGGCGGATCGCACTGTCAGTCGGAGCAGAATCGGAGTGGACGCCATCTGGCAAGTCGCTCCGCTGACTGTCTTGGCGGAGGTTTCTGCGGGGGAGAACGAGGGGGTTGACGTCCTGAACTCCATCCTGGAATTCGACTGGTACAACCCTTCCGAGAGCTGGATGGTCTTCTACCAGCTTCAGTCCTTTCGCTCGAATCCTCCCAGTGGTTGGCAGACTTCGCTGACAGGCAACCTCGGAGTGCGGTACGCCCCTGGCAGCCATTGGTCGTTTAGCGCGATGTGGAAGAGGGGACTGCGTTCGCCTGGCGCCGGCGTCCGCGCCAACGCGTTTCTCATGCAGGTCCGCTACCGACTGTAGTTCATCGGTACTCAAGAATCCATATTATGAATACGAAAATTCTCTCAGTTTTTCTCCTGCTGCTAGTGGGCCTCGCTCAGGCGCCAACCGTTTCCGCTCAGGCCTTTTGCGCCTTGCGCGATCCGGTCAAGGCGATCTACCAGCTGCACCCGGAGGCAGACTCCTACCGCTCGATCGTTCGCACCATTGGCGATCCTGTTCGTCTAGAGCTCGCCAAGCGGTTGCCCTTCAGTTTGCACTTCAACGAGTTGGGCCGCCATACGCTCTACGTTGCCGCAGCCGATTCGCGTCCGGTTGGTCTCGTCCATGTGCGTTCGGAAATCGGGCCTTGGGGCATGGTGGAGATTGCCTGGTCCTTCGACTGCGATCTGCGTATCGCCGGTTTCTCCTTTCAGCGCTGCCGCTCCAGTGGCAAGGCCGAGCTTCTCAGCGAAGAGGCCCAGCAGGCGCTGCGTGGACTCACTGGCCCCCAGGTTCGGAAGCTGGTGAGCGAAGACGGAAGATCGTTAGCTACGGACGCATTTTCGGGTCTTAGCGCCGCTGGCCGTGATCTTGCTCTTATCGTGGTTCGCTCGGCTTTGAAGACGATCGAGGTGACGAAACTCGCTTGGGGCGATGACTTGCGAGTCCTCGCTATGCTGGATCACGCATACGCTTCCTTTCCGAACGGCGAGTCGGTCGAGCTGGTCGAGCAGATGTACAGCGGAGAAGTGATTGACGAGATCGACAGGTACCTGGACAGCGCGAACGGCAACGGAATCGACCGCAAGAAGACCACAGGCCTGCGCGTGCGCGGCAACGGCGGAGAAGTCATTGGCCACATTATACGGACTCCATGGTCGAGCATGGGCCAGGATCTAGCGCTTTGGTGGAATGTGACTCCCGACCTCACGATCAACGAAGTTATCCCTGAAGGCGATTGGCCCGACGCCCAGACTCAACAGGCGTTTCGCGAAGCCAGGGGAATCTCCTTTGCCGATTTGGCTCATTGCCAGACCGCAGCCCAGATCGTCGGCGCCGAAGTCCTGATACTCAGTCGTAGCATCGAGGGTGGCATGTAGGGAAGCGTATCGCTGTTGGATTCAGGCTCTTTAGCCCGGGCTCCATTTCCTTAGTCGTATTTCGCATTCCGCTTTTGGGAGGAAGCGTTTGAGACTGAGTAGAGTTTTCATTTTCACTGCGGCAAGTTCAGGAGCTAGCAATTTCTTGGCGATGAGCTGGTCGAAAATCCAGAGTGTGCCGCGCACTTCGATTCGCCGATCACCTCCTGCTTTGCGTAGGGCTTTGTCCCCAGAGAGAAGTATGGCGTTGATTTTTTCTGCGAGGAATAGCACCGAGCAGTCGTTGAATTTTGCCTTGCTGCCTACTTCTTTTTCGAGACGAGAGACTTCGACGATCTCATCCCAGTTGAGCTGGTGTTCACGCACGTGGCCACTGCTGAAGTAGGCGAGAGCTTGGGTATGTTCTCCTTCCTCCAGCTCGCTGCGAATCAAGTCGGTTGTATGAGTTTCTATGCCTGCTTGGAACCATAGGTCGAGCAGGCTTGCCAGCTCTAGGTCGATCAGGATGTTCGCATCCTGCACCGCGATCTTTAGACGCCCCAAGCTTCTAGTTCTCCGTATTGTAGAGGCATTCGTCGAAATCCCGCAGAGTCATGTCCAGTAGCTCGGCTGCTTTTGCCCGGGTGATTATTTCCTGAGCTGTAGCCCGAAAGACTAGCTGTTCGAAACGGTTGGCTGTCTCGCTGCCTGGCCAGTTACCCGGTTCGCGTTTGCGGTGCTCGCGGTTTAGGAAGCTGAACGATTTCCATTGGCTTGGTGTGATGATGCCAAGTTCCTTGCTCCGTCGCATCAAAGCGGCGATGGAGATACCCCAGTCTTCCTTGATGCCAATGCGTTCGGGAGAGCTGATCAGATCTTTCCGCTTGCGGCCGAGCCGAGCGATGAGAACGTTTGCCGGCAGAAGCATAGCGCCTGCGAAGCGAAAGCAGAGCGACTCGATTTGCTTGTGGTTCAGACCTTCGGGAAAAAGGAGCGTGAGGTGTCCAAGCTCGTGGAGTGCGGTGAGGCGCTTGCGCGGCAGATCGGCGTTCAGCCATTTGGCCAGAGCAATGACTGGAGTGCGTTCGTCGGCCCAGCCGGAGAATCCGTTGAAACTCTCGTCCGCTTCGACTTCCTTGACTTTCACTCCGTGTTCTTCCAGCAGTTCGTGCACGTTGGTTAGGGGCGCTTCTCCAAGCTTCCACTTTTTCCGTATTGCTGTTGCCGCGCCTTCTACTTTCTCGCTCAATTCCACTTCCCGATTCTGATCTAGATCGCGGAGGTCGTAGCGCGGCAAGGGGGCGGCTTTGATTTCGAGGATCTCCTCGATTTGCAGATACTTTTCGAAGAAATCGGCAGCCTCCTCCCTTACGCGGTTCACTTCCTTTTTGGGGAATTTCGCGAGCTTGCGAAATTCGATGGTTTCAAGACTCACCGATTTCGATCGAAAAAAGTAACCGGGGTCGAGGTCGAGAGCGCGACTTAGGGCAAGGAGTGTACGCGAGTCCGGCCCCATTGAACCTTTTTCGTACTTCTGCACTGCTGCGTGAGATCGAGATACGCCCTGGGCAGATAGGCGCTCAGTCATGTCGCGCAGGGTGAGACCGCGCATGAGGCGAGCTCGCCGCAGGCGTTCACCGAATTGCTGCATATCGGAAGTTGAGGGCATGGTTACAAAAAATGGGAAAACATGATTTTTGTCAACAAATGAGACAACGGATCGAGTCAGCTGTTGCTTGAACCTCCGAAGCGGAAAGTGAGCTTCTAGTGTGGTGTCAGCTAAGTTCGCTGCATAAATTGAGGAGCGCCCGCGTCTCGCGGGCTGCTTGAGGCGTTTCGCCTCAAGCGACTCAACCAGAGGGACTTGGGCGAGACGCCCA
>JANQRJ010000044.1 GCA_028284635.1 Pelagicoccus sp.
GCGCATAGGCGTCAACTTAACGTGAGAAGCATCCTTTGGAGGGCAACGCTCCGTCGTTGCCGCGCCGGTTATTCCCTCTGTAGGCTCTGCGGCAATGGCGGAGCATTGCCCTCCAGCCCACCGCCTTTCGGCTTAAGTTGACGCTTATGCGCAGAGCGGGACCGCGGCCGCAATTCGCCCTCCTCATCTCCTCTCCTCATCTTCATCCTCATCCCAGGATAAAGATGAGGATGAAGAAGATGATGAAGATAAGAACCCACGCGGCCGCGGTCCCGCTCTGCGGGATCCGCGCTACGTCTCTTTAGAATTCGATTATACCCTTCAACAGCCCGGATCCTGGCTTCAACCAACGATCCACTTCGCTCGGAAACGCGCTTGCGGCACACCGATGCGTGATCCAGGGCGAAACATCGATGCGGCCCGTCTCCATGTGTCCAATCACCTGCTTGAAATTGTTCGCCCGAGCATTGCGGCTGCCAATCAGACTCAACTCTCGCTTGTGAAAGCTCGGATCCGAAAACGCGATCTCGCCATTGTGGATTCCCACAAGAACCATCCGGCCGCCGAAACCCGGTAACTCGATCGAAGCCTCCATCGAACCTTTGTTGCCCGTGCAGTCCCAGACAACCTCAGGACGCTCGCCGCAGCTCCGATCCCAGCTCTCGCTCAAACTCGATCCCGCTTCAAGCTTTAGCATCTCCACTCCGGCAACCAACTCCTGCGCCTTTTCCAGTCGCGTCTCCGAAATATCGATACAAACTACCGATGCTCCTTCCAGGCGAGCGAACAGAGCCACCCCCAGTCCGATAGGTCCCATCCCGACAACCGCCACCCGCTCGTCGCCTTCCAAAGCAGCCCGCTCCACCGCATGATGTCCGATACACAGCGTCTCGACCAAAGCGAGCCTGTCCGTCGGCTCGCTCGAAGGATGCAGAAGCCTGGCCGGCAAGCTTATCCGCTCCCGCATGCCGCCGTCCACATGCACGCCTAGACAGCGCGTGCTCGCCGCACAGTTCGTCTTGCCTCTAGCAAATGCCCGATCTCCAGTCTCAGCCAAATAAGGCTCCACCGAACAACGCATGCCTGGCTCCAAGCCGCCGCAGTCGCCCAACAGCGTCTCGATCTCCACGCCCAACTCGTGGCCCAATATCCGCGGATAGTCGAAAAACGGCTGCCGCCCCGCATAGGCATGGATGTCCGTTCCACACAAGCCCACATGCCGCACCCGCACCGTCGCGATCCCCTCGCCCCTATCCTCCACAAACTCCGTCTGGGTGAATTCGAAACGTCCCGGCTCGACAAGTCTCAGCGTATCCATGGCAGTAATCAACAATAGCAGCGCCCACTGCCTTGCCACAAGTCGGGATTCAGCTCCAGCAAAGCCTCACCTCCGAGCAGCCTCGTCCAACTTCCGATCCGTCTCCCCCTCGACCACGACTTCCACGCAACCCACGGGATAACGGGCGTCCTGCCTTCCCAATCCAGGCGCTAGCTTGACCCTCGTTGCAGGGCTCTTTTGTTGTGAGGGCCTGTACCTCAAAAGAGCATGAACGCGACTTCCCATCCCGAGCAAGACGAGCACTATCTCAAGCGAGAACTCTACGACAGTATCCAGGAAGATCCCGCAATCTTCGATTTCCTGCAAACCGGTTCGCTCGACGGCCTTTGGTACTGGGATCTCGAAAAGCCTGAAAACGAGTGGATGAACGAACGTTTTTGGGAGATTCTCGGCTTAGACCCGAGAGAAATGCCGCACCGGGCGGATGCTTGGCAAAATCTCATCCATCCCGAGGATCTCCAAAAGGCCGTCGACAACTTCGAAAAGCACTGCGCCGATCCTGACCATCCCTACGACCAAATCGTGCGCTACAGGCATAGGGACGGCTCCACCGTCTGGGTGCGCTGCCGCGGCTTGGCCATTCGCGACGCGACGGGAAAGCCCATTCGCATGCTCGGGGCCCACACCGACTTGACCGAACTGATGGGCGTGAAAGAAAGCCTCGAAAAAGCCAATAGCCAACTCAAGCAGGCAAACGAGGAACTTGCCGACTTCGCTCGCATGACTTCGCACGACGTTCGAGAGCCGCTCCGCACGATCGCGGGCTTTGCTGCCCTACTGAAAGAAGACCACGCGTCCCAGCTGGACGAAACCGGCTTGAGCCACGTCGACTTCGTGATCAAAGCCGCCCACCGCCTAGACAATCTCATCTTGAGCCTCAAGGACTACTGCTCGCTCGACAATCGGATCGCCCCCACTTCCGTCTTCTCAATCGTCGAGCCCGTCCAAACCGCCATGGACGATTTGCAGGCCCTGGTGGCGGAATCGAAAGCCATCATAGAAATCGGATCGACCGATCAAGCGCCCGAAGTTCGCGGCGTTGCCCGGCAGCTTGAGCTGGTTTTTCGCAATCTCGTCGTCAATGCGATCCGATACTGCAAGGAGAAGACGCCTCGCGTATCCATATCCTTCGCACGCCATCCGGGCAAAGCGATCAACGACGCGCTGCAACCGCTCGACGAGTACCTGGTGATCTCGATCAAGGACAATGGAATCGGCATCGACCCCGAGTATCGCAAGAAGGTTTTCGAGAGATTCGAACGGCTCCATCCGCAAGAGGAATATCAGGGCAGCGGGCTAGGCCTGGCTATCTGCCGAAAGATCGTCGGACAGCACGAAGGCGCAATCTGGGTCGAATCCGGCGAAGAGGGTGGCAGCGTCTTCCAAGTCGCCCTGCCAGCGGTCGTCTAGCAATCAGCCTAGAATAGTGTCGCGCTCGCAACGTAGCGCGGAGCTTTAGCCCGCGTCCGCTTCGTTGCTTATCCTCATCTTTATCCTGGGATGAGGATAAAGATGAGGAGGGCGAATCGCGGACGCGGGCTGAAGCTCCGCGCTACGGATTGCGACATCCCATGCGTGACACGAAACTAGATACCGCAGTTGAAATCGGGAAGCGTCCACCGACGCTCTAGTCCCCAAAACCGTGAGTCAGCTCGTAGCGCCCATCGAGCCGCTTCTGGATCGCCCCCTTGAGTTCCAGCATCATCAACGCGGACGAAACTTCCGCCACAGGCTGCTGGCACAGGGCCGCCATCTCATCGACCCCAAGAGCTTCGCCGCCGCGCAATCTCGACACGAAACTCCGTTCCGTATCATCGAGATCGATACGAGACTCCGACCTTTCCATCAAACTCGCTCCCGTATCCAGCAAGGGCACCTCCTGCAGATGATCGAGCTCCTCCAGAAGCTCGTCGACACTCCCAAGCAGCAAGGCACCGTCTCGGATAAGCTGATGACAGCCGCAACTCGCCTTATGATCGATGCGTCCTGGAATCGCGCATACCAGGCGGCCTTGCTCTCCCGCGAAGCGAGCGGTGATCATCGAGCCGCCCGACTCTTCGGATTCGACGACGACCACCGCATGGGACATGCCACTCACCAGTCGATTGCGCATCGGAAAAGTCTGCCGATCCGCTCGACGGCCGAAAGGGAACTCCGAGACGACCGCCCCATTCTTCTGGGCCTCGCGAAACAGATCGACGTTTTCCGGCGGATACACGATATCGATACCGCAGCCAAATACGCAGACCGTCGTGCCGCCCTCTACCTCGAGCGCTCCACGGTGAGCCATAGTGTCGATACCGCGAGCCATACCGCTCGTGACGCAAAAACCGCGAAGCGCCAAATCCTTCGCCATACTCCGAGCTACAGACTGACCGTAGAGTGTGCAGTGTCGCGTGCCCACGATGGCGATCGAGGGCTTCCTGAAATCGTATTCGCCCATTCGATACAGACCAATGGGTGGATCGGAAATCTCGCGTAGAAGCTCCGGATAGTCCGGATCCTCGCGAGAGACGAAGTCCACGCCCCGGCTGGAAGCCTGAGACATCTCGCGAACCAGATCGAAATGCCGCTCCCAATCGAGTAGCACGTCCATCGCCTTGCGCTGAAGGCCCTTGATCGACTGGAGCTCGGAACGACTCGCAGTCAAGGCCCGACAAGGATCGCCCTCGAAGCGATCGAGCAGACGATTGAGCGAGACCGGTCCAATCGACGGCAGACCATTCAGAGCCCAGTAGGCCTCACGGCGGGTCAAGGTCGATTCCATAAGTGAGGGTTTGTGATTGGCATATGGCTTTGCGGAAGCGCAAAGACAAGAGGATCCTACATCGCTTCGCGTGACAAGCGCGATGTCGCAGAGAGTAGCGCGGAGCTTTAGCCCGCGTCCGCAGTTCGCCCTCATCATCCTCTTCCTCATCCTCATCCCAGGATAAAGATGAGGATGAAGAAGATGATGAGGATAAGAAACAACGTGGATGCGATCCCGCTCTGCGCATTGGCGTCAACTTAAGCCAAAAGGCGGTGGACTGGAGGGCAATGCTCCGTCATTGCCGCAGAGCCTACAGAGGGAATAACCGGCGCGGCAACGACGGAGCGTTGCCCTCCAAAGGATGCTTCCTCCGTTAAGTTGACGCC
>JANQRJ010000062.1 GCA_028284635.1 Pelagicoccus sp.
CTACAGAGGGAACAACCGGTGCGGCAACGACGGAGCGTTGCCCTCCAAAGGATGCTTCTCACGTTAAGTTGACGCCTATGCGCTCTGCGGGATCCGCGCCACGCATAACGCATGACACGGCACGAAAAATGTGGGAACGCTCCCACATTCGCTACACAGTCACTCAACGACGTCTCTCCATGAATGCTTGGGCTCATAGCCTAGCATCCGCCGAGCCTTATCGATCGAAAGCAAGGTCTCGTTATCACCCGTGCCCTCTTTCAAGGAGCAGCCAGGAAAGACGGCCGCCAGCAAGTCACGATTCTTCCGCCGCATCACCGTATCGCCGGCCGCAATGATAAACGCCTCGGCCCCAGCCAGCTCCGCCTCCAAAGCCAAGCGGCAACTCATGCCAACGTCCCGCGTATCGACGTAGCCCCAAAGATTCCACTTTCGCTTGAAAGGATCCTCTTGGAAACCTTCGAAACGCTCGTAGTCGTTAGGCAATATTATATTGGAAAACCTCAGACCAACGAAAGGCAGCCCACTGCGGCGGCTGAACTGCTTGGCCATTTCCTCCCCCACAACCTTCGAAAGCGAGTAAGAGGATTCCGGATACGGAGCATGGCTTTCATCGATCGGGGCGATCTTCGGCTTAACGCTCTCGAATGGCAAGCCCAGCACCGTTTCGCTGGAAGCCCAAACGACTCGTTTCATTCCCAGCGACACCGCAGCTTGGAAAACGTTGAACGTGCTGTTGACGTTGATATCGAAGGTTCGCGCCTCGGTCAACTTGCCCGGAGCGGGAATCGCCGCGAGGTGGACCACCGCATCGAAGCCCTGCAACGCCTCCACCGTCTGGCCATAGTCGGTCAAATCCGCAGTGAGCGCGTCGACCTTTCCCACGCTTTCGTTCAGAGGCGCTATATCGACGCTGCGCGCTACGTAGCCGTGTTCGACCAAATGTTCGATCGTAGCGACGCCCGCCTTGCCTGAGCCACCCGTCACTACTACTTTTTTTATCGATTCAGACATGGCTATCCGCGTTTACAATCTGAATGAATGCGGACCGAAATTCGCTTCGTAAAAGGGACTCGCCATGCTCCCCGGAGGAACGATTTCATCGACCTTCTCCAGAACCTCAGCTGTCAGCTCCACCTCAAGCGCCTTCAGGTTGTCCTCAAGCTGCTCCATCGTTCGTGGCCCGATGATGGGGCTGACGACGCCAGGCCTCTGCATGACCCAAGCCAAGGCAAACTGGGACAAGGAACAACCCACTTCCTCAGCCAGGGACTTCAGTTCCTGCACCACTGCCAAAGCGTCTTCCGTGTAGCGCCTGGCAAGCATAGGCGGCAGGTTTTCCTGACCGAAGCGAGTGCCTTCCGGCGGCGGGGATCCCTTCTCGTACTTGCCCGTGAGCAGACCACCCGCCAAAGGACTCCAGGGCATCGTCCCCAAACCGTAGCTCTGAGCCATAGGCAACAACTCGCGCTCGATACGCCGATCTAGGAGATTGTAGGGCGGCTGCTCGCTGATAAACCGGTTAAGCCCCAGCTCCCTAGACGCCCAAAGCGACTCCACCACCTGCCAGGCCGCAAAGGTCGTCGTACCAATGTAAAGCACCTTCCCAGAGCGAACCAAATCGTCCAAGGCCCGCAAAGTCTCGTCGATCGGAATCGCCGGGTCCGGCCGGTGAATCTGATAGAGATCGATATGGTCGGTCTTCAGACGTCTCAGGCTCGCTTCGCACTGCTCCACTATATGCCGCCGAGAGTTCCCACGCATATTCGGATCCTCGTCGCTCATCACGCCATGAACTTTCGTCGCCAACACGATAGAGGAACGCTTGCCATTCCGTTTCAAAGCCTCGCCCGTGACTTCCTCGCTACGGCCGCGGCTGTAGACATTCGCCGTATCGAGGAAGTTGATACCGGAATCTATAGCGTGATCGATAATCGCGTACGAGTCCTCAGGCTCCGTCCTTCCACCGAACATCATGCAGCCCAGACAAAGGGGGCTCACTTTCATACCAGTTCGTCCAAAACTTCTGTATTCCATTGCTGTTTCTAAAAGCGCGTTGAGAGTTTATCGAAGAGAACTGCGCGTCGCAAGGGCGCAGAAGCTCTGCAGAAGTTTATTCTATTAATCCGCATATGCGGATATGTCAAACTGTTTTCTGCAAATCGATCTCTAGGCAGCTCGAGCTACTCCTCCTCTCCAGACTCCGCCTTCAGGCCAAGATTGCGGATAGCGGCCAAGGTTTCGTCCATTGTGGAGCGATTTATCCAGTAGTAGACGTCGCGGCACATCGCCTTTCGCTCCACCAGATCGTTGCGAAACAGAATAGCCAGATGCCTCGACACCGTCGACTGCGGCAGGTCCAGCTCCTCTGCCAGTTCGGTCACATTGCAGACCTGGGAGTGAATGTTCTCCGGAGGCAGCGAGTTCAAGATCCTCACCCGAATCGGGTCCGCTAAGGCTTTGAGGCGATGAATGAAAGGATCTCCCATGGCGATGGAGCGAGGTTGCTGGCAGTTTTCCCTCCGCTTGTCAATGAGCTCCACCAGCACCTCTCCCTCATGGGCTCGATCGGAAATGATGGGATTGCAGCTTCCAGTAGCCGAACTCGTATCGAGCCCAGCGACCCCAAAAACCACCCGCATCCACGCTTGCCAAAGCGCCTCGCGCCGGTCATTCGATGACGCCTTTCGGCACCAGGATCACCATGAAACGCAACCAAGACATCCGCAACATCGCCATCATAGCTCACGTCGACCACGGCAAGACCACCCTCGTCGACCGGCTCATGCAGGAAGGCGGCGTCTACCGCGAAAACCAAGCCGTGGCCGAACGCGCCATGGACTCCATGGACCTGGAGCGCGAGAAAGGCATCACCATCAAAGCCAAGAACACCTCGGTGCACTGGCGCGGCAAGACCATCAACATCGTAGACACCCCAGGACACGCCGACTTCGGCGGAGAAGTGGAGCGCGTCATGAAGATGGTCGACGGCGTGCTCCTGCTCGTCGACGCCAAGGATGGCCCCCAAGCCCAGACTCGCTTCGTCTTGCGCAAGGCCCTCGGTCACGGCCTCAAGCCCATCGTGGTGATCAACAAGCTCGACCGGGAAAACGCCGACCCCCAACGCGTGCACGACCTGGTCCTCGAGCTCTTTCTCGCCCTCGACGCCGACGACGACCAGTTCAACGCTCCCTTCCTCTACGGATCCGCCAAAAACGGCTTCGCCGTGCGCCATCTCGACGATCCCCGCGTCGACATGACTCCCCTCTTCGAAACCGTGCTCGAGCACATCCCCGCTCCCGAAGCGGACACTGAAGGCGACTTCAAGATGCTGGTCTCCAACATCGACTGGGACGACTACGTCGGCCGTGTCGCCATCGGCAAGATTCTCAGCGGCACCGTCAAGACCGGCGACACCATCCTCCGCGTCAAGCAGGACGGCAAGCGCGAGCGCGTCAAGGTCACCAAATGCTTCGAGTACAGTGGCCTCAAATCGGCCGATTCTATCGAAGGGCAAGCAGGCACCATCGTCGGCGTCGCAGGCTTCGATGAGGTCGATATCGGAGAAACCCTCTGCCAACGCGAGGACCAGGAAGCCCTCCCCTTCGTCGAGATCGATCCCCCCACCATCATGATGCAGTTCGCCGTCAATGACGGCCCGCTCGCCGGACGAGACGGAAAGCTCGTCACCTCCCGCCAGATCCGCGAACGCCTCTTCCGCGAGATGAAGACCAACGTCTCCATCCAAGTCGAAGAAGGCGAAACCAGCGGCCTGTTCAACGTCTCCGCTCGCGGCGCCATGCAGATCGCCGTCCTCGTCGAGACCATGCGCCGCGAAGGCTTCGAAGTTCTCGTCTCCCGCCCCACCGTCATCACCCAGCAGATCGACGGCAAGACCTGCGAGCCCTTCGAAACCCTGTGGATCGAGCTGCCCGAAGACTGCATGGGCGGCATCATGGAGAACCTTAACAACCGACGCGGCATCATGACCAACATGGAAACCCGCAACGGCATCGTCTTTCTCGAAGTGGAGATTCCCACCCGCGGCATCATCGGCTTCGAGATCGATCTGGTGAACGCCACCAGCGGCCACGGCATCATGTCTCACCTTTTCAAGGAGTACCGCCCCATGGCCGGCGAGATCGTCACCCGCAAAAGCGGCACCCTCGTCTCCATGGACAACGGCAAGACCACCGCCTACTCCCTCGCCGCCCTCGAAGAACGCGGCAAGCTCTTCGTCGGCGCCGGCGTCGAAGTCTACGAAGGCATGATCGTAGGGGAAAATCCACGACAAGGCGAGATCCCCGTCAACCCCACCAAAGCCAAGCAGCTCACCAACTTCCGCAGCCAGGGGGAAGGCAAAGGCATCCAACTCAGCCCGCCCGTCACCTTCTCCCTCGAGCGTTCCATCGAATACATCGCCAGCGACGAATTCGTGGAAGCCACCCCCAACCACCTGCGTCTGCGCAAGCGCATCCTGAACTTCACCCAACGCAAACGCTCCCAGCGGTAAAGCAACTGCACCTGATCCGTAACCGTAGCGCGGAGCTTCAGCCCGCGGCCACATCGGTTGGATCCTTCATCGCCCTTCGAAAATGCTAAGGGTCTCCGACGGACGCGGGACTGAAGCTCCGCGCTACGGCTTGTTACTTCCAAGTCGTTGGACTAGAAAGCTTGACAAACGAACGTTTTTACGTACGCAATCAAACTATGACTACCGTGACTGCCACCAAAGCCAGAGGAAATCTCTACGCTCTAATCGACGAGGCTAATGCCTCGCACGAGCCCATCCAAATCACAGGCAAGCGAGGCAACGCCGTTCTCATTTCCGAGGATGATTGGCGTTCAATAAAAGAGACTCTATACCTTCAATCCATTCCCGGCATGGTAGAATCCATCCAAAAAGCTCGCGCTGAAGGTATTGAAAAAGCATCGGCCGACCTAGACTGGTGAGTTACGAAATAGTCTATTCGCGACAGGCCCAGAAAGATGCGCAGAAGCTCAAGAAAAGCGGCCTCAAAGACAAAGCGATCAAGCTGATCGAAACCCTAAAGGCCGATCCATTCCAAAATCCGCCGAGGTTTGGTGTCCTGAAAGGCAGTCTAGAGGGCTGCTACTCAAGACGAATCAATATACAACACAGGATTGTATATGAAATTTTCGAGGACAGGAAAACCGTGCACGTTCTACGAATGTGGTCGCACTACGGAGAATAGAGCCACCATCTGCGCAAGCGTAACCGTAGCGCGGAGCTTCAGCCCGCGGCCATAACTGTAGCCGCATTCGTAAGAACACAGAAAACCACGATACGGACGCGGGCTGAAGCTCCGCGCTACTGATCAAGCCCCAGCTGCTCCGCGAAGACCCTATACTCCGCGTTCTCCGGAGCCAGCTCCAAGGCCCTCGCCAAGCTCTCTCTCGCCTTCCCAACATCCCCCGCCCGCGTTTGCGCAATAGCCAGCGTGTACCACCAGCGATCCTGCTCCGGTTCGCGAACCAGGGCCCGTTTCAACGCCACCGCTGCTCCGGCATAGTCCTCCATCTCTGCGAGGACCAAGCCGATCGCGTGATCATACAAGCCCGTCCTCGGATCCAAAGCGCTGCCGACCTTTAGATGCTTCAAAGCCTGCTCGCCCAGGCCGGCGCGATCCAGCAAGATGGCTACGTCGTAGCGGACCAGCGCCGTATTGCGGTCCATCGCCACCGCGCGCTCGGCGTACATAACCAAATCTTCGACCCGTCTCTCCGCTTGAGCCCACTCAGCCATGCGCAGCGCTCCAGCAACCCGGTCTGCGTTGTTTCGAGCGTATTGCCGCCACTCCTCGCTACGAGCCTGGTAACTGAAAAGCGTATCCATCGCCCGGATGCGCACAAGACGGGCCGGGTCTTCCGCCGCTTCACGGGAGCCGGTCAACTCGTAGCCAGCGGAACGCAGCAGAGCCGATTCGGATTCTATCGCTCTCCTCGCCAGATCCTGAACTCGGCCATCCTCGCGAAACGGGAGCAGAAGCCTCAACCAGGCCGCCCGCCAATAGTCGTTCGTCTCGCCCTCCAATTGCTGCAGGATCGGCTCAGGCGAGTCCAGCTCTCCCTCGCGAACCGCATGCATGACCGAGGCGCGCAGACGTCGCTCGGCGACACGCTCGCCCGCTCCATACATCCTATCGAACGAGGCCTCGACCCATTCCAGACCCTCCTCCTCATGGCACGAGCTGCACGCATTCGGCGTTCCGTATTCGCGAGTCAAATACGGATCGGGTATGGTGAAACCATGATCGCGTCTAGGATCTCGCGCCATGTAGGTACGCGACGGCATGTGACACTCGATGCACTGGTTTCCAGAAGAGCCAGCCGGGTGACCGCTGTGAGCAAGCTGGTCAATCACCGATGCCCCACGAACTCCGCCCGCATGACACTGCATGCACAAAGCGTTGTTTTCCGTCGGCAAGATCAGCTCGTGGCTGTGCGGATTGTGGCAATCCAGACAACTCACCCCCATTTCGCCCATGCGGCTCAGCATCAGCGAACCGTAGACATAGTTTTCCTCATTCGCCTGACCTCCCAGAAAATAGGCCGTCGGGTGATCGGGAAGCATAAGCCGGAAATGGTCGTGAAAGCGTTCGCCCGCCTCGAAGTTCCCAGGCGATATTTCCTCGCGCCGAGCATGGCAGCTCGCGCAGTTCTCCATGTGCAAGGCTCGCGAAATAGTATCCGTTTTTTCATACGTTTCTTCTCTCGCCCTTTCGGCGTGACCCTCCAAACCAGTATGACATGCGATGCAGGTGATCGCCTGGCTGGTCCAGGTCGAATGGTAGCTATCGGCCACGGCGTCGTAGCCCTTGTCGTACTCCGTCATATGGCAAAAGGCGCAGTTCGAATTCCAGTTCATCCCCTGGGAACTCCAATGCCCCCAATCGTGGGGCGAACGCTCCTCTTCGCCAAAGACGTCGAACCACTCTTTCTTCTCCGTATCCCAGCTCATGGCGTGAGCCTGGAGGCGCCCGTCCCGACCTTTGGCCAAGTATTGGCGAAGCGGATACTCGCCAATCGCAGCGACGACTTCCGCATCCGGCTCGCCCCGCTGAGCATCCTCTTCCGAAGGTGTTATGAAATAGCGACCATCTGTCTCTCCCACCTTGTAGCGCTTGCCGTTGGCGGACTCGATCCCGCCAGCGGCAAACGCCTCGGCATCCAAGCTGGAGTCCATCTCGCGGTTGGCGATCGCATGGTGGCTACGCAGCCATTGCTGGTACTCCTCCTCGTGGCAAGCCCGACAGCTCTGCGGGGACTTCCAGTCGTGGGACTCCACTTGAGCGACGACGGCTTCCGGCCCCTCTCCGTCGCCACAGCCGAAAAAGAAAAACGACGCCAGAACCAGCCATCCCAATCCTATCGTCGGCAACAACCATGATTTTCTCTTCTTCAGCCGCCTCATCCCGTACATTGACGGAAATCCACAGGCAGCCAGCAAGCGCTAAAGAAACTGGGAACGCGGGCGGCTCGCCCGCAGCTAGCCTCGCGCCAAGCGTGTTAACGTAGCGCGGAGCTTTAGCCCGCGCGCGATGCGACGCCGGGCAGGAACTTGCCACTCGAATCATCCGCCCCGCTGCGCAAACAAAACTTCAACGTTGAAGTTTTGTTTGCGCAGCGGGGCGGAGTTTCCTGGGGAACGCGGATGGCCACGCGGAGCGAATTCTAGCGCTGAATCAGATCCTCTATCGCTCGAGCAATCTCCTGCGGATCCGTCCAGGGAATGAAGTGATTCGCCTCCGGCAGCATGCGAAGCTCGACTTGGGCTCGCTCTAAGGCCTCCACCACATAGGCCGCATTTCCTGGCGGAACTAGCGAATCCTTTTCGCCCTGTATCACGATCGCGGGAGCGGCAATTTCGCCCAGCTCGGGTCGAAGGGCTTCGAGTTCCCTCCGATGGGGAAAGATCTCGTCGTTGCTGTTTCTCCAGGCGGTGGGCAGCAACCATCGAACGAGCGGAAACTTGCCTACCCAGTTAAACCACCTGCGCTTTTCCAGCTCCGGATCCATGGATGGAGCAACCAATACTAGACCAGCTACCGCGTCGGGAAAATCCACCGCAAGGCGAGCGATCACTGGGCCGCCCAGGGAGTGACCAACCCAGATTGCAGGCATCGGAGCGCCGCTAGCTGCCACCGCATCGTGGATACGCTTGGCCTGCGCCATAAGGGATGGCTCGGCAGTCTTCGGTAAGCTTCGCCCGAAGCCAGGCCGATCCACCGCCGTCACCGCGTATCGGGAATTCAACGACGGCTCTACGAGAAAACCGATGAAACTATCCCAGCTCCCAGGCGAACCGTGCACCAGAACGACAGAGGGACCAGTATGTTGCCCGGAGCGGGCCACGAATATCATTCCCTGGGCATCTTCGTGCCGGTAGAGCCGAGGTTGCGGCTGTCCCGCTTCGGCAAAGCGGCGAGCGACCTCCTTGTCCGTCATCTGAAAACTCATGCAACCGGAAAAGCCAACCGCTACCGACAGCATCGACAGAAAAGCCAGAGCGCCGCCGAGCAGCGCCCAGCGTTTGCCCATACTACGCTTTGGCGCCAGACTTCTCACATTTATCGCAATCCTCGCAGCTTACGCAATCCTTGCATTCGCCTTGCGTGCAGCAACAAGCGGTTTTTTCGCCAGCTTCGTAAGTCGACGCAAGCATTCCACAGGTCAACATGGAGGCTCCAAAATAGGGGTTGCGCAGGTCCTTGCTCGACTGCAGCCAGGCCGCGCCAGTGTTGTCGAAAGCCATCGGGCAGCGCATCTTGTAGACGGCCTGCGCATGACTGCCACCCTTCTCCATCTTGGCCACCAGGCCATCCGACCAGTCCTTGAATGCCAGCCGGGCAGCCGAGATGTCTTCAGCCTTTGCGATAGCCTGCACTCCGGCAAGCTCCTGAGAGCAGCAGTTGGCGCTCTTCGCCGAGCAAGACATCGATTCAACGGCGGCAAGCATTGCCTTCGCTCCAGCCCGAGCGGTTGCGAGATCGTCGTTCGCCAGAGCCACCTGCGTCTGGAAGTAGCTTTCGAGCTGGGCTCCCGAACAGGAGCCCTTTTTGGCGTAATCGTGGTCGGCATTGGCGCCTGCGCCGCAGCCGCCACAGCGCGCGTGAAGATTGGATACAGCCGCAAAGGCTAGAATGAGTCCGACTATCTGTTTTTTCATAACGATGTTTCTAGGGGTTTGGTTTTAGACGTTCGTTTCAACTTAAGTTCCTCTACGAGACAGTAAAGCGTCGGCGCGAAGAAAACGGTGCAGACGGCGAAGAGCATGCCGCCGAATATGGGCAAGGCCATGGGCTGCATCACGTCCGATCCCCGTCCCGTCGAGGTCATGATTGGCAGCAGGGCCAAGAATGTAGTGGCGCTCGTCATCATTGCAGGCCGGATGCGTCTGACGCCGGCCTCGACGACCGCGCGGCGGATTTCACTTGCATTGCTAGGACTTCGCTCGGCGAACACCTGCCGCAGGTAGGTGCAGATCAGTACTCCATCGTCCGTCGCAATGCCAAACAAGGCGAGAAAGCCGACCCATACCGCCACGCTGAGGTTGATCGTCTTGACCTGAAAGAGCTCCCGCATCTCGCTTCCGAGGAAACTGAAGTCCAAAAACCAGTCCTGCCCGTAAAGCCACAGCAGAACGAAACCGCCCGACCAGGCGAAAAACACGCCGGAAAAGACGATGAATGTCGTACCGACGCTACGAAACTGCAGATAGATCAAGATCCAGATCGCAATCAAGGCGACGGGCAAGACGAGACGCAGAGTCTTAGCCGCTCGCACCTGGTTCTGATAGGCGCCCGCAAATTCGTAGCGGACGCCTTGCGGCAAGACCAGTTCCCCGCTCGCCCGCTTCTCCCTCAGAACCTCAGCCACCGTCTCGACGACCTCCACTTCCGCCAGACCGCTTTGCTTGTCGAACAAGACGTAGGAAAGCAGAAAGGAATTTTCGCTTCGGATCATCTGCGGCCCCCGCCGATAGGCAATGCTGGCAAGCTGCGTAATGGGAATTTGGGTACCGTCTGGAGACGCGATCAGAATCCGTTCCAATTCCTCGATCGAGTCTCGCCGTTCGCGCTGGTAGCGAACCCGAGCCGGATAGCGTTCGCGCCCCTCGATGGTCTGCATCACGCGCCGACCTCCGATAGCGACGTCGATCGCGTCCTGAGCCTGCCGCATCGAAATCCCGTAGCGAGCGATGGCAGTCCGATCGATCTCGATCTCCAAATAGGGCTTGCCGACCGTCCGGTCCGCGAAAACCGTCTCGCGGCGCAAAACCGGTATCCGCTGCAAAGCCTCTTCAAGCCGACGTCCCGCCTCGTCCAGCGTTTCCAAGTCCGGCCCGAAGATCTTGAGCCCCATCGGGGACCGCAAGCCGCTCTGCAACATGATGCGACGCGTCTCGATAGGCTGCAGCTTGGGGGCCGAGGTTACCCCCGGCATTCTCGCCACCCGCTCTATTTCGTTCCAGATATCTTCCGCGCTACGAACCTCGTCACGCCACTGGCGAAAGGGACTACCGTGATCGTCGAGCACGAGCTCGCCATGCGCATCGCGTTCGAATTCCCCCAAAACCTCGTTCCAAGCAAAGCGTAGGATCCGCCCCTGATCGTCTTGCTTGTATTCGGATTTGTAGGTCACCACGGTTTCGATCATGGAGAGCGGAGCTGGATCGAGAGCGCTTTCCACCCGTCCAACCTTGCCAACCACATCCTCGACCTCAGGCAAGGCCTGGATCGCCTGATTTTGCAATGAGAGAACTTCGGTAGCAATGCCGATCGAGGCATGGGACATCACACTCGGCATGAACAGAAAAGCGCCTTCGTCCAGAGCCGGCATAAACTCGCGCCCAAGACCCGGAAAACGTTCCGCAGACGCCTTCCAGAAATCCGTTCGTTTGATCGCATCCGGAGCGAAGGCGAAAACCTTGCTCCAGCCAAGCCAGACCAGGACGCCCGAAAAAAGGGCAGCAAAACAGAAGGTCAAGAACATCGCCTTGCGTTCCAGTATCCAAGCCATGATTACGGAATACCAGCGCACCAGAAGCCGAGAGAGCAGCACGCCGCCGCCAAGAAGCAGCAGCGTGAAAACCACGTTCGACAGATCGGCATGCGGCCCCAACGGCTCCCAGTCCAAAGCGAGCAGAACGCCGAGAGCGATCGCCACGAGGATAGTTGCCACGCGCTTGAAAAAGCGGCCGCCAAACCTGTTTCCAAGGTAGGGCCGGACCGCCGGGCCGGCCGCATCGGCCTGTTTTTCTCCTGCAACGCGGCCGGCCCGGCGGTCCGGCCCTACCTTGGCGTTCTCACGAACGCGGCTACGGAAAAGCCTTCCGCTTCCAAAAAACGTATACGCCAGGGCAGGCACCACGGTCAGAGCAAGCAATATGCTGCCCAGGAGGGTGAAGGTCTTGGTGAAGGCCAGCGGTCGAAACAGCCGTCCCTCCTCAGCTACCATCGTAAAGACCGGCAGAAAGCTCACCACGGTCGTCAGCACTGCCGTCAGGATAGCCCCGCTCACCTCCGTACTGGCCTTGAAAATCACGCGACGCCGGGACTCCTCCTCGGGGGACTCCTCGAGCCGTCGCATGCAATTCTCCACCAGAACGACCGCTAGATCGACGATCGTGCCGATCGCGATGGCGATGCCAGACAAGGCGACAACATTGGCATCCACTCCAAACAGGCTCATCGCCACAAAGGCGGTCAATACGGCAAGCGGCAACACGCTGGAAATAAGCGCCGCGCTTCGCAGTCGCATAACCATGAGCAGCACCACAAATCCAGTAACCAAAATCTGGTGACGCAAAGCGATCTCCAACGTATCCAAGGTCTCCCCGATCAGGACGCTGCGATCGTAGAACGGCACGATCTTCAATCGACTCACCCGACCGTCGGCCAGAGTCTTGCTCGGCAAGCCCGGCTCGATACGCTCGATCTGCTGCTTCACCCGCTGGATCGTCTCTAGAGGATTCGCTCCGAAACGGGCCACCACAACGCCGCCCACCGCCTCAACCCCACCCTTGTCCAGCACCCCACGGCGCGTAGCCGGACCAAGCTCTACCTCCGCCAATTGCTCCAGAGTCACCGGCACGCCATCCCGCTCCATCACAACCGCCTGGCGCAGATCCTCCAGGCTGCGGACGAAGCCTAAGCCCCGTATCAGATACTCGACCTGATTGATTTCGATAGTCTTGGCTCCGACCTCGTGGTTGCTGTCCCGCACAGCCTGGTATACCTGCTGTAGGGTAACGCCGAATACACGCAGAGCGTCAGGATCCACATCCACTTGATACTCCTTGACGAAGCCGCCAACCGAGGCCACCTCCGACACGCCTTCCACCGCCTGCAGGGCATAGCGCGCCTGCCAATCCTGCACGCTGCGCAGCTCCTCGAGATCCCAACCACCGGTGGGATTTCCTGCTTCGTCCCGACCTTCAATGGTATACCAGAACACCTGGCCCAAAGCCGTGGCATCCGGACCCAGCCGAGGTTGCACGCCCGAGGGCAAGGCGTCCTGAGGCAGACTGGCGAGCTTTTCCAGAATCCGACTGCGCGACCAGTAGAACTCAACCGAGTCGTCGAAAATCACGTAGATCGAAGAGAAACCGAAACTCGAGCTGCTGCGAATCGACTTCACTCCGGGCAAGCCAAGCAGAGCGCTGGTCAGCGGGTAAGTGATCTGGTCTTCGACGTCCTGCGGCGAGTGGCCATCCCACTGCGTGAATACGATCTGCTGGTTGTCGCCCGTGTCCGGAATCGCATCGACCGCCACCGGCCGCCGCTCAATCCAGTCGAGCTTCCAGTCGAACGGAGCCACGACCAGACCCCACCCAACAAGCAGAAGAGCGAGCAAGCCGACGATCAGCCGGTTCTCCAGGCAGAACTTTACGACGCGGTCAGTCATGAGGGGTAGCGCGGAGCTTTCGAAGTCGGGTCGTAGCTCGAAGAGCGAAGCCTGAAGCCCGCGTCCGCGATTCTCTCATCATTCTCATCCTCTTCTTCATCCTCATCCCATGATAAAGATGAGGATGAAGAATAGGATGAGGATAAACAAACCATTGCGGCCGCGGGCTGAAGCTCCGCGCTACGGTTCGACCATCGCCCTTCATCAGTACCTCCTCACCTCCGTACCGCAGCTCAGCATGCTTGCTCCGAAGTAGGGATTTCGCAGAGTCGCATCGCTCTGCAGCCAATCGGCTCCACGATCTGGATACACCATGGGGCAATTCATTCGCCACAGATCTTCTTCGAAAGCCGCCGGATCTCGCTCCACCGATTCGATCAGGGCTGCGCTTAGGATCTCGAAGTGCGGACGACGCATCTCTTCGATTCCATCAGCGGACTCTATGCCATGCAGACTGGAGTCCAATGGCGAGTCATGCCCCAGCAGCTCATGCAGGGCAACGGCGTTCTCTCGGGCCGCTGCGGCGTCATCCGCAGCGAGAGCGTCCTGAATTTTCAGATACAGCGGCAGGATGGAGCGAGCGGTTTCGAGATCGAGCTCGTCGAGGCTTTCGAGAGGCGAGGAGGACTGCATCATGCTCGACAAGCCTTGGATCTGCATGGCGCTATCGATTTTGAAAGCGCCCCGAGAAACGACCTGCTCCCCTTCCTCAAGCCCCGAGACTACAGTGAAAACGTCGCCCGCCCGAGGTCCGATCACGATTTCTCGCCTTTCGTAGGCCGAACCGCTTTCCGATTTGGTCGCCACGTAGACCAAAGCTCGTTTGCCAGTGCGCAAAACAGCCGAAGTAGGCACCACTATCGGCGGCTCGGCGTCGGGATCGCTCACGTATCCAAGACTCTCGGCGGAAACCAGATCCATGCCACAAACGTCGCACTGGCCCGGCTCGTCCTTCACGATCTCGGGGTGCATCGGGCTGATCCACTTGCCTGCATACTCGGGAGCGAATGCCAGACCGCCAGAGGCTAGACGAACGCTGGCCGTGGCGCGAACGAACATGCCCGGCTTCAGTCGTCCCGAATCATTGGATACATTGACACGGACGTGAGCCACTCGCGTCGCCATGTCCAGCTCCGGGGAAATGAAAGAGACCTTCCCCTCGAAGGTTTCTCCGGGATAGGCCTCTACGGTAAACGTGACGACCTGCCCCAATCGCAGCCATTTGAGATCGGACTCGTAGGCCTGCAGCATGAGCCAAAGCTGGGTCAGATCGGCGATGCGGAACATGGTCGTGCCGGTATTCACATAGTCTCCTTCGCTGACCAGCTGGTCGATCACCACGCCTCCGACGGGAGCCTTGAGCTCGACCAGTTCGCTGGCTTCACCCGCCTGGATGATCTCTTCAACCTGCTCCTCAAGCAGATCCCACTGCAGGAGCTTCTGGCGGGCAGCCTGAACAAAGCGGCCCTCGGGATCGCGTTCGAAAGCGAGCAGGAGCTCCTTTTGGGCAGTGACCAGCTCTGGACTGTAGACGCGGGCAAGATGCTCTCCAAGGCCAACGCTGACGCCTTTGAAGTTGACGAACAGCTCGTCGATTCGAGCCGGAAAGCGAGCGGTCAGCGAACGGGTTCGTGTCTGGTCGAAGTCGATCGTCCCCGCCAGGCTGATACGCTTTTCAGCTGGCCTCCTTTCGACAGCTACGGTTTCCACGCGAGCGCGCGCGGCGGCGGATTCGGAAAGCTCGAACTGCTGGAAGGAATCGGGATCGCCACCCCCACCGCTCACGATCAGGTCCATGCCGCAAAGAGGACACTGACCGGACTCGGCAGAACGAATCTGCGGGTGCATGGAGCAGGTCCAAACCTGCTGTTCGGCAGCCCGAACGGCGGATGAGTCGGGCGGCGACCAAGGAGACGAACAACGTCCAAGCAGAAACGCCGCAACACTGACGAAGGCCGTAGCGATCCAAATCTGGCTTTTCTTCATTTTGGAGAGGGTATTTGAAATCAGTACAGGTGTATCGAGAATTTAGGGATGGGGACGAAAGGCAGGCGTAATGCGGATCTCACAGGGCGGGACCTCGTCTGCGTAGGGCTGGCACTCGCGTCACGCCGCAGAGACCGAGAAGATTATGCCGTCTGCGGTCGCGGAACGAAGCGACGCGCTACGTCCGCTTCAAAGTGTCCAGACGCAATACGCCTGGGCCAGAGAAACCCCGACCAGACTATGAAGAGCGGTGACGTCAGTCGCTGGCAATGAGGCCGAAACGTCGCGCAAGACGGTCGCCTCCAAGAGATCGGCCGCAAAATGGCCCGAAGAGAAAGCGAGAGGCTTAGCCAACGAGAATCCAATTTCTCCGTCCATAATCTGGGACGACTTGGTCAGCTGGTGCGAACACTCCTCGGGCAGATCCTTTTCAGATTCGGCCGCATCGCTCGACTGAGAGCAGCACGAATACGCCCCAGAACTCCCAGTCGAACCGGTCTCCGAAGAAAACAGCTCGAGGCAGCAGCAAAGCGGATTCGCGATGCATAGCGCTAGGATCAGAACTGTGGACTTGAAGAGGTTCATCTTTTTCCGGACTGCAAAACAGACAATCAAGAACGCTCCGCAACGCAAGCTGCGTTCTGCCCTCGCCGCAATGTCGCCCGCAGGGTGTGATTCAAAGTAGTGGCATCGCTTCCAATCGTGCCACTCCCAACCACAGCGGAATAGATTCTGCTTGCCGCCATGCCTGCTTCATCCTTGAGAAGTAACGCCAATCGGCCTCCCAGCCGATGCTCAGAGATTCACCGCTCGATCCTAGACAATGCGATTCACACGACTCCTCTCCTCTTCTATCTTCCTCGCTTGCGCCGTTTTGGCCATCCCAGGAATCGAACTCGCCGCAGCCGGCGCCCCGCATGGAGCCGATTCCCACGACATGGAACCTTTTCCGCTGGAACAGGAAACCTACGTAGCCGCTGAAGCGGAGGCCGCAGCCGAATTGGGTAGGGATCTGACTTTGATCGAAACGCTCAAGCTGAGGGCCAACGAGGACCCGTTCAACGTAGTCGCCACAGCGATCTTCTTCCTGGCGATTGGCCACACCTTCGTGGCGGGCTCGCTCATGAAGAGGGCCCACAAGTACGAGCACGAGCATCAAGCGAAAATCAAGGCAGGCCTCATCAAGACCCACGGGGAAAAGCATCCCGTGAGTTTCAAGGCCACGCTCTTCCACTTCCTCGGCGAGGTGGAAGCCATATTCGGCCTATGGCTGATCCCGCTCATGGGCGCCATCCTATTCATGAAGGGCGGCTTGGGCGAAGGCTGGCACGTGTTCACCTACTATATAGACAACAGCAACTACGTCGAACCCATGGTCGTCGTCGTCCTCATGGCCATCGCTTCCTCTCGCCCCATCGTACAGTCCGCCCAACGAAACGTCACCCTCATCGCCGGGCTAGGCGGACGCACTCCGGCAGCCTACTGGTTTGCCATCCTCACCATCGCCCCGCTGCTCGGCTCCTTCATTACCGAGCCCGCCGCCATGACCATCGCGGCCATCCTGCTCGGACAGCAGTTCTACAAGTTCAACCCGTCTCCAACTCACAAATACGCCACCCTCGGCCTGCTCTTCGTGAATATTTCGGTCGGCGGCACCCTCACTCACTTCGCTGCGCCGCCCGTGCTCATGGTGGCCGGTACCTGGGGCTGGGATATGCCGTTCATGTTCACTCACTACGGCTGGAAGGCGACCATCGGCATCGTCATTTCCAATCTGGTCTATTATGCGATGTTCCGGAAGTCGTTCGCTCAGCTGAAAAGCAAAGCGGCCAGCGCTCCAGACGAGGGCCCTCCTGAACACTACGCTCCTCTCTGGGTAGCAGGGGTGCATGCCGCATTTCTCGCCTGGACCATCGTGGTGCTGCACCACCCAACGCTGTTCATCGGCGGTTTCCTCTTCTTCCTGGCTTTCACCATGGCCACCGACCACCACCAAAGCCAGATACAGCTCAAGGGCCCAATCCTCGTAGGCTTCTTCTTGGCCGGCCTAGTCACGCACGGCGGCTTGCAAGGCTGGTGGATCTCGCCGGTGCTCTCTTCGCTGACCGAGCTGCCGCTCTTCGTCGGAGCAACGCTGCTGACCGCTTTCAATGACAACGCGGCGATCACTTTCCTGGCATCCCAAGTACCCGCCTTCAGCGAGCCGGAAGCCGCCATGCTGCGCTACTCGGTGGTCGCCGGAGCCGTCACCGGCGGAGGGCTCACCGTCATTGCCAACGCCCCGAATCCAGCCGGACAGTCGATACTCTCCAAGTATTTCGAAGGCGGCGTAGCTCCACTGAAGCTGGCTCTCGGCGCGGTTATTCCGACCGTGATCCTGGCGCTCTGCTTCATGCTGCTGCCTTACTGAGGGCCGGAGGAAGGCGGCCTTTCGCTCTCCAACGACAATCTTCATCTTCTTCTACTTCTGCTTCTTCATCACTCCCCTCAGAAGAAGAAGAAGGGGATGAAGATGAGGATACGATGCTGCCTTCGAGCGCCAACGCACTCCCACCCCTTTACCATTGCCCGACTTCGCTCTTTCCACTCGGCGGGTCTTGGATAGGCTACGTCGAAACCGCCTTCCATGACCGCGCTTGAACTTCTCCCAAACCTCCTGTCCCTGCCCCTTGCTGCCTCGGCGACCAGCTCCGCCATCCTCGCCGATCTCGCCTGGATCATGCTCGGAGCAGCCGTCGCAACCATCGTATTCAGCCGCATAAAGCTGCCACCGCTTCTTGGATACATCGCGGCTGGTTTCTTCCTTGGCCCGAATCTCGGGCTTTGGCCGCCGCTCGTCACCCTGTCCAACGTACAGGAACTCAGCGAGCTGGGCGTGGTTTTCCTGATGTTCTACATCGGTCTGGAATTCAACCTCGAGAAGGTCCGCCAAGTCTTCGCTCCCGCCTTCGCCGCACTCGCTCTCCAGACGCTGCTTATGGTCTTCATCGGCCTGCAGGTCAGCAAATGGCTCGGACTCTCCACCATGGATGGCTGGTTTCTCGGCGGGGTTCTCTCCATCAGCTCTTCAATGGTATCCGTAAAGCTGATGCGCGAAAACGGTTCCTTCAATCGCCAGCACGGCCAGCAGGCGGTCGGCATCCTGGTCTTCGAGGATATTCTGGCCATTCTATTGCTGGTCCTGCTCAGCGGCATGGCCGTAGAGGGCGAGTTCGACTACGCGGCCCTCGGCAAGACGACCTTCTTCATTGGACTGTTTATCGTATCCGTTTTTCTGATCGGCAAGCTGGGGGCCAAGCGCCTGATAGCCATCCTCGACTCGCGCGGCACTACGGAAATGATAACCATGGTGACGCTGGGCCTGATCTTCGGAGTCAGCCTGATCGCCGAGCAATTCCAGTTCTCTTGGGCGCTCGGCGGATTTCTGGCCGGAGCCATTTTCTCGAACTCCCGACTCGCTCACAAGATCGAGAGCCTCACCGAGCCCCTGCGCGACCTCTTCTGCGCCCTCTTCTTCGTAGCGGTCGGCATGCTCATAGAACCCTCCTCTCTCTGGGCGAAGGCCCCTGTCATCCTGCTCGTTTCCGCAGTCGTCATCGCAGGCAAGTTTTCAGCTTGCTGGCTCGGACTCTTTATCGCGGGGCAGCCAGCTCGCACCGCTGGTCGGGCCGCTCTGATCAAGGCCCAAATCGGCGAATTCAGTTTCGTCATCACCGCAATAGGAGCCAAGTACGCTGCCACCGGACCAGAGCTGCAGACCATCGCATCCGGCGTGGCCTTCGTTACGATCCTGCTCACCCCAGCCCTGATCAAAGGCGAAAAAACCATTCTCGACTTCATCGAAGCCCGCACCCCGAAGGCGCTCAAGGAATTCTGCCAACTGTATGCGAAATGGCAGGACACGCTCGAGCTGTCGTTCAACCGCAGCTCCATCAGCCTGGCTCGCAAACCGATCTTCCGAATCCTGCTCTACTTTCTCATCATCAACTCCATCATAATCGGCGCCGCCATCGTCTCCAACCACGTTGCGAAGCCCGATTTCGTGCCGATCGAGCAAACGTTCTTTTCCCAGATCCTCTTCCTCTCCTCCCTGCTCTTCAGCCTGCCCTTCCTCGTGGATACGGTACGCAACTTCAACGTGCTCGTTCTCCTCCTCTCCGATGCCGCATTGAGCAAGCCGCTCTTCCAGCAGTTTTCCAGCGGCGCTTTTCGTTCCGTATTCAATGGATTGATACTGCTGCTTTTGCTCTTCGTCTACGGCACGGTATTTCTCATCGTAGCTGCCCAGTTCTTTCCTTCCGGGGCGATGTTCTTCGCCTTCTCCATCGGAGCCATCATACTCGGCCTCGCCTTCTGGAAGAGACTCGTGTACATGCACAACCATTGGGAACTCGCCTTCATCGAGGCCATGGAAAACGAGTCGCGCAGCCAGATCGAGAAGCGCATCGCCACCAACCTAACCCAGCTCGAGCGCAAGGACCCCTGGCAAGTATCCGTGGAGGCCGTCACCATCGAGGCATCGTCGCGCTGGACCGGCAAAGAGATCCACGAGATCGACCTGCGCCGCCAGACCGGGGCGACGATCGCCGGCATCGAACGCGGAGGCTTCGATCTGACGGACATACAGGCACACTCCCGCCTATTTCCCCACGACAAGATCTTCCTGCTCGGCGAGCCCGACCAGATCGCGGCCGCTCGCCTCTACCTCAACCAGCCCAAGAGCGACGAAGAGCCAGCGCCTTCTCCCTTCAGCTTCTCCAAGGAAATCATCCCGCCCCTAAGCCCCTGGAACGGACTCTCCATCAAAGATACTCGACTCCGCTCCGATCACGGCGTCACCATAGTTGGGATACAAAGATCCGGCGAACGCATCGTCAGCCCCAGCCCCGACGAGATCGTACACGAAGGCGACCTACTTCTCCTCATGGGCGCCGCCGACAGACTCGAGCAAGTCAACCTTCTGCTGGAAACGGAGACCGGAGCGACGCCCAACTAGGGGGCATTCATCTCTCCTTCATCAGCTCTTTGCGCAATAACTCTGATCAGCTGATCAGAGTTATTGCGCAGATCCGGATTTCATGTCTTGGTTATACGGGCTCCATTTCTAACGTTCCGCTTCTTTTAAAAAACAGCTACATACCCATGCGACTTGGCTACAAATCGAAGATCCTCCTTGAGATGATCGCCTCGGCGGGCGCGGACATCGCACAGTTTTGCATCTTTCCCACCTCTTCCTTGATGAAAGCGGGCGGATGGTCCGAGGAACGCTCCATGACCCGCCACCTCAAGACCATGGAGAACGAGGGCTGGATCGTATGGGACGACTCCAGGGAAAGCGGCAAATGGAGCTTGAAGGTCACCGCCAGCGGTAGAAAGACACTGACATCGGACTTCGACCCAGCCAAGGCATGGTCCAGGGAATGGGACGAGCAATGGCGCATCATCGGCTTCGATCTTCCAGAGCGTCAGCAAGATATGCGACGCGAGCTTATATCCTGGCTCAAAACCCAGCGCTTCGGCTGTCTGCAACACAGCCTCTGGGTGACGCCTTGTTTCGACGATTCGTGGCATGCCGATCTGGCCAAGCTTAAGTTCAATCCAGCCGCCGTATCCTTTATCGAAGGACGCTCGTTTTCCCGGAGTTCGAATGCCGATTTCGTCAGGCGAGCCTGGAACTTCGATGAGATCAATCGACTGTATCGAGAGCTTCTGAGTCTTCACGCCAAGAGTTCACGGCCCGAACCAGGGTCATCCGAATTCTCTTCCTGGATACAAAGCGAGACGACCCTGTGGCAAAACGCATTCGAAAGGGATCCTTTCTTGCCCAAGCCGCTGCTGCCCAAAGGTTATCTTGGAGAAAAGGCCGTCGCGACAAGAGGGAAGACCTACGCCTCGTTTCTCGCAAAATAGAAAATGTCCGTCGATTTCAGGCAGCTTCGCCGCCCCCTTTCTGCGCAATAACTCTGATCAGCTGATCAGGGTTATTGCGCAGAAAGGGGGTGTGGTTGAGGTGGGCTAAGGGGTGTTGGGCTTCGGCTACTGGCAAGGCACGAGCTCCTGCACCAGGGCTTTGAGAAGGCCTAGTTCGGCGGGATTCAGGGAGCGGATTTCCAGACTGCTGCCGAATACGCGTAGGGTACCGACTTTGATCGGCTGTTCCTGCTCGTCGTCGAAATCTTCGAACTCCTCGCTTGGCGGTAGTGGCTCAGGCAATACGTGGGCCTCGAATACCGATTCGCCAAACGGGTCCACGCCGAACTCGGGCGGATCTACTTCGACGAAAACCGGGTTAGCTCGCAGAGCGCTGACCGCGTCGAGCTTGCTGACCGCCAGCTCGAGCTTCGCCGCATAGAGTTCATCCGAATTGGGATTTGGCGCGCTTCCCTGGAGGATCTCGCCGCTCTCGCTATCTAGCTCATCCTGGATCGAAGCGCAGAGATTCCAAATCTCGGGCAGTTTATTCTGCATCGAATCCGGAAGGGCAGAGCCATCGGGCAGGTAATCCAGTATCGCCGCGACGATGCTGTCCGTCGCGTCCGCAGTACCGACGAACACGCCAGGGATGACATAGAGGCAATTCTCGTGGCGAAGGAAACGACCGAACATCAAAGCGCCTTCCTCAAGCGGTTCCTGGTCTCCAAAATCCACATACAGATACTCCTGCTCGGGACGAAAGACATCTCGTGCCGTATAGTATGGCAGGGCGTCGTCGGCCACCACAATTTCGATCAGCAGAGCCTGGCTGCCAGCCAGCTTCTCGATCACGATTCGAGCGTCGTTGCGCAGACTATCAGCAGAGCCGGCAAAGGCCTCCTTCAGCTGCGGCAAGTCCCCTTGCCTGAGAGCCCGGTCGAGCAGCGACCATTGCGCTTCGTAGGCGATCAGCGGAAGATCGCGTTCCGGCAGGAAACGGCGTTCCATCGAACCGAAGCAATCGGCCCAGGCCTCCTGGCCCACCGTTTTCTCCAGCCAACGCGTAGCTCCAGTCATTCCCCTTCCAACAATCGCGTCGAAGGCTTCAGGGGCGTCGGGGTTGAAGGGATTGAAGGGGCATGTCAGCGGACACTTGAGCCTAGTAACGCGTTCCTCTCCACAACGCTGCGGAGAGACGATCGCGTCGAGCGCCGGACAGTAGCGTTGCTTAGAGCTGGAAGTCGAGGAAACCATAACGACAGGAATCTAAGCAGCCTCGATCTCAACTCCAGCCGGAAAATGGCGAGCTTGGAAACGCGGGCCCGTGCAGCGTGGACGCGGGCTGAAGCTCCGCGCTACGGGAAGCGAAATCATTCGTCTCGCAAGAAGAGAAGCAACTCAGCTACAAAAACGGAATCTTCTCGGCAACGTCCCCATGCAGAAGATGCAGAGCGGCATCGAAAGTGGCGAGGCGAGCTCCTCGTTTTCTAGCGAGCTCGGCCAGCCAAGCATCCGTTATCTGCTTGGGGCCTTGAAGCATTTTGCAGGACACATCGTTGTAGTCCAAGTCCGCGTCCCAGAACTCGTGGCTTGGATGCTTGGAAATCCGCTTGAGCGTATTCCACGCGGCCGCTGCCGTCGGATCTTCCGCCGTAGCCATATGAACCCGCAACAGGGTTCCCTGCGTAACGCAACATGTAGCGAATTTTTGGATACAATCGGAGGCGTACCATTCGTGGGCGCTTGCGTGGTGGGTGTGGTTGGCCATGCAGAGCGCGACGAGAACGTTGCCGTCGAGCAGCCAAGTCATAGATAGCGTTCTTCGATTTCGTCTACAAGTTCAGGAGTCACAGGCCGCGACCCACGAACGACGGGAAATCCGTTTCTCGATTTCGCTCGTCTCCCCGGCCGGCTGGATTGCTCCTGGCTCTTTCGAAGCAGACGATTCAAGACCGAACTGATGGATACGCCTTCGCTTTTCGCGATGCTCTTGGCCAAGACGTAAAGATCCTCGTCGAGATTGACTGTCAATCGCATGGCGTCCGGTATGGTGCAGTGGTGCAGCGGTGTCAATCATCTTGTGAACCGTCGCGCTTGCCGATCGGATTTCAAAGCGATACGAATTTGGTTCGAGGCAGGGCCCGTGCGCGCCCCTACCTCGTAAACCGGACAATGAGGGGATTTCTGGATTCCCATCGCTTTAGACACACATGCCTTCTAGTGTGGTGTCAGCTAAGTTCGCTGCATAAATTGAAGAGCGCCCGCGTCTCGCGGGCTGCTTGAGGCGTTTCGCCTCAAGCGACTCAACCAGAGGGACTTGGGCGAGACGCCCAAGCCAACACGCGAGACGCGTGTGCTCCCCTTTGACTAGACTTACTGACAACTAATAGTGTAGCAAACTTCGCTTACACCACACTAGCGCCACTCGTGCTTGGGGTAGCGGCCTTTGAGTTCCTTTTTGACTCCTTCGTAAGAGCCTTGCCAGAAGGCGGCCAGATCTTCGGTCATCTGGATGGGACGGGTATTCGGGGCGAGCAGCTCTATCACCGGTTTAACTCTGTCCGAACAGAAACGCGGCGTATCCGTCAGATCATACAGACACTGGATTTTCGCAGACAGGACCAAACGCCCGCTTTCCTCCACTCTCAGGCGAGCGGGTTTGCCGTTGGCCAGCCGCAGACGATCTGGTAGCTCCTTTTCGACGAGAGCCACCGTCTCGCGGCCTACCCATTCCCGCAGAGCCGGCAACACGGGTGCCTTCTTCAAATCGCGCAGCTTCTTCGCGCCTAGGCAGCACTGCTCGACAAGCAAGGCACGGGCTTCCTCGTCGATCCTCTCGATTCCGTATTCGGGATACACTGACGCGAGCAAATCGACTTTGCGGATGAACGACTCTACCGAATCGTCCCACATGTCGAGCTTCGCTCTGCCTTGCAGGACGACCGCAGCAAGCGCAGCGGCCGCTTTGCTGGGATCCGGATCGAGATCCTCCTTCACTTCGATATCCAGATCCTGGAACCGCACGGCGCGACGCTGTATAACTCGCTTCTGCTTTTCGTCGAACACCGTTTCCTCCACGTCGCTAAATTGCTGGGGAAACAGCTCCTCCAGCCAGGAACGCTCGATGGCCGAGCATAGGTTGAAGACCATGGCCACCTCGCCGCCTTGCCTGCCAATTTCGTTCGCCTCGCACGCCACCAACAGCTCGGCATCGTCCACCACGCTTTCCCGAGCCAGGCTGCCGCGACGGCCGCCGACCATCTCGCAGCGAAGGGTCCCACGATCCAAGCGACGGCAGACCCTATCTGGAAAGCCGAGTAGCAGGCACTTGCGAATCGCTACCTCGACCTCCTCCGACCAAACGCGGCCTTGCGATCCTCCGAGGCCACTCGCTTCGGCATATTGGGAAAGCTGATTCGCCACCTGCAACACCTGGCGGCACGTCTGGGCGTGTATCCCGATTTCCTGACAGAACCGCAAGTCGAAACGTTGCCGCAAGGCCGCATTCCAAGCTATCATCTGAGCAATTACGTCGCTGCGGCCAGCATCGCCCCACAGATCCTCGCGGCGACGCTCCACCGATTTCTCGATCCGCCTGAGCAGGATGCTCTTCGACTGAGCCAAGGCAGCAGCCAAAGCGACTTCCTCGACGCAGTCCAATTCCCCTGCCGCGATCAGCATCGACGCATAGCGCGGATGCAAAGGGAAGGAGCCCATCACCCTTCCCCGATCCGTAAGTCTGCCTTTCTGGTCAATGCCGCCAAGTCCCCGCAAAAGTTGCAAAGCGTCAGCCAGACGCTGCTCGTCCGGCCGCTCGAACCAGGGAAACGTATCCACGGTTTCGACACCGGTTGCCAGAAGCGATAGAATCATTTCCGACAAGTCTACCCGACGTATCTCTGGCTCTTCGAAGGGAAGCCGGGAGGCCTGCTCTCGTTCCGACCACAAACGGATCGCCAGACCTGGAGCCGTACGGCCAGCTCGGCCAGCTCTCTGTCGAGCAGACGCGTCGCTGATCTTCTCGATCCAGAGAGTATTCACCCCGCGAGAGGGATCGTAGCGAGCGATGCGGGCCTGGCCGCTGTCGACGACGATCCGCACGTTGTCGATGGTCAGCGAGGTCTCCGCCACGTTGGTCGCCACGATCACTTTGCGCCGCTCGCCGCCCTCTACCGCCCGATCCTGGTCCTGTGGACTCAAGGAACTGTGCAGGGGCAGCAGCTCGAAATCGCGAGTGGAAAGACGCTGCCCCAAGGCGCCGATGGTTTTCGAAATCTCGAAGGCCCCAGGCATAAAAACCAGGACATGCCCTTCGGGCTGCGAGGCTACTGCATCCACGACTTGCCGAGCAGCGAGGTCCCAGATCGGAGTTTGAGCGGCAGCCGTCTTGAGATAGCTTACCTCCACTGGAAAGGTTCGTCCCTCGGAACGCAAAACGTCGCAAGGGTTCAAATACGTCTGCAAGGCATCCGCGTCCAAGGTCGCCGACATCACGATCAGCTTGAGATCGGGACGCGAAGCTCGTTGCAGCATCAAGGTTCTGGCCAGAGTCAGATCCGCGTGCAGGCTTCGCTCGTGAAACTCGTCAAAGACGATACAGGCGACTCCCTTGAGCTTCGGGTCGGATATGAGCCGTCGAAGCAGGATTCCTTCGGTGACGAAGCGTATGCGCGTCTCGCGAGAGACCGAGCTTTCGTGCCGCACTTGGTAGCCGACCGTCTTGCCCAACAGCTCGCCCATCTCGGAGGCCACTCGCTTCGCCAGCATGCGAGCGGCGATGCGACGGGGCTGTAGGACGACGACTTCTCCCGTATCCAGAAAACCGCCACGCAGCAGGAACTGAGGCGTTTGCGTCGACTTGCCCGATCCCGTGGGAGCTTCGACGATCAGACTATTCGTATCCGCAAGCCGACGACGGAATTCCGACTCGATTTCAAGGATTGGGAGGGGCATGAAGATTTCGAGGTAGGGACGGACCGCCGGGCCGTCCGCTATGGAGGATCTTGCAATGCGGACGGCCTCCCGACAAGTCGGGATCCCTACCCCTCGTTCTCACGAACGCGGCTACAGTTCGACCTTCGTCTCGTTTGCCCAAATCTGCTCGAGGGGCTGGCGTTCGCGGATCAGGGCAATCTCGCCGTTCTCGCGCAGCAGGACTTCGGCGGATTCCGGGAAGCTGTTGTAGTTCTTGGCGGCCATGCTGGAGCAGTAGGCCCCGGAGCCGCCGACCACGAAGAAGTCGCCAAGCTTGGCTTCGGTTAAACGGCGTGGCAGCAGGGCTTCGGGATCGCCTGGAGCTGGAGTGAGGATATCGCCGGATTCGCAACAGTGGCCAACCACGATATAGTCCTTCTCTCCGCGCGGCGAATCGTCGGCGGGCACGACCCAAAGCGGATGCTGAGAGCCGTACATACTGGGTCGCACGTTCTCGGTCATGCCCGTACTGAGCTTGAGAAAACTGTATCCAGATTCTCCTGTTTCGGCGACGTCCTGCACCCGGGCCAAAATCGCGCAGGCGTTTGCCACCAGGTAGGTGCCGGGCTCGATTTCCAGGTGCAGATTGCGACCCGAACGGATTTCGAAGGCAGCAAAGGCTTCGTTCATACGCTCTCCTATGAGTTGCAGATCCGTGGTCTTCTCTCCTTCCACGCGAGCGACTTTGTGACCGCCGCCGAGGTTCAAATGAGTGACGGAAGGGAACTGCTCAACCAGCGCCAAATTCATGCCAACGACTTTCACCCAGACTTCGGGATCGCTGCCGCTGCCGATGTGCGAGTGGATTCTGAATACGTCCAGATCGTATCTGGCCACAAGCTCCTTCGCTTCATTGATCCGCTCGTGCCAGATGCCGAACGACGAAGCGGGACCTCCTACGTTGGTGCGATTCGTACCGCCCGAGCCGAGGCCTGGATTGAAGCGCAGACCGATCTTGCTGCCCGGCAACAGCGAGCCGAAACGCTCGAGCTGGGCGAGCGAGCAGAGATTGATCGAAATGCCGAGCTTCATGAGCTCTACGATATCGTCGGGCAGCTCCTGCGTGCTGAGCGAAATGCGCTCGGCATCGATACCAGCGGCGATCAGGCGGCGAACCTCATAGCCAGAACTCGCGTCGAAATGCAGCCCCATACTAGCAAAGAGGCGAAGGATGTTGCCATTCGGGCAAGCCTTCATGGCATAGCGGGCTGTCAAGCCATGGCGATTGGGGAAAGCCAGCGCCTTGCGCGCATTCTCTCTCAGAATGGACTCGCTATAGACATAGCAAGGCGTGCCTACCGAATTTTGGATACGTTCCGCGAGCTCGCGGGAAATGAAGTTTTGAGCGCTCATTTTAAATATATTTTGGCCCACAGATAGCACAGATATTCACAGATCAGGAAAAAAATCCGTGTCAATCTGTGCGATCTGTGGGCAACTCTCTCTAAGGCATCCAGGGATACTGGGTGAAGTCGGGCTTTCGCTTTTCCAGGAAGGATCGTTTTCCTTCGGTGCCTTCTTCGGTCATGTAGTACAGTGCGGTGGCATTGCCGGCGAGTTCCTGAATACCTGCCTGGCCGTCGAGCTCGGCATTGAAGGCGGACTTCAGACAGCGGATGGCGATCGGACTGTGCTGGAGGACGTCTTTAGCCCAGAGCACGCCTTCGTCTTCGAGTTCGGCGACGGGAACGACTTTGTTGACCAGGCCCATGTCGAGGGCGGCTTTGGCATCGTACTGGCGGCAGGTGTACCAAATCTCGCGAGCCTTTTTCTGGCCGACGATTCGGGCTAGGAAACTGGCTCCGAAGCCTCCATCGAAGCTGCCGACCCGAGGGCCAGTCTGGCCAAATACGGCGTTGTCCGCCGCGATGGTCATGTCGCAGATGACGTGCAGCACATGGCCGCCGCCAATTGCATAGCCGGCTACGAGAGCGATGACAACCTTGGGAATGGAGCGAATGAGCTTCTGAAGGTCGAGGACGTTAAGCCGAGGCACCCCATCGTCGCCTATGTAACCAGCATGGCCGCGAATAGACTGGTCGCCACCAGAGCAGAAGGCGTATTTGCCGTCCGTGTGCGGACCCGCGCCGGTGAGCAGGATAACGCCGATCGACTGGTCCTCGCGGGCATCTGAAAATGCGGCGAACATTTCGTTAACCGTCTGCGGACGAAACGCGTTCCGCTTTTCTGGACGGTTGATGGTGACCTTGGCGATCCCGTTCCACTTGTGGTAGAGAATGTCCTGGTATTCTCCCACGCTCTGCCAATCTGCTTGCGACATGGCAGGGGATAGTGAGAGCCGAAGGTGAGCCTGCAAGCCTAACGATCCAATCTTCATCTTCTACTTCTTCATCTTCTTCTTCTGCTTCTGCTTCTGCTTCTGCTTCTGCTTCCCAATGTCTTTTAGAAGAAGATGAAGAAGTAGAAGCAGATGAAGATGATTAGGATTGTTGGAATCTTCTGAAATCCTCCGGCAGCTCGGCTTCGAGCTCTAGCTCTTCGCCGGTGATGGGGTGAGCGAACTTCAGGTAGGCGCTGTGCAGCATCACGCGCTGAGGCTGGCAGGAGAGTTTAGGCAGGTCGCGGTAGCCGTAGGTCCGGTCGCCGAGGATGATGTGGCCTATGCTTTTGAGGTGGACTCGAATCTGATGCGTACGGCCGGTGTGGATACGGCAGCGGAAAAGCGTGTACCCCGCATCGAAACTGCGCACGGCATTCCAATCCGTGCGAGATTCGCGACCGCGGCCGCGGCCTTCGGTCGTGACCCGCATCTTGTGGCGCTGGTTGGGATTGCGCTCGATGGGACGGTCGATCACCCCGCTGAGCAGCTCGGGAACGCCACAGGCGAGAGCCAGATACTCCTTGACGAGCGAGCGCGACTGAAAGAGCTCGCTTAGAGCTCGATGGGCGACATCGGTCTTGGCCGCCATGATGAGACCGGAGGTTTCGCGATCGAGACGGTGCACGATACCAGGACGCTCCACCCCGCCAATGCCGCTGAGCTGACCGCGGCAATGGTGGAGCAAGCCATGGGCGAGCGTGACTTCGTCAGGACCCGCGCCTGGATGAACCACGAGCCCTGCCGGCTTGTTGACGACCACCATGTGCTCGTCTTCGTAGACGATCTCGAGGTCCATTTCGACAGGACCCATATCGAGTTTCTGGATACTCGGCATGGAGAAGTGGACGACAGTCCCCTCGGTGAGCTTTCGGTTCTTGGGCACGGGTTTGCCGTCGACGGTGACGAGGTCGGACTCGAAGGCTCTCTGAAAATCGGCTCGGCTGTGATCGGGAAAGGCCTCGGAGAGCAGTTTGTCGATCCGCTGCTTGTAGACGCCTTCCGGCACCGTCCATTGGATGGGATCGCTCATGGGTTAGTTGGAAATCCCGCGTTCTCACGAACGCGGCTACAAAGTCACGGGTGTGGATAATATCGGTATGCTAGTGTAGCCGCGTTCGTGAGAACGCGGGATGTTGGCAGGTCTAGGTTGCATGCAAAACCTCATCAATTTCAGCAATGTATTCGCGTTTCAATGACGGATCAATACGGGCGTGCTCGAAACCGTTTTTGGCGAGCTGGGCGAGTTCGGCTTGATCGAAATCGAGGCGGGTGGCTAGGGCGCGATACTCGTCGAGCAGGTCGTTGCCGAAGCAGAGGGGATCGTCGGTATTGATGGTACAGGTAACTCCAGCATCGACAAGCTTGCGCAGCGAATGCTCTTCGAGAGCGGGAAAAACCTGGAGCTTTTCGTTGCTCAGCGGACAAACATCGAGCACTGCCCCTTCGTCGGCCAAACGTTGGAGCAAATCCTCGTCTTCAACCGCCCTGACGCCATGCTGGATGCGGCGAGAACCGAGCTCGTCCAGGGCTTCGCGGATCTTGTCCGGTCCGCCGAACTCCCCGGCATGCGCCTTGACGATCTTGCCTGCCTCGCGACAGCGCTGCCAGACCGGCTGGGCCCAGTCCTCAAGCTCAAGCCATTCCTGGCCGTGCAGGTCGATGCCGTCGAGGTCCTCCCAGAGGTGGAGCTCGTCGATGATGGGCTTCATGAACGGCGTATAGCCATTGCGCACCATGCCGCCGATGATGCGTACCTCCATGCCAGCGGGAACGGCCGACTTGATAGCGGCAAGGATCTCGGAACCGGGGACTCCAATGAATTCCGACATGTGCAGATGAAAGCTTGTCTCGACGTATTTGATATTCAAGGACGCCATCTTTTCGAACATCGCCTCGCAGGCTTGGTGGTAGCGCTCCGCAGAGTTGAACCACTCCATAGCGTGGCCGATGAGCAGATTCTCGAACTCGACGAAGCTCGGGTAACGGTAGTCCGCGTGCCGAAATGGAGCCTCTTCCGGGAAGCGTTGCGGATCGAGCTCGACCAGGAGCTCGTACGGCAAGCCTCCCTCTATGTGGAGGTGGGTTTCCGTCTTGGGAATACGGCGGATGAAGGTGTCTAGGTCAGGCATGAGGTTTTGAGAAGTAGCGCGGAGCTTTAGCCCGCGACCGCAGAGACAGGGGATCCTACAGAGCGGACGCGGGCTAAAGCTCCGCGCTACGAGAAGTGAATCATCTAGTTTCCAATGAGCTTGTCAGGGTTGAGGGAGACAAGATCGTCGGTCACGAAAAGGCCGTCCTTTCGGATAAGCTTTCCGTCGAATCGGATTTCTCCGCCGCCATGATCCGGTCTTTGAATACAGACCATATCCCAGTGGATCTGGGACTTGTTGCCGTTGTTGGCCTCGGAGTAGGCTTGGCCGGGTGTGAAGTGGAAGGAACCGGCTATCTTCTCGTCGAAGAGGATGTCGCGCATGGGCTCCTTGATATGGGGGTTGAAGCCGAGAGCGAATTCGCCGATGTAACGAGCGCCTTGGTCGGAATCGAGGATTTCGTTTAGACGGGCGGTGTTGTTGGCAGTGGCTTTGACGATCTTTCCCTTTTGAAACTCAAGGCGTATGTCATCGAAGGATACGCCTTGGTAAATAGTCGGGGCATTGTATTGCAACACGCCTTCCACACTGTCGATCACCGGACAGGAGAAGACTTCGCCGTCGGGGATGTTGTGCGTACCGACGCAAGGCACCGCTCCAATGTCCTTGATGGAAAAGCGCAGATCGGTACCAGGACCTTTGATTTCCACTTGATCGGTTTGTCGCATGAGGATGGCCAGGGCCTCGCTGCCCTTCTTCATGCGAGCGTAGTCGAGATTGCAGACCTTGAAGAAGAAGTCCTCGAACGACTCGCTGCTCATGGTGGCTTGCTGGGCCATGGCGGCAGTCGGCCAGCGCAGGACGCACCACTTGGTCTTGTTGACCCGCCAATCGAGAACCGGCTTCATGACCTGGGAAACGAGCTGGGCTTGTTCGGCGGGAACATCCGAGGTTTCGAAGATGTTGTGCGATCCACGCAACGCAATGTACGCATCCATATTCTTCATACGCTGGAGTTCTATTTGGCTTTGGATGCGCAGAGCCTCCTCCGTGCTTTCGAGCGATATCTCGCGATTGACCCGAGCGTGGTTGAGATTGACGTACGGGATGGCCCCGAGCTCGCGGGCGGCGCGAATCAGTTCGACGATGATCTCGTCTGGCACGTCGAAAGCGTCGATGAGCAGTCGCTCGCCTTCTTTCAAGTCGGTCGAGTAGCGAGTCAGATTTCTAGCCAGCTGCGAATGGCGTGGATCGATCATGAGGTTCTAGGAACGGAAAACTTCTGGATAGGCAACAGATCTTTCCAGATGACGCAAGGCCACCTCCCGTGACGTAGCCGAACTCGACAGAGTTTGGTCCTCTCCCAATCTTCATCTGCTTCTACTTTTTCATCTTCATCCGTTGAGGGATTACGATTAGGAGGATTAGGATTTTTAGAAGAAGATGAAGAAGTAGAAGCAGATGAAGACTATCTGGGGCAACGCTAGCGTTTGACTAGCGTCTGTGAGAAGCAGATTTTGGATACGGCTTCCTCGAAGTCGTCGGCGCCTCGCATGATGTCGATTTCGAGGCGCAGGTAATAGAGAGGGATGTCGAAGTTCAGCTCTTCTGGGATACGCACGGCGTCCTTTTCCGTGGTGACGATGTAGTCGAGCTTCGCCTGCTTGGCCTCCTCGAAGATCTGGCGAAGCTCTCGACCGTCAAAACGGTGGTGGTCGAGAAAACGTCGCGTGTAGAGCAGATTGGCTCCGAGATTGCGGAGGAAGCCCTCGAAGCTTTCAGGCACCGCAATGCCGCTGAACGCGCCGATCCGCCGTTGCCGCAAGTCTTCCAACTCGAGCCGGCGGTCGCCGTTCACCTCCATGAGAAACTGGGGTCGATGGGCGCATTCGATGACGTCCACCCCCGGATTGTGTCTCTGAATAAGCGCTTCGAGCTCTGGATCTGGGGAACCATCGGACTTGGTAAGAAAGACGTACGACGCTCGTTTCAAATGCCGAACTGGCTCGCGCAGAATCCCGCGAGGCAGCAGAAAACGGTTTCCGAACGGATTGCTCTTGTCGACAAGCAGGAGATTGAGTCGGCCTTTGAGGGGCAAGTACTGCATCCCGTCGTCGAGAATAAGGGTGTCGCAACCGAACTTGCGAATGGCGTACAGCCCGCTTTTGACCCGATCCTTGTCCACCAGCACCACCACGCCAGGAAGGTTCCTGGCCAGCATGAAAGGCTCGTCGCCCGCCAACTCCGAATCGAGCAAAACCTGCTCTCCGTCGCTTACCACTTTCGGAGCCGGCGGCTCGCCACCGGTAACGAAGGTCCGCCAAAGTCGCGCGCCGAGGGACTCCTTCCTGTCGTCCTTGCTCTTGTAGCCGCGACTGAGAATGGCCACCTTCCGGCCTCGATTGTGCAGCGAGCGAGCGAACTTCTCTACCACAGGCGTCTTGCCGGTTCCACCCACAGTGAGATTTCCCACCACTACCACGAGGCAGCCAAGGTGCTGATCTTTCAGAATGCGGTTCCCGTACAGAAAGAAACGCAGTTGCACCAGCCATCCGAAGACCAACGAAAGCCCCCGCAAGAACGCCCGCAAAGCCGTGGCACGCTTGCCTCGCCGCCGGTCGTAGACCACGTCCACCGCGAATTCCTCAAGCTGGTTGAGCAGTCGTTTCGATCTCGAGCTAGCCATTTATAGAGCGGACGAAAAACGGACTTGGAGACGCAGCTATTGGCATAAAGCCGGAATCCATAGACCACCCCGCTAAGCCCGCCAAGTCCAATTCCAACAACCTCTTAACCAATCGGCAGATTTCGATGCGCAACCTTGCCAAACGAAACGCAAGGCGCGGAATGACTCCAACTAGCGGAAACATCCAACGGCTGACTTGAAAGGAAACGCGCATTCGTCCCCCGAAATCCACCGTGGAAAATAGTACTTGCCAGAAAATCGATTTGTCCCCATCGACGCGATTTCGGCAAGTCTCGGCCCTCCGGAGCGGTTGACGGCCTTGCGAATTTCCCCACCAGCTCAACCATTCATGAAGTCCCTAGTCATCGCGGAAAAGCCGAGCGTCGCTCGCGACCTGTGCAAAGCAATCGGCGGCAAGTTCGAGAAGCATGACGAGTATTTCGAGGGCGAAGAGCACGTCGTCACCTCTGCCGTAGGCCACATCGTCGAGCTCTGCATGCCGGAGGACTACGACAAGCGCGACGCCTTCTGGCGTCTGGCGAACCTCCCAATCATCCCCGAGAAGTTCAAGCTCAAGCCCATCGAGAAAACCGAGGCCAAGTACAAGGCCATAAGGAAGCTTCTCAAGCGTGCCGACATCGGAGCGGTGATCAACGCTTGCGACGCCGGCCGCGAGGGCGAACTCATCTTCTCCTACCTCTACAAGCTCTCCAAGTGCAAGCTGCCGGTCAAGCGGCTCTGGATGCTCTCCATGACGCCGGCAGCTATCCGCGAATCATTCGCCAATCTCCGCTCCGGCGAGGAAATGGAAAACCTCGCCCAAGCAGCCCAGTCTCGCTCCGAAGCCGACTGGCTCGTCGGCATCAACTGCACCCGAGGCGTCACCAAGCGGCTTTATGGCTCCCGGGCCGGCAACGTGGCCGGCGTAGGACGCGTGCAGACCCCTACTCTTGCCATCGTCGTGGAGCGCGAACGCGCCATCCAGGCATTCAAGCCGCGCGACTTCTGGCGCATCACTGCCGACTTCGGCGTCACCGAAGGCTCCTACGAAGGTCTGTATCAAAAGCCGAACTACAAAAAGAACGACGACGAGCACGATCGCGTGGACCGCATTTGGAGCGAAGAGGAAGCCAACAAGGTGGTGGCCATACTCCAAGGGGCCAGCAGCGCGACCGTCACGGAAGAGAAGAAGAAGTCCCGCCAGGCTGCCCCTCGTCTCTACGATCTCACCACGCTCCAGCGCGAGGCCAACACCCGCTACGGCTTTTCCGCTCGACGCACCTTGCAGCTCGCTCAGGCGCTGTACGAGAAGCACAAGATGATCACCTACCCGCGCACCGACTCCAAGGCCCTGCCCGAGGACTACCCGGAAACGGTTCGCAAAACCCTGCTCTCGCTTGAAGACAAGCTCGGCGAAGTCGCAACTCGAGTCGTATCCAAGAACTGGATAAACCCGAAGGACAAGCGCGTCTTCAACAACAAGCAGGTCTCCGATCACTTCGCCATCATCCCCACCGCCGAAGCTCCGAAGAAGCTCAGCGAAGAGGAAGCGAAGGTCTTCGACATGATCGCCCGCCGTTTTACGGCCATCTTCTACCCAAGCGCCGAATTCGCCATCACCACTCGTCTCAGCGAAATCGAAGGCCTAATCTTCCGCACCGAAGGCAAGGTGCTCGTCTTCCCAGGCTGGCTCGAGGTTTACGGCAAGGGAGCTGCCGACGCGGACGAAGACAGCCTACCGGCTCTCTCCACCTCTGACGGAGACCCCGCCAAGGCCAAGCTGCAGGACTACGCTCTGCTCAAAGAGGAGACCAAGCCGCCCGCCCGCTACACCGAAGCCACTTTGCTCTCCGCCATGGAAGGCGCCGGCAAGCTCGTCGAGGATGACGAACTCGCCGACGCCATGAAGGACAAGGGGCTCGGCACGCCCGCTACCCGTGCCCAGATCATCGAACGCCTTATCGCCGAACGCTACCTGGAGCGCGATCGCCGCAATCTCCTGCCCACCCCGAAAGCCGAGACCCTGCTCGACTTCCTCGCCTGCGTGCAGGCCGAGGCCCTGACTAAGCCCGAACTTACCGGCGAATGGGAGTCCAAGCTGCACAAGATCGAGGACGGTCAGCTCAAACGCGAAACCTTCATGAAGGAGATCGTCGGCATGACCAAGGAGATCGTGGAGCGCATCAAAACCTTCTCCGAAGATGTGGATGCGATGCCGCTGACCGACCTCAAGTCCCCCATCGATCAGCAACCTCTTTACGAATCCATGCGGGCCTACCGCACCAAGGAAAACGATTTCGCCATCTACAAGATCATCGGCAATCGCAAGATGGATATCGAGGAGCTACGCGAGCTGCTCGAGAAGCGCCGCATCGGCCCGCTCGACGACTTTCGGTCGAAGACCGGCAAACCCTACAGCGCCAACCTCCTGCTCGACGAGGAAACCAACCGCGTGAAATTCGACTTCGGCAACGGAGAGGGCGAGGGAGGCAACGGCAAGGTCGACTTCTCCGAACTCGCCCCGTTCGCCAAATGCCCTCGCACCGGGGGCGATGTCTTCGAAACCCCCGCCGCCTACATCGTTCGCGTGGTCAAGGATGGCGAAGAAACCACTCCGATCCGCGTCAGTCGGAAGATCCTCGATCGGGAGATCGAACGCGAACAGGTGCTCAAGCTGCTCGAAAACGGCAGGACCGACCTCATCGACAAGTTCTGGTCCAAGCGCACCAAACGTCCCTTCGACGCCTATCTCGTCCTACAGCCCAGCGGGCGGACGAAATTCGAATTCCCGCCTAGAGCCGCAAAAAAAGCCGCCAAAAAGGCAGCGAAGAAAACGGCGAAAAAGAAACAGGCAAAGGCCAAGTAAAGAGGCCATTCATCTTCATCTGCTTCTACTTCTTCATCTCCTTCATCACCGTTGAGGGATTATGATTAGGAGGAAGAGGAGGATTAGGATTTTTAGAAGATGATGAAGAAGTAGAAGCAGATGAAGATCAGTTAGCTTACGAGGACTTGCTCGTACATCGTCGCGAGGAAGGTCCCGATCGCCAGCACTGTCGTCACCGCGATGAAACGCCAGTCTTCCGAACGCTTGACCACCAGATAGGCGATGCCGATCCCAAGCAACGCGTTCAAAGCGAACTGCGTTCCGACCAGGAGGCCGACCAGTTCGTAGTCGAACTTCGATTCCGCCACGTAGTAGAAACCGCTGGCAGTCGCCTTGAGCCCTCCGAAGACGACTCCTGAGGTACAAATCCGTCGCGTCTTGGACGCCATGACGGCTAGGATGATGAGGAATAGGAGGCTTAACAGCATGGCGATCGTCGGTTCGGGCAATTCGGAGCAGCTGGCAGCCTGACAATCGGAGCCCTACGTAAGCCGTTTAGGGAAACGCTTTAGAGCAAACCGCATTTTAAAACCCGTTTACAGAAAGGCGAAGCAATTCATCCAGAAGCGCCTAGTTGTCTCCTTGTAGCCGCGTTCGTGAGAACGCGGTTCCGCTAGCTGTCGGTCAAGGCCTCCGCGTTCTCACGAACGCGGCTACATACGCAGAGCATTGTTGTTGAAACACACTCGCCTAGCAGGGGACGCGATAAAATCGAGAAACAAGCGTTAGCTACTGGCCAATTGCAAAGACCTCGAAGCCGATCTTGCGCAACTCCGTGTGGTCGAGGATGTTGCGACCGTCGAAAAGAAAGGCGGGCTTCATCATGTCGTCGTAGATACGCTGGTAGTCGAGCTCCTTGAAAGAGTCCCACTCGGTCAGAATAGCCAGTCCGTGAGCCCCCTTGGCAGCCTCATACGGATCGGAACAGATAAGCGCTTTGTCGTTTGGCTTGCCGTCGGCATCCGTCTGGGGTTGCTGCAGATCGTAGAATATCTGATCGGCCGAAACCTTCGGGTCGTAAATGGCGAGAGTCGCCTGCTCTTCGAGCAAATCGCGGCCGACGTAGATCGCGGCGGATTCGCGGGTATCGTTGGTGTCCTTCTTGAAAGCGAAGCCGAACATGGCGATGCGCTTGCCGTTCACGGTATTGAAGAGCGTGGTGACGATCTTGCTCGAGAAGCGGCGCTTCTGCCAGTCGTTCATATCAGTGACCTGCTCCCAGTACCGAGCTACGTCGGGCAGGCCGAAATGCTCGCAGAGGTAGACGAGGTTCATCAGGTCCTTCTGAAAGCAAGAACCGCCGAAGCCGACCGAAGCCTTCAGAAACTTCGGTCCGATGCGCGAATCGCGACCGATGGCGTTTGCGACCTCATCGACATTGGCGCCCGTCTTTTCGCAAAGGGCCGAGATCGAGTTGATGCTGGAAATACGCTGGGCGAGAAAGGCATTCGCCACCAGCTTGGAGAGCTCTGAAGACCAAAGGTTCGTCGTAATGATGCGATCGCGTGGTATCCAGTTTGCGTATACATCGACCAGTTTTTCGATGGCAGCCGGACTTTCGCCACCGATGAGGACTCGGTCGGGGCAATTGAGGTCGTCTATGGCGGTGCCTTCAGCGAGGAATTCCGGATTCGAGAGAACATCGAAGGTCACTCCCGGACGGGAATTCGCTCCGAGTACGCGCTTGAGCGACTCGGCAGTACGCACCGGGATGGTCGACTTCTCGACGACGAGTTTCGGCCCCTCCGCATGCTCGGCAATCATGCGAGCGCAAAGCTCGATGTACTTCAGGTCAGCAGCCTTGCCCGAGCCCGTGCCGTAGGTCTTGGTCGGAGTGCCTACGCTGACGAAGATGATGTCGGCATCCCGGATGGCGGGAACCATGTCGCTCGTGAAAAACAGATTCCTGCCTCGATTGGCCTGCACGATGTCGTCGAGCCCCGGCTCGAAGACTGGCAACTCCGCCGAATTCCAGGCGGCGATTCGCTTTTCGTTGATGTCCGCCACGGTAACTGTGATGTCGGGACACTTGTGGGCGATCATCGCCATTGTAGGGCCACCTACGTAGCCTGCTCCTAAGCAACAGATTTTCATCGAATAACGGTTTTCAAGTTGTGAGGATTAGAGTTGAGCGAAGTCTCGAACCTGTGACAGCCAAGATCCCGGACAAACAACCCACGCTTGATCGTCCGCACAATGAAAAAGCTTAAAAGATTGTTTACGCCCCACACCCATGTCAGATCCCGCTGAACTTCTCGAGACCCTGTCCTCCTCGGCTCAGGCTCGAGGTTGTCGGATCAAACGCTATGGCGAAATCGACGGCTACCCACTGCTAGCCTTCCAGCGCTACGACGAGCCCGAGGCGCCCCACCTGTACCTTTCCGCTGGCATCCATGGCGACGAACCCGCAGGCCCCTCCGCACTCGTTCCTCTATTGGAGAGTCCCGAGATCCTCCAAGGGCTCAATCTCACGATCTGCCCCATCCTCAATCCCACCGGACTAGCCGCAGGCTCGCGGGAAAACGCCAATGGCGTCGATCTCAACCGTGAATTCCGAAACCCGAAGGCCGCCGAGATCAAGGCCCTCGCCGCCTTTATCCAAGACCTTCCCTCAATCGACTTCTCGATCGCTCTACACGAAGACTGGGAAGCCAAAGGCTTCTACCTCTACTATCTCAACGAGGAAGCCGACTATCCGATCGCTCGACGCATCATCGAAAAAGTCGGCCAGATAGGCCCCATCGAAACCGCCACCATCATCGACGAACGCGAAGCCCAAGGCGGCATCATCAAGCCACCTCAACCCTTCAAGCCCGAAGAACGAGAGCAGTGGCCCGAAGCGTTCTTCCTGTATTCGCAAAACAAGCACGATCACCTGACGCTCGAGACCCCCAGCTCCTTGAAGCTCGAAGAACGGGTGCCTCTCCTCGTTGCCGCCGTATCGGAAGCAGTTCTATGCATCCGAGATCCCGCCGCCAAACGAAAGGACCGACAGCCGTGAATAATCCAGCCGCCAGACTCGTCCCAACCGCACATTCAACGCATCCCGCCGAGGTCATTGCTGGCCTCAAATAGCGTGAATCCGCCATCCGAAACAGAACTCGTCGCCAAAGCCCAAGGCGGCGACAGATCCGCCTTCGACCAGCTCGTGGCTTTGCACTACGACAAGGTCTACGGCCAGGCGCTTCGCATGATGAAATCGACCGAGGAAGCCAAGGATGTAGCCCAACTCGCCTGGATAAAAGCCTGGCGCAAGCTCTCCACCTTCCGAAAGGAGTCCGCCTTTACCACCTGGATCTACCGAATCACCACCTTCACCGCGCTCGACGCCATCCGCAAGCGAGACAGCCGCCGCGAATCCTTCGTCGAGCAGGAATTTCTGGAAAACGCCGCCCACTTGGAATCTTCTCCCGTTGCCTCAGCCCAGCAAATCCGCAGCCTAGAACGCAAGGAACTCCTAGAACGCATCCAAAACGCTATGGACCAGCTTCCCGAAAAACTGAAAACCGCGCTCCAGCTCCGCGAAATCGAAGGCCTTTCCTACGAGGAAATCGCCCAGCGAACGGAGTGCAAAATCGGCACCGTCATGTCCCGCCTTTTCAACGCCCGCAAAACCGTGCAGAAACATTTAGCCGACCTCATGTCATGAAAGCATTGCAAAACCTCATCGCCCTCTTCGCCCTCGCCTTTCTCGGGCTTGCCCTCGCTCCCCAAACTGTCGCCGAAGAGCAGGTAAGCGTCCGAGCAACCCTCATCCTAGGCTCCAATGCCGGGACCGGCGTCGACCGCTCTCTCGCCAAGTACGAGCGAAACCTCACCCGCGTCCTCCGCTTCGACTCCTTCAAGCAAGTCGGTTCGGGCTCCGCCAGGATCGCCGCTCCAGGCTCAGCCACCATCGGGCTCTCCAACGGCCACACCGTGCAGGTAAACCTAAAAGACGCCGGAGAAGGCAAGCTGCGCATATCGCAGAAGTGGAGCAAGTCGGGCCGCATCCTCGTCAACACCACCACCCTCACCGCGCGCAACCGCCCCCTCGTGCAAGTCGGCCCCGCCGAAGGAGACGGCAAACTCATCCTCCTGCTGGTAGCCAACTAGCGTCGTGTCGCGAGTAAAACGTGGCGCGGATCCCGCAGGCGGGACCGCGTCCGCGATTCGCCCTCATCATCCCCCTCCTCATCCAAGGATAAAGATGAGGATGAAGAAGATGATGAGGATAATGAAACGATGAGGACGCGGTCCCGCTCTGCGCATTGGCGTCAACTTAAGCCAAAAGGCGGTGGGCAGGAGGGCAATGCTCTCCCGCGACTGCGGGACCGCGGAGCCTACAGAGGGAACAACCGGTGCGGCAACGACGGAGCGTTGCCCTCC
>JANQRJ010000064.1 GCA_028284635.1 Pelagicoccus sp.
CGCTTGCTCGTGTTGCCCATGGCCTCTTCCTTTCATAGTTTTGCGTTGGTGGCAAACTACGACGGAAAGCGGTCAGCTTTTACGGAAGCAGGTCACCACTACCATCGCGGACGCAACAGGCCAGTAGGCCATAACCTACAACTCCAAAGGTGGCATGTCTCTCACCACCAAGAACCTAGCCGATGGCTTCTACGGCTCGGGCAACGACCTGTCCTTCGCGTACGAGTCGGCAAGCGGAACTCGGAACTAACGAACGCGGCTACGACTGAAAGCAGGGCCTATTCTACGCCTTTAGAGACCCCGCAACAGAGGCGGCAGCAGCATCGAATGCTGAGGGTCAGTCAGGTCGACCGGACTGTCCTGGCCAGCCGACTCTAGAATGCCCTCGGCCGTCTCGCCCTGGAAGCGGAAACCGAAGACCGGGGCGAAGGCGGCCGCCCGAGAATCTTCACGCCAGCGAACAACGTCGCCTGCCACCGAATCTATCGTCCAAAGCGGTTCGCCTGAAACCAACTCGCTGCCGCTGTTGAGTTCGCCAGAAGCCGTCACATGGCCGAGCACAGCGAACTCGCCCTGCGTCGAGGCCTCCAGTACCGAAGCGAAGACACGGGCCTCTTCCACCACGGAAGATGCAGCAGAACGCTCGAAGTGAGAAGTCCACTCGTCTTGAGGAGTCCCCTTGCGTTCGGCCACCAGCCAGTCTTTGGAAGAGATTCCGCTGGATGCCAGAGTTTCCATCGCCTCCGACTGCTGCTGCAGCGAGGGCGAAAGCGCCAATCCCCATTTCCAGGGATTCGTCCGCATGACTTCGAGGAGCTGGTTCTTCAAGTAGGCGCGGCAAAGCGGCGAAATCTCGTCGGCCGAGTTGAGAGTATCTATCAGCTCCAAGGCAGCGAAACGCGGCGCTCCAGACATGATGCGCTCCAAAGCGGGTTGAACCGTGTTTCGATAGTATTCCGATTCTGGAGACAGCTTGGAGTCCGCGTAGGAGAAGCCCCAAGATGAACCGTTCGACCGAACCATGAAGGTGGAGGAACTTTGCTGAGCCTTGGGCTCGCCGGATTCGGTGAACTCCCGCAACTTGAAGTTGGCGGTAGAACCATCGGCCGACTTCTTCTCCGATTTTACGACCGGACCGGCGACAAACATCGAGCGCTTGCTATTGGGCACCTCGGCTCCCTGGAAGTAGGTCACTTCTGTCGTGTATACGTTTTCCAAATACGAATCCCGGGCGATGCGAGACAGAAGCACTTGCTCCATCGCCTGAAGCTCCAGATGATGAGAGGCCGGAAGCGCCGCCGACTCCAAGGCCGTCCAGGTACCCACCGCTTCAGGCAAGAGAAGGCGCTCGCGGAGCGCCTCCGCGTCGAGGCTGAGATCCAAAACCTTCTGAACCGCCTCTTGCTGGTCCGAAGCCAAGAGCTCCAGATCGTGCAGGCGCTGCAGCGGCTGGTAGTATTCCAGCGCGTTGCGAGCGCTGGAAAGACGCGAGCGCGTGGAGTCGAAGTCCTGCCATTTGAGATCGCGTTGCTCGAGCTGAGCCGAAGCGGCCTCCAGAGGAGAGAGACTGAGGTTGGGCAAGAGGGAGATAGCGGAAGCCCGGGCTTCCGTGGCACGAGAAATAGCTGCTGTCGCCTTCTCGTGGGCAAGCGGGAAATCCTCCTCGCCCGCCGAGAGCGCCGCGGCCAAAGCGCGCTCGCTCTCCGAAACCAGGCCTTCGAACTCCTTTTTCAGTTCAACAGTCCGCGTTTGCCGCATGCTGTCGAGCTCCGCTCGCATGCCCGCTATGCGGTAGACGGTAGAGCGGCTTCCTGGACCGGAAACGGAAGACTTCAGGGCCTCGGACTGACGCCACAGTTCCTGGAACTTGGCGTCGCCCTCTTGGCTGTAGCCAGCTTCGATGATCAACGCCATTTCGTCCGCCAGCGTCTCGTATTCGCTTTTCGAGGGGGAAGCGGTCTGCTGTAGTTGACTTCCAGATACGTTCTCGACGGCTATACCTGAAGCCGGAGTCTCAGGCTGAGCCACGTCGGATTCCACGCCAGCAGCAATCGGGGTCGGAGGCGTTTCGACTTCCGCTACGGGAGCGGGTTCAACAACCTCAGCGGGTTTCGCTGGCTTGGCCGATTGAGGTTTCGCATCGTCCGAACCGCCTAGGAAGAATATGGCGCCGATCACCAATACCGCAGCAATGCCCGAACCGGCAAAGATTAGCGGCTTGATCGATTTCCTATCGGAAGGAGGCTCGCTATCGAGAGGAGTCGGCGCCTCGTCAACCACCGTCTCCCGGGAAGCGAAGCTGGCGTCGTGTTGCAAACGATGGTCGTTCAGATCATTGCCGAAAGCCTCGAAAGCCTGTTGCAGCTCGCCCTTCACCGCGGCGACCATGTCATTCACCGCAAGATAGTGGCGACACTTCAAATAGTCGGTTTCCAGCGTGCGCCAATTCTCCGCAAGCTCGGGACGATGCTCAACCAGCTCTCCCACTTTGCTTAGCGCGTCGCGCTCCAGTTCGACCTTCTCCTCCTCGAGAGCCTTCGCAATCGGGCCGGCCTTGGCGGAAAACTCCAGACCGTAGGAACGGTAGCTCCAAAGAACGTCCGTAGACGTCTTCGTCGGTTTCTTCTCCTTTTTGAGCTGCTCTAGCTCGGACTCGGCGGTCTGCAAAAGCTGGGCGTTTAGGCTAGTATGCTGGGCTTGGATGGATTCCTCCTCAGGATACTCTTCGGCAAGCAGCTTTATAATCAGATACGCTCCTAGGCTGTCGCCTTCCCCCACCTTCTTGAGAAACTCCTCCAGCAGCCAGTCCTTCAGTTCGTCAATCTCGCCGAAGGATTCGTCGAGCAAACCAGCCAAGCCGTTTCTGATCTCGTCAGGCTCGCTCCAGCCGCATTGCTTGCAGCGATTCTTCCAGGACTCGAACTGGGGAAAATTGAGATTCGTAGCCGTATCCAAAAGCCGAGGACGATAGCGAAGCTTGGCGTATACTTCCACGCGAGCTCCCTCTTGTATCAGCGAGATGCATTCCTCCAGCTCCTGATTCACCTGCGAAACCGCTTCCGCGTACTTCCAGGCCAGCAAAGCCGCTTCCGGGCCTACGGATGCGTTTTGCAGGGCATCCTGTATATTCTTTACCAAGTCGGTGGGGCTACTAGTCGTGTGGGTCGAGGCAGTGTCCATATTCAAGTCGGGATTGGTTGATTCGGGAGAGGCCTTGGAGGCAGGTATATATAAGGACGGAGTTCAAAAGGCGAATAACGAGGTTTTCCGCTGAATCGTTTTTATCGGTAATTTTAACAAAGCCTTGAGAAGCAAAATAGACAGAGCCTCTCGCTCCCCTGAGTATCAATTACTTACGTGTCGAATTTTACAATCCAGGGGTGTTGCGAAACAAGCGATCCGGCACCGGGCAGGCCCCCCAATGAGAAACTGAAACAAATTACTCAAATTTCCCGCTAAATTATAATGAATAGCGCACGATAGAAGATGGTGGCCTAACAACCGGATTCCTCAGTTCCAGTAAATCCATCGATCCCTTTCAGCTATGAATAGACCCCTAATCGCATTTCTACTCGCGGTAACCCTGGCCATTTGCCTGCCCGTGCATAGTTCGGACCGAGAGCCAGCTCCGATCGCCAGCATGATCCAGTTGCCCGAACTCCCGACCGAACTCTCCGGAGCGTCGGGAAAAGTCGATCTCATCGTCGCCGTCACTCCAAACGGAAAGGTCGCCAGCGTAGACGTGCTCTACACGACCGACGACCGCCTGAAGGACCCGGCAAGAGATGCCATCTCAACCTGGGAATTCACTCCTGCCAGCCGAGACGAAAAAGCCGTTATCGGGCTCTATCGACACACCTTCCGCTTTGAAAACGGTCAGAATCTCTTCGACGAAAAACTCTGGAGGCTCCTAAGTGCCAAGCCGCAACCAGCCGCTCCCGTCGTGGAAGAAGAGCCAGCCGTGGAAGTAGCCAAAGCAGAACCCGAGCCACAGGAGCCAGCAGCAGCGCCAGCCACCGAATCGGCACCTCTTCCCGAGCCAGAGCCAGAGCCCGCCGTCGCGGTCGAAACAGTCCCCGAACCAGCTCCCGAGCCGACGGCAGCGCCCAGCGAGCCCGAAGCTCCTAGCGAGGAACTCGTCGCCGCAGTAGAAGAACCCGAGGAGGATCCCCTAGCCTGGCTAAGAAGGAGCGAGCCGGAGCCAATCGAAGAGGCAGTCGAAGAGGTCTCGGAAGAGACGGTTGAAGAGACCGCCGCCAACATGTTCAAAGTCGACGTGATCAAGGCGAGCACCCCTGAAGAAAGTGGCGCCACAGCCTCCGTCCCACCTCAAGCCCTCTCTCGAGTCCAACCCGCTCTGCCCCCCGAGCTCGCCAAGATCCGAGGCAACGTCAATCTCAGGGTCGACCTCGACGCGACTGGAAAAGTCGTCCGCGCTTTCGCCAGCAACTACAGCCACGAAGAACTCGTCAACCCTTGCCTCAAGGCCTTGGAGGATTGGCAATTCACTCCGTACATCAGCGGCGGAAAGCCCCATGCCGCCAAGATCATCGTTCCCTTCCAGTTCGTAGGAAAACGGTACACCGAAGACGACCTCAAGGAGATCGCCCCCGTAGACTCGAAGGAAATCGCAAGCAAGCCCGCGCCGCTGCGGCGCCCGCTGCCCACCACTCCAAAGAATCTCGCGGACGAAACAGGCGAAGCCGAGGCCTCCTTCATTGTAGACGAATTCGGCTACGTCTCTCTTGTGGAAATCTCCAAAGCCACCCATCCGGATTTCGGAGAAAGCCTGAAAGCCGCGCTCTACCAGTGGAAATTCATGCCGGCTCTCGGCAAGGGCAACCAACCCGTCGCCTCGATCGCCCAGCAAAGCTTCCGTTTCGAACCCGGTCATGTCTACTCCCAGACGGACGCCCTCGATGTCTTCCCCCAGATCGCCTCGACCCAGCGGCCCAAGCTGAGCAAATCCCTCAGAAACGAGGAAGGCTTCGTACTCATGTTCCTGCGAATCGACAGACGCGGCAATGTAGCTGACGCCCGCGTCATGGAGAGCAGCAACAGCAAGCTCGACAAGCCCTGCATCGATGCGGCCAGCAGGTACAAGTTCAAGCCAGGCTACCGGAACGGAAAGGCAGTCGAATCCACTATGGTCATCCCAATGACCTACCCACTGGAAGCCGCCGCCGAGGCCCCCTCAAACAATCGCCGGAGAAGAGGGGTCTAGGCAAAACAGCCGCGATTGATGGCATGCCAGCAGAGGTCCAAACTCTTTCGAGTTCGGCTACGGAATAAGGCTTCGCAGGATCGAGGTAGCCGAACTCGAAAGAGTTTGGACCTCTGTAGAGTCAGCCTAGGACGCAGGGAGTTTTGACAGCAGTTCCGAAATCTCGGAAAACCATTTTCTGCGCAAGGCGGAGTCCGCCTTGCGATCCGTTCTGATCTCCAGGATGCGGATACCGCTGCTCTCCGCAGCGAGCTCCTCTTTCATCTCGTTCCAACTCTCCACAAGCCTATGGGCGATACCGTAGGTGCGAGCCCAGTTGGAGAAGTCGATTTCCTGATCCGTCGCGAAGTGCTTTTCGAATACGTCTGAAAAACTGGATACAGGCAACATCTCGAAAATGCCGCCTCCGGAATTGTTGACCAGCAGGATCGTCAAAGATCCGAAAAGGCTCTTCGCCAGCAGAGCGCCATTGCTGTCGTGCAGCAAAGCCAAGTCGCCCGTGAGCAAATAGGTCGGCCTCCCTCGATGAGCCACGCCAATAGCCGTACTCAGAATTCCATCGATACCATTCGCGCCCCGCGAACCGCGCACCCTGATCCCGCGGGCATTCGGGGCGAAATAGAACTCCATGTCGCGCGGCGGCATGCTGTTGGAAACGCAAAGATCCGATCCCTTCGGCAAACAGGACGAAAGCATCCAAGCGAGCTTGCCTTCGAACATTCCACTCTCGTTCGTCATCCGCTTCTGTAGCGAATTTCTCACTACGGAGTCCGCCGACTTCCAGGAGGCGAGAAAAGAGCCGTCGGGACGGACTCTTGAAGTTCCCTCGATCTCGCCCGTCTCGAGATCGAAAAGCAGTGCAGTCGATCGCGAGTGAGTCGGGTCCGCATTGCGCAGTCGCTTGCCCACCAAGGTGATCGGAATGTCGAGGGACGAAACCCACTCGCGCAGAACCTTGCTGGTAGGAAACTCCCCCACAACTAGGATTCGATCCGGCCTCAACTCGCTCCGCGCCTCTTTCGAACGCAAAATGAAATCGTAGCCGCAAATCAGGTTCGCAAAACGAGCGGCGTGGGAACGCGTCGGATTCAATGCGTCGGAGAGCAGTGGCCAGCCGAGCGAATCGGCTATCCGCGCAAGATTGTCCAGCCAGCGCTCTTCGCCGACAGGAGCTTCCGGTCCCACCAGAATCAGCCCCCGCTCGACAGCGAAATGATCCGCATCCAGAGCCATACTCGTCACACTCGCCGAGCGCGGAGGATTCGCTTCGGAGAAGAAGCTCGCAAAGCCATCCGAACTCAAGGCCGGCTCGAAGTCATCGACGGCAACAGGGGCCAGAGGATCCCGCAGCGGAATATTCAGATGAACCGGACCGCTGTCCGGGCCAAGAGCGCGATCGAAATGAGAGCCGACCGTCTGCCGCAGATGGCGCAGCAACGGCAGACTGTTCTCCGCCACGGCAAGCTCCATCTGCTTGCGAACGTATCCGCCAAACAACTTCGTTTGATCGATAGTCTGACCAGCCGAGCAGTCTCGAAGCTCGGGCGGACGATCCGCCGTAAGGAGAAGCAAGGGCGTCCCGCTCTCGCTGGCCTCCACCACCGCAGGGAAGAAATTCGCCACCGCCGAGCCGGAGGTGCAGACGAGAGCAACCGGAAGACCGCTGCGACGAGCAATGCCGAGAGCGAAAAAGCCAGCGGAACGTTCGTCGAGTACCGAGATTGCCTCTATTTCGGGATGCCTAGCAAAGGCGAACGTAAGCGGAGAGCTGCGCGACCCCGGGCAAGTGACCGCCGTAGTCAGGCCTTTGCGAAACAGCGCTTCCACCAGCGTTGCCGCCCAAAGGTCATTGAGATTGGCGAACGCGGCAGGCATCTCAGATGAGGTTCTCCATCAAGGCGCGGAACTTCAAGTCCGTTTCCTCATGCTCGCGCCCAGGATCGGAGCCTTCCACAATCCCAACCCCGGCATAGAGTCGCGCTTGAGCCCCGGAAACCAGGGCAGAGCGAATAGCCACCAGAAACTCGCCCTCCCCTTTCGGATCGATCCAGCCTATCGGCCCAGCGTAAAGTCCTCGGTCGAAGGCCTCCAGCTCGCGGATACGCGGCACAGCCGCCTCGCGAGGATTGCCGCCCACTGCGGGCGTCGGATGCAGTTTGTCGACTATATCCAGAAGGTGGATACTCTCTGGCATGTCAGCCTTAAGCTCCAGAAAAAGATGCTGCACGTTTTGCAGCTTCTTCAGACTTGGCTTCGAGCCTGCGGATACCTCGATGCCGAGCTCGCCAAGACGTCGACGCACCGACTCGCCCACGATGCGATGCTCTCGCAAGTCCTTTTCGCTGCCGAGAAGAGCTCGGCCCAGCTGAGCGTCTTCGGAGGCCGATCGGCCACGGGCCGCCGTGCCGGCCAGCACATCAACCTGGAGCAAACCAGCCGACTGGGAAACAAGCCGTTCGGGACTGGCGCCAATGAAGCTCTTCCCTTTCCCATTGGCGATGGAGAAGGCGTAGCAATCCGCATATCGCTCCCGCAAGGTGTTGAGAATCTCCAACGGATGAAAGGCTTGGTCCGCCAGCAGATCCAGCGCTCTGGCGATGACGATCTTCTGATACTCCTCGCTGGATATCGCCCGCAGGGCTTTCTCTACGGACTGCCGAAAGAAATCCGGCCCGCCGCACTCGTCGATCTGCCGTATGGAGAGCGGCGAAGTTTTTGCGTTTCCCCTAGAACTGCCGTAGTCGAAGGCATTGAACTTCGTATTCGCATTCCAAATACGTTTTGCAATTGCCTCTACGTCGCTGGACGTCTCGACGAGGGCATTGGCGATCGCCACGCAGCGACCGTCGCGTACGGCGACCTGCCAGCGAGGGACGAAAAGCGTCGAGGGCGGGAAGGCGCCTCCGGCTTCGACATCCGGGAAAAAGGTGAAGCCGGAGAAGAAATGCGGACCGAAAAACGGCAGATCGGGATCGCCCACCGCAACCGTGTTTTCGAGCATCTCGGCCATCCAGTCCTTGGCTGCCCCAAAGCGGGCGACTCCCTCGGGAGCGAAGCCAACAGCCTCCTCCGCTCCAGCTATGGCGAGGCCGAAACGGCGATTTTCGACGTAGAAATGAGGCTGGGATTCCTCGTAGATCGACTCGAGAACGGCGAGCGGATCAAGAGCCTGCGACTCGGCGGAGATGCTGACGAGCTGGGCGTGATCGAGATCCTCGGCCCTCGCCTGGCAGCCCTGCAAAAAAGCCAGCAGGGCCTCGAAGCTCTGAGCTCGAGATGGGTCTAGAGCGATCGTTTCCACAGTCCGGAGGCTGGCCTAGTCCTCCTTTTGAGGCCGGGGAAAGAGGATGGTCTTCTCTCCGATCTTCGATCCGACGAGGGCTTGCGAAGCCTTGATGCGATCGCGCCAGGCTGCTTCCGACTTGTATCCAAGCAGTTCGTACACGCGAGCCGTGGTATCGGGCATGACAGGCTCAAGCAGTCCTACGGCCCGACGTAGGGCCTCGGCCATGAGGGTGAGAGCCGTTTCCATAATCTCACGGTCTCGAGCGTCTTCGGACTTGGCCAGCTTCCAGGGCGACCGCTGCTCGGCGTAGCGATTGATGGAGCGGATGAAGTTGAAGGCCAGCTCGAGGCCCTTGTGGAACTGAAGCTCCTCGTAGAGCTCGACGACCCGAGTCTCGGTATCCTGCCAAACCGCTTCGAGCTCCGTCTCGGGATCCTCGGAGATGGACATTGGCGGAAAGGTCTCGCCGCAGTAGCGGGGCGTCATGGTGAGAACGCGATTGAGCAAATTGCCCAGGTCGTTGGCGAGGTCGCTGTTGTAGCGGCTCATGTAGAGCTCGACGGAGAATTCGCTGTCCTGCCCGACGTTCATCTCGCGCGTGACGAAGTAGCGGAAGGCGTCGGCCCCGAACTGATCGACGAGATTCAGCGGATCCACCACTTCGCCCGTGCTCTTGGACATCTTCTGCCCGGAGGTCAGCCACCAGCCATGCACGAGCAGTCCCTTCGGCATTTCGACGCCGATGGCCTTGAGCATGATCGGCCAGTAGACCGCGTGCGGCGGCACGAGGATGTCCTTTCCAATAACGTGATAATCGACCGGCCAGCGCTTCTCGAACTCCGCAGTCCCATAGCCGACGGCGCTGATGTAGTTCACCAGAGCGTCGAACCAGACGTAGGTCACGTAATTCTCGTCGAAAGGCAGCGAAATGCCCCACTCCAGCCGCTCCTTGGGGCGCGAGATGCACAGGTCGTTGATCGGCTCCTTGAGGAACTCCAGGACCTGTTTGGCCCGAAAGCGAGGAAAGATGAAATCCGGGTGGGACTTGATGTGCTCGATCAGCCAGTCCTGGTACTTCCCGAGCCGAAAGAAGTAGTTGCTCTCCGATATCTCGACAACCTCCCCGTAGATCTCAGGCCAGGCGCCATCCACCTTGTCCTTCTCCTGCAGAAACTGCTCGGCCCGGGCGCTGTAGTAGCCCTTGTACTCGGAGAGGTAGATCTCGCCGCGATCGAACAGGTCCTGCAGAATGCTCCGCACGACCTGCTTGTGACGTTCCTCGGTCGTGCGAATGAAGTCGTCGTTGGAGACGTTCAGCCGGCGGCAGAGCCCCTGAAACGCGTCAGCCGCCTCGTTGCAGAGCTCGATCGGCTCGATGCCGCGCTTTCGAGCCGACTGCTGAACTTTTTGGCCATGCTCGTCCAGTCCGGTCAAAAAGTGGACCCGATCCCCCATGAGGCGACGAAAACGTGCAAGCACGTCGGTCAGCACCTTTTCGTAAGCGTGACCGAGATGGGGATCCCCATTGGCGTAGTCGATAGCGGTGGTGATGTAGAAGGACTTCATTTAGAAAGCAAAGCGACGACGGATAAGCCGCGCCCGCCAAGCCGGCAATCCTAATGCGCCTGCGACGGCGCGAGAACGACTTACGCCCGCTATTTACGGCAGCGATTCCGGGTTGAGCCTAATGGAACCAGGCAAGGAGTCCGAGTTTAGAGCGGAGGATAGCATTCATGCCAGCCCCGTATCTTTCTCTATTATGCCGAAGATCTAGGGAAAACCATAGGGCATTGGCCGATGCACACAATCAACCGACCCATTGTATCCAGCAGCCTGCCAAGAAAAGTACATGAATTCACATTCATCTGATAAGCGCCAACGTCGCATCGATGCGTTTTCCCTCGTAGAGCTGATGATAGCCATCTCGATTCTGACGCTCGTCGGACTCGGCACTCTGAGCGGAATGCTGCAATCGCGACGCATGACCGAGGGATCCATCTATGTGGCCACAGCGACAACCGTAGCCCAGGGCTACATCGAGCAATTGAAGAACATGAAGTTCGATCTGCTGGACGAGTCAGTCTTCACCGAACTCATAAACCAAGGAGCTCCCGATACGCTGACCGTTTCCCCCATGGTCGCAGATCCCGAGGTTGGAGATTCGGCGACCGACGTCCCCAACGTGAAGCTGATCGACATCAACAACACCACTTCCGACACCACAGACGATCTCCAAATGACCTTCGTAGTCTACATCGACGACATAACCGACTCCGCAACCGGGATAGGCGACGCTCGCCGCATCATTCTACGGTGGTCCTACACCGACAATTCCAACAAGAACGCCCGATTCGTGGGCAACACCCTCTACGCCATCCGCTCTAGCGTGCCGACCTTCTAGCCTCATGAAAACTCCTCCCAAGCGAAACATGCGGCAAGGCTTCACGCTGATCGAGATCATGGTTACCACCACGATTTTCGTGGTAGTCATGGGTACCGCCATGAGCTTCCTGCTCAACAGCTCGAATACCACCGCCTACAACGAGGGCAAGCTGCTCATCAACCGAGATATTCGAGCTTTCACCAGCGAGCTCTCCGACCGCGCTACCTTCGCAAACTTCTTCGAGATCTACACTTCATTTACCGACCGATCCGAGCAAAACGCTGGCAGATCGGGCGATTTTCTCGTTCTGGTATACACCGAGCCGACCGATCCCAGCCTCTACAAACGGATCATCGGCTACTACCGCGCCGCCAGCGGCTCGACGGAAGGACCGGTACAGAAATTCGAGATCGACTACACCACTCCGGCTAGCGGGAACATTCTCGATCTGCTGCCCGCCACCAGCACGCTCGGCACGCACGAGGAAGTGATCGAGCTCTCCAAAGGCCTGAGCGACGGGCGGCTTTTCTACAACTTCTACGATCGAAGCATCACCGTGCAAGGCGAGATCCTGCACGAAGGAAGCACTCTCAAACGAGCCACCAACACCTACAACTTCACCATCTCCCCCCGAGGATAGAAAACTATGAATAAGAGGAAACCAACTACAGACAAGCGAGGCAATGCCATGCTGGCAGTCCTCGTCATCGCAAGCGCGGGCGGCATCGTCATGTCCGCCATTCTGAGTCACTCGTTGACCGAGCGAAAGATAAACTCTCGTCACGAGTTGAGACTTATAGCCAAAAACGCCTCCGAAGCCGTCTCCGAATACGGCTTCGCGCAGCTGAGAGATCGATTCGAAAAGCAGACCAACTTTGCGGCCGACGCGCTGTCTCCCAGCTCGCCAGATGCCCTCGCCATGCCGGCATCCACCCTTTTCGGGCCCCAGCTGGACTACGCCAAGTCCGAAATCATCGGCGGCGTAATACCGGGAGCTGCAAGTACCCTGGCATATATAAACCCGGCTCATCCTGCCAACGAGTTCGATCCCCTGCGTGGCCAAAAAGTCTACTCGCGCAACATAGCGCTTTACGCAAAAGCCACGGTAAACGATCCGAGAGGCGGACCCGACATCACCTCCTACACTACCCAGCAGCTATCCGTGCGCGATGCGCCACTCTTCGCCCATGCCATCTTCTACAACCTCGATCTCGAAGTTTCGCCAGGTCCTAAAATGGAGATCCACGGCCCCGTCCACACCAACGGAGACCTATACGTGCAAGGCATCAGCGGCGTAGATTTCTACTATCCCGTATCCACAGCCAAGGACATGCTCTACGGCTGGGCTACGAGCGTTTCCGCCGCTCAGGGCTCCGGTGGCGAGTCGCTGCAAAGGGGACACGTGAAGTTCAAGAACCGAAATGGCAACCTCGTCACCATAAAGGTGAACGATACCACGTTCCGCGATTCCACGATGACGGATTGGCGTACCTACGCCTCCAATACCTGGCATGGCAATCTCCTCACATGGGAGCATGGTATTGAGAACTACAAGCCCGTCGCCTTCCCCGACTACGAGCCGGACGATCTCGCGACCTCGACCTACGATCCCGTAAACTCGGGCCACGCCCTCATCGAACCGCCGCTTCCCAGCTCGGATCCCGACTACAATGCAGAAGTCGAAGCCCAAAAGATGTCCAACAAAGCCGGTCTCTACTTCAAGTGGGATGTTCACACTCGCACTGTCACTGCCTACGACGGGCCGGGAGGCAACGAGATTGACATCGCGCACCTCATCGAGGCCGATCCGTCCGACATCACCGTACGAGACGACTCCGACAGCGTCGACTCCGACTACCTGATCAAGATCAAGACCAACGCGATGTACGACCATCGCCGCAACCAATACATCGACATTCTCGAATTCAATGTCGGAAAACTCGATCAACTCATCGAAATACCCGACTACACTACAAGCCGAGGCTATCTAGGCACGGACGACGCTACTGATTTCGCCGCTTTCTATGATCCTGCTACCGAGTGGAACGGCATCGTGTACTTCGAAACCACGACGACCTCTACGGACGCTACGGAGATCGCTCGCCTTCACTATTCCGGCATCCGTCTCTGGGGAGGCGAAACCGACGAGACCGGCCAAGGCGTCCCAAGCCGCGGAGCGGACCCCGGCATGACCTTCGCCACGAACAACGCCCTCTACGTGAAAGGCCACTTCAACGCAGACGGTCATCTGGACAGCACGAGTTCCGCAAACAACAGCGCCATCGTGCCAGAAGTCGGCGAAGTCCCGGTCGCCCTTTTTGCAGACAGTATCTCCATCCTTTCCGGCAGTTGGAGCGACGCAGCCTCCAGCAGCAGCAGCAGCACGAAAAAGCCTGGCGCTTCCAGCACGGAGGTAGCAGCCGCCATCGTATCGGGACTCATTCCAACCGATGCTCGCACTCCCGGCAACCCGACAGGAAACGGTCGAAGCAGTGGTGGCGTGCACAACTTCCCCCGTTTTCTCGAAAGCTGGAGCGGAGACGACCTCTACATCCGCGGTTCACTCGTATGTCTATACGAGAGCGAAACCGACAACAGCCCTTGGCGAATAGACTACTACAGCCCGCCAGGCAGAAAATGGGGTTTCAGCAAACTCTTCCTCGAGGGAACCTATCCGCCAGGAACCCCTCTCCTGCGCACCTACCGCCGTGTCGAGTTCACAGACCTGTCCGAAGCCGAGTACAACGCTGCCATCACAGCCCTACCCTGGTCTTCGCTGGGAGGAACGACGCCGCCGTCGATCTGACGCCCAATATCCATACCCAGGAATCTCCGAATCGGTCGCTTTCTTAGCGGCCGATTTTTTTTGGATCTAGGACAATGCGAAAGCCGCGCATCAGGAAAAGGCTTGCGAGTATCTCGGCAAAGAACCGTTTGACGCCAAATCGAGCCGGCAAGCGTTGCCACGGAACCGTTTAGACGATTCCGTAGCCGACGTTCCCACACGAGTTGATGAAACCCTTACTCGCAACAGCCGTCTGCGCGGCAATCGCAACCGCAGCTTTGGCCCAGATCTCCAAGCAAGAGAATACGCCAAATGAAACCGAAAGAGTCTTTCAAGAGCTTCCCCAGAACCCGGTGAGCTCCCTCGGCGCGCTCGCCCAGAAACTGGATTCAACGACCTACGGTCTGGTCGGCACCGCCACCCTGCTGCTCGCCATCGGAGCGCGAAGACTGGATTCGCAAGGCGGCTAATCCTCACTCCCCAGCATCGATAAGCTCTCGCAGCAAGGCCCCAACCACCTGCGGGCTCGCCTTGCCTCGACTCTTCTTCATCACGGGTCCGAGCAAAGCGTTGATTGCCTTGGCGTTGCCGGATCTCACGTCAGCCACCACGCGTGGGTTCTCATCCAGCGCCTCCTGGCACCAAATCCGCACCTGAGATTCGTCGAAATCAGGCTTGAGGCCCTTCCGTTCGATCACCTGATCCGCCGTCTCTCCTGACTTGAACATCTCGATAAACACATCCTTCGCGATCTGCTTCGTGATCACGCCCTTTGCCACCGCTTTTGCCAAGGTCAGCAAGGAATTCGGCGTCATCTCGCACTCTCCTAGCTGCTGATCCGCTTCCGAAAGCTCGCGCAGCAAGTCATTCGCCACGTAGTTGCCCAGAGCCTGAGCCAAATCGGGAGCCTGCTTAGCTGCAGCTTCGAACCAATCGCTCAGGCCACGGTCGGGCACCAGCACCGAAGTGATCGTATACGGCAAAGCATACTCCTCCATGAAGCGCCTCTGCTTGTCCCATGGCAGCTCGGGAATTTCGGATCGTATCCGCTCTCTCCATACGTCATCCACTCGCACCGGCATCAAATCCGGATCCGGGAAGTAGCGGTAGTCATGAGCGTCCTCCTTCTCCCGCATCGGTTCCGTGCGGCCCTGGTCCGCATCCCAGCGCCACGTGGCTTGGATAATCGTATTGCCCTTCTTCAGCTCCCGAGTCTGGCGCTTGATCTCGTACTCGATACCGTTCTTCACGCCTGTGATGCTGTTGAGGTTCTTCAGCTCGATCTTGGCTCCGAATTCCTTTTGTCCCACGGGACGAACCGAGATATTCGCATCCGCCCGCATCTGACCCTTCTCCATATCGCAGTCGGAAATCCCGCAATAGACCATTGTCTGCCGAATCGCGGTCAAAAACGCGAACGCCTCTTCCCCCGAACGCATATCCGGCTCGCTCACGATCTCCATCAGGCAAGTGTGAGCCCTATTGTAGTCCACCAAGCTGTCCTCCGCAAAGTGGTTCAGCTTGCCCACGTCGTTCTCCAGATGAATCCGAGTCAGCTTGATCGCCTTGTGCTCGCCCATCACGTTGCGGGATTCGCCGGGCAATTCGATCTCTACCTCACCCCCCTGACAGATAGGCTGATCGTACTGCGTGATCTGGTAGTTGCTCGGGCTATCAGGATAGAAGTAGTTCTTTCGGTCCCACTTGCAGGTATCGGGAATCGCGCAGCCGAACGCCAAACCCGCCTTCATGATTCCATCCAACGCCGCTTTGTTCATCACCGGCAACGCTCCCGGCAAGCTAAGCACCACCGGATCTACCAATGCGTTAGGCTCATGTCCGTAGCCCGCCTTGACGGGCGAGAAGATCTTCGACTCGGTCTTGATCTGAACATGAACCTCTAGGCCTATAACCGCTTCGTATTCCATCACAATTTCGGGTGTTGATCCTTAAACGGGTGAGCCGTCTCGAACTCCTGGCCGATCGCCAGGATCTCGTCCTCCTTGAACGGCTTGCCCAAAATCTGAAGCCCAACCGGCAACCCACCACTGTATCCACAAGGCAAAGACAATCCCGGAATTCCTGCCAAATTCGCTGAGATCGTGAAAACATCGCTCAAATACATCGACAGCGGATCCTCCTTCTCTCCCTTGCGGAATGCCGGCTCCGGGGCCACCGGCGTAAGCAAGGCATCCACTTCGCGAAAAACGCGCTCGAAATCCTGACGGATCAGCGTCCTCACCTTTTGGGCCTTCAAATAATAGGCGTCATAGTAGCCGCTGCTCAAGACGTACGTACCCAAAATCACCCTACGCTTCACTTCTTCGCCAAATCCTTCCGCTCGAGACTGGCAGTAGATGTCAACCGAATCCTTGGCATCGAACGACTCGGCGCGATGCGTATAGCGAATGCCGTCGTAACGAGCCAGGTTAGAAGAGGCCTCAGCTGTCGCCACAATGTAGTAAGTGGCCACCGCATACTCAGTATGAGGCAGAGAAACCTCCTTGATCTCGCAACCAAGCCCCCGATAGAACTCGATCGCCTGACGCACCGGTTCCAGGGCAGGCGAATCCGCCACGCCCGCGAAGTACTCCTTCGGCAAGCCAAGCGTCCATTGGCGCCCCTTCAAGGACTCCAGCGAAGCGACGAAGTCCGGCACCTCAGCCTTGTAGGAAGTGGAGTCAAACGCATCGTGTCCGGAAATGGCCTGCAACAGCGAAGCAGCGTCTTTCACATTGCGAGCCAATGGTCCGATCTGATCTAGCGAAGAGGCAAATGCCGCCAAGCCATAGCGCGACACCCGTCCATAGGTCGGCTTGAGCCCTACCACTCCGCAATACGAAGCCGGCTGCCGAATGCTCCCACCGGTGTCGCTACCCAACGCGAATACCGCTTCCCCCGCCGCAACCGCAGCTGCAGAGCCACCCGAGCTGCCGCCAGGTACGCATTCAAGATTCCAAGGATTCGAAGTCGGGCCAAAAGCGGAGTTCTCCGTCGAAGAGCCCATCGCGAATTCATCGAGATTCAACCTCCCGAAAAGAACCGCGCCCGTCGACTTCAGTTTCTGAATACAGGTAGCATCGTAAGGCGAAACGAAACGCTCCAGCATCTTGCTCGAGCAAGTAAGGGGTTGCCCATAGACCGCCAGATTGTCCTTCAGCCCAACCGGAATGCCGTCGAGCGGACCGAGAACATCGCCCGAAGCGCGACGCTCGTCGGATGCGCTGGCCTGAGCCAAGGCATCCGCTTCGTCGAAGCTGTTGAACGCCCCTACCTGCTCGTCAACGGACTTCGTCCGATCGATCAAGGCCTGCGTGAGCTCTACCGAAGACAGTTCTCCACCCGCAAGAAGCTCCGCCAGTTCAGACGCCGATTTATAATAAAGTTCCTGCATCGCTATAACTAAAAGCTCAATCCACCACCTTCGGTACTACGAACATGTTGTTCCTCTGGGCAGGAGCGTTTTTCAAAGCTTCATCCACTGGCAGCGAATCGCTTGCCACGTCTTCGCGCCAGACGTTCTCGACAGGGTGCGGATGGGCCGTCGGCTCGACCTCACTCGTATCCAGCTCGCCAAGCTTCTCCACGTATCCAATGATCGAATTCAGCTGAGACGAAAATTTCGCCTTCTCCTCTTCACTGAGATTAATCCGGGCCAGCTTGGCCGTATATTCTATATCGAACTGGGAATCCTCTGCCATATCGAAAACCTCCAACTGCTAGTCGCGAATACCGTAAGCGGCCTTTTCCCGAACCTCGTTTTGAATCGCTTCGAAAACCGAATTCACTTCCTTGTCCTTCAGCGTGCGATCCATCGCGCGAAAAGTCATTGAAACAGCCACGCTCTTCTTGCCTTCCGGCAGGCCCTCGCCTTCGTAGACGTCGAAGACCTCGACCGCCTCGACGGAAAATCCCTTCGCAAGCTTGCCTGCCAACTTCTCCAAATCTCGAGCCACCACCGAAGCCTGTTCCCCCTTGTCAACAACCAGAGCGAGATCGCGACTGGAGGCGGGGAAAAGACTGAAAGGCTTGAACTTCAGTCGCTTTCCATCCCGCAAGCGCTCCGGCAGATAGCAGAGGGCGCCAGCATAGACTTCGCCTTGGATATCCATTTCCTTGATACGCTGGAGGTTCATCATGCCTACCTGAGCGAAGAATCCGGCCTTCGGCTCGACATAGGCCGCGCTATGGCCTGATTCCCAAGCCACAATGTCTTCTTCCGCTTCTCTGATCTGAAACTTGCCGAGATCGAGTCCCGCTGCCTTGGCGATCAGCTCCAAGCGTTTCTTGGCCGAATAGAAGTCGTCGTACTGCCGCTCCTTCCAGCTGCGGCTTTGCCCACCGTTGCATTCCAGAAAGGCGACCGAGACCATCTCCACAATTCGTCCACCAAGTTCGCGAAAAATCCGTCCCGTCTCGAAGAAGCGATCCGTTCCAGTCTTGCGCGACTGATTCAGACGCAGAACCTCCAGCATCCCCGGCAGCAAACCGTGACGCAGCTGCGTCTGATCCTCGCTAATGGGGTTGAGCAAGGCCAGACGCTCCGGCGGCACCTCGCTGACGAACCTGCCTTGCTCCTCGACAGAGCGAAGCGTGTAGGTCACCGACTCGCAAAAACCTTGTCCCACCAACAGAGACGAACACTTGCGATTGAACTGGGTAATCGGGTTGTCCTTGGCGGCGGTAGCAGTCGCCCGCACCTGACCGCCCGGAATACGATGCGTACCGTAAATGCGAAGCGCTTCCTCGAGCAAATCGATCGGGCGAAGCAAATCGCTCCGGTAGCTCGGTATCGAAATCGTCCATACATCGTCGTTTCCGACATCGACACTCAGATCCAAAAGCTCCCAGGCTTCCTTCATTTCCTCGTCGGAAATCTCGAAACCGGCCTTCGCTCTCACCCAATCAGGCGATATCTCGATCTCGGTCTGCCAAATCGGTTCGCTACCGGCCGAGTAGCTATTCGCGCAGAGCTCGCCGCCAGCGATCTCCCGAATCAGACTGATAGCCCGTTCCATGGCATAGCGCAGCGATAGCGGATCCACGCCGCGTTCGAAGCGGTAGGAGCTATCAGTAGATAGTCCCAGCTTTTTGGATACCCACCGAATCGTGGTCGGCTTGAAATAGGCGACCTCCAGGACGAGGTCCGTCGTGTCGTCCTTCACTTCCGAACTCCGCCCTCCCATCACGCCTGCCACCGCGAGAGCGCGTTCCTGATCGGCGATCACAGGCACGCGGCCGGTCAAACTCCGCGAAATGCCGTCGAGCGTTTCCATGGTCTCGCCTTCGGAAGCGTGACGCACCTGGATCGCCCGTCCTTTGATATCGCGAGCATCGAATGCGTGCATCGGGTTGCCGCACTCGTGCATCACGAAGTTCGTGATGTCGACCACGTTGTTGATCGGGCGGAGGCCGACCGAGTTCAGATGCTCCTTCAGCCACGCCGGGCTAGGCCCGATCTTCACACCTTTGACTACACTGGCGAGATAGAGAGGACAATCTTCCTCCACCGTGACTGAAACGCCGCCAAAGATATCCTCGCCATTCGGACGGGCCTCTTCTGGGGGAATGTCGTTGACTTCCGGATACCGGATGTCGCGGCGGTACCAAGCAGCGAGTTCGCGGGCGATGCCGAGATGGCAAAGGCAGTCAGGACGGTTCGGCGTAACCTCGAGATTGAAAACCGTATCGCTTTCCGTCAGCACGGCGTTGATCGGAGCGCCAAGAGCCGGGCTGCCTTCCAAAATAAGCAGGCCTGCATGGTCGTCGCCGACGCCGATTTCCTTGCCCGAGCACATCATGCCGTCCGACTCGACTCCACGCAGCTTGCTTCGCTTGATCTTGAAGCCGCCGGGAAGTTCGGCGCCGGGAAGAGCTACCGGCACGCGATCGCCCACCTTGTAGTTACTCGCCCCACACACGATCGACTTCTCGCCGACCTCAGGGCCGCAATCGACGCGACAGACACCGAGCTTGTCGGCGTCGGGATGCTGGTCGCGCTGCAGGACTTCTCCTACCACCACGTTTTCCAGCGCGGGAACGCCAGTGGTTTCGACATCGTCGACTTCGAAGCCGAGCAGCGTCAGAGAGTCGGAGATCTCATGGGGAGTCTCGTCAAGATCGACATAGCGACGAAGCCATTTGAGAGATACTTTCACGGGAAAACAGTATTGAGTTTTGGATACGAAAGAAGACTAGGCAAACTGAGACAGGAAACGTCCGTCGTTCTGATAGAAGTAGCGAATGTCGTCGATGCCATAGAGAATCATGGCGATACGCTCGATCCCCATGCCAAAGGCGAAGCCGGAATGCTTCTCCGCGTCATAGTCGACGGAATCGAAGACGGCAGGCTCGACCATGCCGCAGCCGGCTATCTCTACCCACTCGCTGCCAAGCTTGGCCAGGTGGCTGGACGAGAAGTCAACTTCGAAGCTTGGCTCGGTATAGGGGAAGAAGTGAGGGCGAAAGCGGGTCTTGGTACCCTTGCCAAGGAGTTGCTCGAAAAAGTAGTCGAGCACTGCCTTGAGATCGCGCACCGTCACGTTTTCGTCCACGTAGAGACCCTCGATCTGATGGAAGTTGGCGCTGTGCGTAGCGTCCACCGTATCGCGGCGAAAGCAGCGGCCAGGCGAGATGACGCGCAGCGGCGGCTTCTCTTTTAGCATGGTGCGAATCTGCACGGAAGAAGTATGGGTCCGCAGAAGGTAGCGCTCGTCTTGCTTTTTGGATACGTTGCCGAACTGGGCGTCGTCGGGCAGGTAGAAAGTGTCCTGCAAGTCGCGAGCTGGATGTTCGGCAGGCGTGTTCAACGCATCGAAACAGTAGTATTCCGTTTCGACTTCCGTGCCTTCCACAACAGTGAATCCGATCTGCTTGAAGATCCCGCAGATCTCCTCGCGCGTCTTCGTCAGAGGATGGCTACTGCCAGGACCGGGGATCGGGGCGGGCAGCGAAGGATCGACCGCTGGACCGATGCGGGCAGCAAGCTCGGCAGCCTCGATCGCCACGAGAGCCTCGTCGTAGAGACCCTGAATCCGCTGCTTGGCCTGGTTGAGCAGCTTGCCGAAAGTCGGGCGATCCTCCTTCGGGATCGAACCCATGTTCTTCATCACGCGCGTCAAGGCGCCATTCGGGCCGGAGATCCCAGCCTTGGCGGCCTCGAAACCGGCGCGATTGCTCGCGGCAGCTATCTTCTGCTTAGCGTCTTCTACGATTTGCTTGAGTTCGTCTTCCATGGGAAGCTGGTTGGAGGGAGTCTTGGAAAATGAAAAAAGGAGCCCGAGCAGAAACTCGAACTCCTTTGGAATAAAGGCTAATCTTGAGGTCCGAGCTCTTTGCGTGAGCTTCGGAAAATCGTTGTCGGGACTTTTTCCCTACGCGGCGTCGGCCTTGGCCTTCAGGGCTTCCTTGGCCTTCTCGACCAGAGCCTTGAACGCGACGGCGTCGTTTACCGCGATATCAGCCAGGACCTTGCGGTCGAGCTCGATTTCCGCAGCCTTGAGGCCTTCGGTAAATCGGCTGTAGCTGATGTCGAGTTCGCGACAAGCGGCGTTGATGCGCACGATCCAGAGGGAACGCCAGGTGCGCTTCTTGGCGCGGCGGTCGCGGTAGGCGTACTGCAGGCCATGGGCCACAGCCTCCTTGGCGTATTTGTAGAGGCGGGACTTGTTGCCGAAGTAGCCCTTGGCTTGCTTCAGCATCTTCTTTCGCCGCTTGTTGTAGGCAGGTGCGTTGGTTGCTCTAGGCATGTTCTATTTCTTTCTAGTACTGGATTTCGTCAGGTCGCCTAAAATGAGATGTTACCTGGACGAAATAATTGTCGGCTGAACAAGGACTTCTAAAGGCCGTGAGGCAAGCCGCGCATGAGGTCGGCCTGACGTCCGGCGGAGACGGATTTGTCCTTGTTGAGGTTGCGCTTCTGCTTGGTCGTCTTCTGGTGAAGATGGTGACGCTGCCCAGGCGAACGGCGAATGAGTTTGCCGCTGCCAGTTAGCTTGAAGCGCTTTGCTATGGATTTCTTGGTCTTTTGCATGACTTTGAAGGAAGCGACAACAAAGATGCAAAAGCCCCAGCGTGTAAAGGGGAAAGAAGGGGAAATACGCCTTTCGCCCAGGTCGCCAAAGTCGACGGATTTTGGCCATCGAGCGACTCTTCGAAACTCCATCGACCAGCCACCTATCGCTCCGCCCGCTAGAGCCGACTGCAAATCAGTGAAACAGCGCTGCAAAAAACTGGAGCCGGCGATGGGACTCGAACCCGCAACCTACTGATTACAAATCAGTTGCTCTACCAATTGAGCTACGCCGGCTTTGTCTGAACGAACTACGGAATCGGCTTCCGTGGAGACTTCTGAAATTTGGTACCCCCCCGGGGACTCGAACCCCGAACCAATTGATTAAGAGTCAACTGCTCTACCGATTGAGCTAGAGAGGCATTTGCGAAAGGGACACGAACCTCCAGCGAACATTCTTCGTGTCAATATCGTTTTCGAAAATCGACGCTAAAAAGGAGGGCTCGTCTGAAAACCACGATGGGAGAGTCACGGCCAAAAATACGGCTCCGTCATCGTAGAGAATCCCTTCAGAATCTAAAAGCTGCCTAGCTAACGAACATCGCCCGCCATGAGCTTGCCATTTAAAAAGACAACCTTGACTTTTAATGCGGCAAATAACTGATAATCAGTGACCTTAGAAATCTTGCAGTTCGCCCTGTCCGAGCGGGCTTTCCTCGAGGAAGCGATCCCAGATCTCCCCAATAAGGTAGATCGAACCTGTCATCAACAAAGCGCTCTCCGTCTGGCAATCCAAGGAACAGACGCCTTTCGAGGGAAACAAATCCGCCAGATTCGCTCCAGTAACCTCGCCCGCGAAGCTTTCAGGCACCAAGCGGGCCAATTCCTCCACCGAACAAGCTCGATCCTGGCTCGGCGTCACAAGTCGGATGCTGCGCGCCCACTTGGCAACGACCGGCAAAATGCTGGCAGCCCGCGCGGCGCCCATCACGCCGACGATAGCGTCGACTTTGGCCCCACCGCTGCGGCGAACCAAATCCTCTAGATTGTCATCCAGCCAGCGAGCGCCTTCCGCGTTGTGCGAAACGTCAAAGACGATGCGACGCCCACGGAGCCGCCGCTCGTCCCACCGACCCGGCCAAGCCACTTGCTGCAAACTCCGTTCGGCCTGAACCGCATCCAAGCCGAAACGCAGCCCGACTACCTCGACGACCAGCATGGCCACCGCCGCGTTGATTCGCTGGAAACCGCCATGGAGATTCGTCGCTGGAAAGCATGCCGGATCGGTACCGAAACGCCCTTCCACCGTGTGCAACGAACAGCCCCGCTCGCGGCAGATTCGCCGGACTTCGCGCATGGCTTCCTCCGGAAGGAGACCGACCACCACCGGCACGCCTGGCTTCACGATGCCAGCCTTTTCTATCGCTATCTTCGCCAACGTGTCGCCAAGGATCTCAGTGTGATCCAAGCCGATCGACGTGATCACGCTCACCTCCGGCATCAGCACATTCGTGGCGTCGAGCCGACCGCCCAGGCCGACCTCGACCACAGCCACGTCCACCGCCTCCCGCTGGAAACGCATAAACGCCATGGCCGTCATGAACTCGAAAAAGCTGGGATGCAGCTCCAGGTCCTCCTCGGCGATACGAGCCGCTACAGGTCGCAATTCGTTCGTGTATTCAAAAATTTGTTGCTCGCTCGCGATCTGGCGATTCACCTGGAAACGCTCGCCTTGACGCACTAGATGGGGAGAGGTCGACAGTCCCACCTTCAAGCCCTGGTCACGCAATATCCGCTCAAGCATAGCGCAGGTGGAGCCCTTTCCGTTCGTGCCCGCAACATGGATACACGGATAGAAACGCTCGGGATGACCCAACTCCTCGGCGAAGCGCCGCATGCGGTCGATGCCGTACTTCGAACCGCGATTCTTCAGCGAATAGAGCCAATCGCGGGCCGCTTCGTAGGTAGGGAAATGCGACATCGAAAACTGCTCTCCAGCTACTGTTTCCTCCCGTAGCCGAACTCGTTCACGACAAGGAGCTACGCCGACTTCGGCTCCTTTTTAGTGTAGAGCGCCGCGAGGATGTCGCGCAGGCGGTCACGCATCTCGGTACGCGGCACTATTTGGTCTATCAAGCCGCGCTGGAGCAGAAACTCCGCCGACTGAAAGCCCTCCGGCAGCTCTTCGTTCGTCGTTTCCTTGATCACGCGCGGGCCAGCAAAGCAAATCATCGCGCCCGGCTCCGCGATATTAACGTCGCCCAAAGTCGCGAAGCTAGCTGTCACGCCGCCGGTCGTAGGATGAGTCAGAATCGAAATATATGGGAGGCCAGCCTTCGCAAGGCGGCCCAAGGCCGCACTTGTCTTTGCCATCTGCATGAGACTGAGGATCCCCTCCATCATGCGAGCGCCGCCAGAGCTGGAAACCACGATACAAGGAATCTTCTTTTCCAAGGCCCGCTCGATGGCCCGAGTCACTTTCTCGCCGACGACCGAACCCATCGAGCCACCGCCAAACTGAAAATCGAACACCGCGATCGAGACCGGGATCTCGTGGATCTTTCCCAGGCCGCTGACCAAGGCGTCCTTCTCGCCAGTTTTCTTCTGATACTTGAGCAACCTATCCTTGTAGGAAGCCGAATCGACGAACTCCAAGGCATCCGTCGGAGCAAGCTCCTTGTCCGTTTCCTGAAAAGAGCCCTCGTCCAACAGATGCTTCAGCCGTTCGCGAGCCGTTATCGGAAAATGGTAGCCGCTCTTCGGGACGACGTTCTGGTTCTGCTCGAGCTCCTTATTGTAGATGATATCTCCCGTGAGCGGGCACTTCTGCCACATGCCCCGAGGGATGTCCTTCTTCTTTACGACAACGGTCGAGTATTTCGGTTTTTGGAAAAGCGCCATGCTCTAAGCCTCCTATTTGCGGGATGAGAAAATCGATGGTCCGGCATCAGCCGTGCCCGACGGACAAGACGTCTACACGACTCGCTCCAACCTTGCGCAAGACTGCCGCGCAAGCGTTGAGAGTGGAACCAGTAGTGAAGACGTCATCGACAACGACATAACGAAAGCCGGACTCAATGGCGCGATTGCGGCGCAATGAAAAGGCATTTCTGAGATTGCGAATCCGCTGCTGGCGGCCGAACTTCGTTTGCGATGGCGTATCGACCACCCGACGCAAAAGGTCCGCCACTCCGCAGTCCGGGAAAGCCGCCACAAGCTCTCTCACGATGAGCTCGCTCTGATTGTAGCCCCGCTCGCGCAGCTTCAGAGGATGAAGCGGCACCGGAACCAGCGTCGCCCCAGCCAAGAAACCCTCCAACTCGGGAGCCGCTTCGGCGATACGACGCAAGTCAGGCAGGGCCCAGATCCCCTTTTCGTACTTGAGAGCATGGATCAAGTCCCGCACCGGCCCGCGAAACAAAGCCATCGACCAGCCCTGACCGAATTCCGGCTGCAGATGCTCGCAGTGCATGCAGTGCGCTTTCGATTCCGCTTCGCCGAAAAAAGGGAAGCCGCACGTCAAGCAACGCGGACTGCGCACCAACTGCACCCTAGGCTCGCAGTCTCGGCAAATAGCATCGTAGCCAGCGCCCTCGACAGGCTCCCCGCAGGAGACGCACTGGGATGGGAAGACCGTCGCCAAGGCCGGCCGAAAAACGTGCCTAATCCCAGCGAAAACCTTCATGCCATCCACGATACAACGCCGAGCTTCAGCTCAAACAATATTCCACCACTGTTTCCAGGAACGCGTCTACCACGCTCTGGTTGTCCGCCACCAACCTCAGAAACTCCTCCTCCGAAAGCCGCTGGTTCGCCACCCCATGAGCGAAATTGTCCGCCATGCAAAACGATGTCACAGATAGCCCGCACTCCAGCAGCAGATCCGCCTCGTTGGCCAACGTCATCCCCACCACATCCGCGCCCCAAGCCTGCAATGCCCGCACCTCGGCCCGCGTTTCGAACCGAGGGCCCGGCGTCTGGATGTAGATCTTATCCCGAGCGATCGAGATCGGCGAAACCGCCGCTATCGCATCCAAATGGCGATTGTCGATCACCGGGGCAAAGGCGCTCATGCGGTCGTCGATAAAAGTCTTGGGGGCGAAGCTCATGTAGTCGGAGCAAGAAACAAGCGATCCCGGCCGCAAATCCGGGTCCAGCGACCCTACCGAGCTCAAGGTCACCACCTCCTTCAAGTTCAACTGGCACAGCGCCTCCACATTCGCCCGGTAGTTGATCGCATGGGGCGGCAACGCCCGGTCGAACCCATGCCGATTTATCGCTACCGCATCCCCGCGCCCCTTCGCCGTCACCGTTCCCCACCGCGTCTCGACCCGCAAGTCCGACCAATCCGAAAAGACCTGCGACTTGCTGATGCTCGTCCCGCTAATGAACCCGATCTTCATGCCTACTAAAAACAACCCACCCACCCCCAAGACAAACCCCATTCGCATTCGAAATGAAAAGACTTCGTCCCCTAAGCCCGAAAGCGACGAAACCCCGCAAAGCAGCGCCATCAAAAAACGCTTCGAGACATAGAATTTGCAACGTTGCAAATTCTATGTCTCGCCTCGCTCCAAGCCGAATCGCTTGCATTTCCCGAAGCCCACGCCATACATTCGCCCCCGCTTTCCGGGACGTCTCCGGCCAAGCCATCGTTCACACAATATTAATAAAACAAATGACGACTGACATCATCGATATAAACGCCCGCGAGATTCTCGATTCCCGCGGCAACCCAACAGTCGAAGTCGACGTGGTGCTCGCTTCCGGCATCGTAGGCCGAGCCGCCGTACCCTCCGGAGCCAGCACCGGAGAACACGAGGCGCTCGAACTGCGCGACGGCGCCATAAAAGGCAGGAACGCCCCCAAAGGGGCCAAAAAACGCTACCTCGGCAAAGGCGTACAGCAAGCCGTGGACAACATCCACAAGCTCATCCTTCCGGAACTCGAAGGCCTCGACGCTTGCGACCAGGTCACCATCGACCGGGCCATGATCGCCCTCGACGGCACCAAGAACAAAAGCAAGCTCGGCGCAAACGCCATCCTCGGCGTCTCCCTCGCAGTCGCCAAAGCCGCCGCCCAGGCCTCCGGCCTAGAGCTCTACCAGTATCTCGGCGGACCGAACGCCAAGACCCTGCCCGTCCCCATGATGAACATCATCAATGGCGGCTCCCACTCCGACGCTCCCATCGCTTTCCAGGAATTCATGATCCGCCCCGTCGGCGCCCCATCCTTCAAGGAAGGCCTGCGCATGGGCGCCGAAGTCTTCCATGCTCTCAAAGCCGTATTCAAAAAGCGCGGACTGTCGACCGCAGTCGGCGACGAAGGCGGCTTCGCCCCAACCCTAGAAGGCACCGAAGACGCCCTCGACTCCATCATCCAGGCCATCAAGAACGCCGGCTACAAGCCAGGCCGCAAGGAAGACGGCGGCGACGTGTCTATCGCCCTCGACTGCGCCTCTTCCGAATTCTACGTCAACGGCAAGTACGACTACTCCAAGTTCGAAGGCAAAGGCGCCGCCAAGCGCTCCTCCAAGCAGCAAGCCCAGTACCTCGCCGACCTCTGCAAGAAGTACCCCATCGACTCCATCGAAGACGGCATGGACGAAAACGATTGGGACGGCTGGGTCGCCGTTACCAAGCTCATTGGCGACTCCTGCCAGCTGGTAGGCGACGATCTTTTCGTCACCAACGTAGACTACCTCGCCAAGGGCATCAAACTCGGCGCTGGCAACTCCATCCTCATCAAGGTAAATCAGATCGGCACGCTCACTGAGACCCTCGATGCCATCGAGATGGCTCACCGGGCCGGCTACACCTCAGTCACCTCCCACCGCTCCGGCGAGACGGAAGACGCCACCATCGCCGACCTCGCTGTCGCCACCAACTCCGGCCAGATCAAGACCGGCTCGCTCAGCCGTTCGGACAGAATCGCCAAGTACAACCAGCTCCTCCGCATCGAAGAGCAACTCGGCTCCAACGCCGTCTACGGCTGTTAGCCGTGGTTGAAAAACGGTTACAGAAGAACTTCAGCAAGCCTGGCGCCCCTCGGCGCCAGGCTTTTTCTTGCATCGCTTGGCAACATAGGGCCACTGCTCGCGCCGCTACTCGGATACATGCGGAAGACCAGTCAACGCCCCCACGTCAAACAGCACCCGCCGCGCAACTCGAGAGTATTTCCAGTGGAACTCAGTTTTCCCGTTTCCGGATCTATGCGAAAACTGTGAAGCCCACCTTCGTGCTGATTCGCAGCCACCAAATACCCGCCGCAAGGCGATAAACCGAAAGCCCTCGGCTCCTTGCCACCCGAAGGAGAGTTCTGGACCAAACGCAAAAAGCCATCCTCGCCAATCCCGTAGACGGAAATCGTGCTGTCCCCTCGCTCCGAGGCATATAGAAACCTCCCACCAGGATGGACCTGGATATGGGCCGACGAATGGGGCCCATTATAGCCAGGAGCATGCATGCTGTATCTGGCAACCCCTTGGAGCTTCCCCGATCCGGCATCGTAGGAAAGCAGATCGACCATCGCCGTCAGCTCGCAAATGACATAGGCCCAGCGACCGCTGGGATGAAACGACATGTGACGCGGACCCGAACCCGGCGTCGCGGACCAGTCGAGCTCCCTCTGCGGCAGCAACTGCCAGGAATCGCGATCCACTTTATATACGAAAACCTTGTCCGCCCCCAAGTCCGGCGCGAAAGCGAAAACTCCCTCCGCATCCGGATAGATCGCATGAGCATGCGGAGCAGTCTGGCGCGTCGGGTGAACGCTTCCCCCCTCGTGAGCCATCACCGAACTCGCCTCCCGCAACTCCCCGTTCGGCAAGGTAGGGAAAAGCGCCACCGAGCCACCCAAGTAGCTCGCCACAGCCACGAACTCCCCCTTCGGATCGCAGCTGATATGGCAGGCGCTTCCCGAACCGGGAAAGGTCTGGACGTTGAGCTTGCGCAGGCTGCCGTCAGCCTCGATCGAGAAAGCCGCTACTTTCGCATCGGATGCCCTATCGCTCTCCCTGTACTCGCTCACCGAATACAAAAATCGACCACTGGGACTTACAGCCTGGAAAGAAGGATTCTCTATATCCGAGAAGCGGTGAAGCCGCTCCATGCCGCCAGTGGCGGCATCCCAACGCAAGGTGGAGATTCCCTCTCCCGTGAAGCCCTCCGCAGGAGAAGCCAGTCGATTATAACATCCAGTATACAGTTTCATAACGTGTAGATTATTAAAATTGGCCTTTCAAGTTCGGCTACTACTATACCAGACTTACTCATGGATCGAACGTCAGTCTTCGGCATTTGTGGAAACGTAGCTGCGTTCGCGAATAAAGAGGCTTTGGCGACAGCGAAGCGAAAAACATGCGTAGCGGGCGCCGGGGATCCGCGTTCTCACGAACGCGGCTACGAAATCGCGGGGCCCGAATCGAACTATTCAACATGCCTTAGGAACATGGAGAAACTTCGACCTTTTACAAAACCATTTCGCGCGTTCCGGCACGTAAACAAGCTCTCTACTCGATTTCTCCCTATCGATCGCTAAAGACCCATGCCGCCATCCGCATAAAGATTCTGACCCGTAATGTAGCTTCCCATATCCGAACAGAGCAGGAGAAGAGCTCCTACGCAGTCTTCGGGTTCGCCAATGCGCCCCGCTGGGATCAGGTCCAGAACCTTCCGCCTGTAGGCCTCGTCTTGCAGGCGTTCGCGATTGCGATCCGTACCGATAGCGCCAGGCGCCAGGTTGTTTATCGTGACCCCCTCCGAAGCCACCTGCTTGGCCAAGTTGCGCACCATACTCATCTGAGCTTCCTTCATCGCCGCGTAAACGACCATCTTCGGATGCGGCAGAGCCTGTTGCACGCTACCCACAGCGACTACCCGACCCCACTTCCGCTGCCGCATGGCGGGCAAGGCGAGCTGCATGAGCTCGAGCGAAGACTTGAAGTTCACCGTCACCTGCTCGTCGAAATGTTCGCTCGATATCTCCTCGAAGTCCTCGAGGATCTCGATGCTCGCATTGAGAACCAGAATATCCAGGGAACCGAACGCCGCCAGCACACCAGCGAAAAGCCCGGCAGCCGCACCTGGCTTCGACAGGTCCGCCGGAACGAGAGCCGACTTCACTCCCAAGGCCTCTACCTCCTCGACAACCGATCTGGCTCCCGCGTTTTCCGCCACGCAATGGACCGCGACATTGGCTCCGCAGCGAGCCAGGCCAAAAGCGAAGGCTCGACCGATCCCGCGACTGGAACCCGTCACCAAGACGTTCTTTCCGGCCAGGCCGAAACACTCGTAGCTGCTCGATTCCTTTTTCATAATTATATGGTTTTCAACCGCTAATAGCCGCTAATTCGCACCAATGACGATATTTACCCTAATGTTTCAAAAACAAGAGTAAGAGCAACCGCGAATGGACGCGAATAAACACGAATGATTTCTCATTTGAAGTTTCGATTCGCGTATATTCGCGTTCATTCGCGGTTAAAAATTCTCCGTTTTCCAATCCTAACTAAATGTGAGGATATTGAATTTGGTTTTTTGTCGTGCAAGTAACTGATATTGAAACCATTACGAAATTGGATACTACAAACTACAAAACTGATAGGTTTACTTCAAAAGAATAGCGAAAATCAGTGGCCATTCGCGATTGAAAAACGCCGCTCAAAATCCACCCGTCTTCACGTCCGCTCCAGCGTATCCAGAATTCCCTTCAAATAGCCAATGGCGTTCAATTTGGCCAGCATGGTGTAGCCGGTAGCGTCCCCTTCGCCCTCAAGCGCCGGGACGTGATCGACGCGAATCGGGCCGTCAAATCCAACTTTTCGATACGCTTTGAGCGTCGCGATCATCCAATCCGGATCCTCGTCGTGGAAATTTTCGCGAAACGCGGAAGCCTCCCCCGCCACATCACGCCAGTGGACGAAGGCTATGCGGCCGCTCTCTCCGAATTCCGCGACAAGCCCGATCACGTCATCGGTCATCAGCTTGAAGTTGGCTTGGCAAAACGTGATCTTGTGCGACGGGCTGTCGGACAAGGCCATCGCCCGGCGAAATCCATCCACATCCGAAAAGATGCGGCCGATTCCTCTCAGCTCGGGAATCGGCGGATCGTCTGGATGGGCGCCCATCACGACTCCGCTCGCCTCAGCAACAGGGAGGACCGCTCGGATGAAATACTCGTAGTTCGCCCATACCTCCTTCGTCTCGAGAGGAGCCCCCTCCTGGGGATCCAGTCCCGCAATGTCGCGACTGTCGAAGCCGTTCACCAATGCCCCGCCCCGAGCAGGCATGCGTAGCGACGAGCGAAACCATCCCTCGCCCACCATGAAATTATAGCAAAGCAACCCGATACCCAGCTCGCCCATGTTGCCCAGCATCCGCTGATAGCGCTCGATATCCTCGTCCCGCCCGGGCAAGCCGAACTTGATGCGGCGCATATCTATCTGATCTCCCTCTAGGCCAACGATCCGCAAACCGTTCTTCTCGTAGCGAGCCTTTTGCCGAGCAAAGGAATCCAAGTCCCAGATCGGGGCATCCCCAGTCAAGTTCGGCGGCAGTTTCGCCAAAACGCCCTCCACTCCGATCTGGCGAACCAGACGCTGGGAGACCTCGTCGGAAACCGGAATAAAAGCGGCGATCTGCATAGCAAAAAAAGGTAGACCCAAACGAGAAAGGAACAACGCCAGACTTTCGGAAGACCAGAGATCTTGGCAAGATCTAGATCATCAAATTATTCTTATAAGAATAATTTCAAAGAAACCGCATTGCGAGAATACCGACATACAGCATGATCTGGGGAAAAACTCCTCTTCGCACGTTCCCAGCAGAATGCCATCAGACAACACACACAAGCTGCTTCGCAAAGCCATCCACTTGCTCGAGAGTATGTCCGACGACCATTCCAAAGTCTCGGTGACCGAGCTCGCCAAACGCGTCGACCTATCCTACGCCTCGGCCTACCGGATCGTGCAAACCTTTCTCGAATCGAGTTGGCTGCAAAGCGACGAGAACGGAGCCTACAGCATCTCTCCGAATCTGAGCCACCTTCTCGACCCCGCCACGAAAACCCAGCGTCTCATCGAACAGGCCAAGCCGCATATCGAAGAACTCGCCCGCCTCACGAACCTTTCCGTCAAGTTCGCTGTACGCCGCCACCACCAAGCCCTTTCCATCCTAAAGGCGGAGTCGCCGAAAACCACTTCCGTCTCCTTCGCAGTCGGTTCCTCCTTTCATCTCGCAGCCGGCTCTTCCGGAGCGGTCCTGCTCAGCGAACTGTCCGACCCCGAGATCCGAACTATCCTGAAAAGCGCTCACGAGCGCTACTGGAAACTGCAAAGCGAAAGCGACGTATTCGAACGCGTAAGACAAGTTCGCGACGAAGGTATCGCATCCGACTCAGGAATGTTCAACCCAGAGGTCAACACCCTGTCCGCTCCGCTGCGCGACGGACACGGCCGCATTCGCGCCGCGATCACCCTGCTCGGCTTCCGTTCCGACTTCGACGCCAGCCAAATTCCCAACTACCGCGAACAGCTTCTGATCGCCGCAAAGACGATTCACCAACAGATAACCCAATGAACAATACATACGACTACGGCATACCGCTCGAAGAGCTGCGCGAACGATTCTCGAAACTATACTCGGGATTGATATACGACTATCTCGAAAACGAACACCATCTTTCGAACCAAGCCCTGGCCAACGATATAAACCCGCTCGACAGCAAATGGGTCATCGCCGGTCCCGCCTACACTTTGAAGATGGAGACCACGCCCACCTTCGACCCCTCGCTACGCGAGTATCGACTGAAGAAGCTCGACGAGATGGTCCCGGGAATGATCGAAGTGCGCGACTGCTCGGGCGACCAGCAAGTGGCCCACTTCGGCGAACTCAACGCCAGCATCATGCGAGCCAAAGGCTGCATCGGAGCCATCATCGACGGAGGCACCCGCGACTCCCGCTACATCCGCAAAATGGACTTTCCCGTCTGGGCCCGCTACCAGAACCCCGTCGAAGCCCTCGGCCGCACCGTGGTCGCCAAAGCCATGGTCGACATAACCATACGCGGAGCCCTGACCACGAAGGTTACGGTGCGCCCCTGGGACTATATATTTGCGGATGAAGATGGCGTGCTCATCATCCCCCGCGAAATGGTCAAGCAGACGCTAGAAGGCTGCGAGAAGGAGTTCGAACAGGAGAACGAAGCCCGCATCGCCTACAACGATCCCAATATAACGCCGCTGGAAATATACAGGAAATTCGGCAAGCTATGAATCTAGGACGATGAGCCGCTCCATGAGCGCCGGCATAGGACCTCGAAAGAACGTACCTAGCCGGTTTCAAGCAGTCTTTTTAGCAAAATCATTTATCGGCAAAATCATTCTTTCGAGGAGCAAAGCAAACACAGCAGACTGATCCATATCCCCTCCTGGGAACGCGGGCGGGTCGCCCGCAACTGTGCAGAATCATGGTAGGTGCGGGCGAGCCGCCCGCG
>JANQRJ010000089.1 GCA_028284635.1 Pelagicoccus sp.
TGGGCCGAGCGCAGCGAGTTTATGCCGAGATTGCACTTGCTCGCAGCGTAGTACTATGGAACTGGATACGTTTTTACCCACTAATTATTCGAAAGACCCTAAATTCTTGACTGTTTTAGTATCACCTCGAGCGTAGCCTGAAGAAAAGACCGAATGACGGCGCAACACACAGCATCTCGGTTTGAGGCGGAACTCTATTGTCCTGCCAAATCGGATGGCGATAGCTCGTGGACGTTTTTGCTCGTTCCAAAGAAGGTGAGCGACACGCTACCTAGGCGAGGTCGATCTACGGTGAAGGGCGCAATCAATAGCCAATCGTTTCAAGCGACTTTAGAGCCAGATGGTCAATTGAGTCACTGGCTGAAAGTGAGTAGCGAGCTGCAAGAAGCAGCTGGAGCAGCGGTTGGGGATATGGTCACTGTCGAATTGTCTCCCGTTGATGAGGAACCCGAACCTGAAGTACCGGCTGATCTTAAGGAGGCTCTTGCTGACGCTCCAGATGCTCGTCGAATTTGGGATTCTACGACCTCGATTGCGCGGCTGGATTGGATACACTGGGTCGTCTCAGCCAAGCAATTGAAAACCCGTGAGAAGCGCATTCGTGACGCCTGCGACATGCTCGCTGCCGGCAAGAAGCGCGTATGCTGCTTTGATCCTTCTGGCTACTACAGCAAAGCTTTCCGAGCCCCTAAACCGGCGTATCAGCAAGACGGCTAAATTTCTTCTCCCTGGGAACGCGGGCGGCTCGCCCGCACCAATGCAGGATCATGCCTGTTGCGGGCGAGCCGCCCGCGTTCCCAGGATAGCTTGAACGTTCAGGCCCTTTGTTGCCGCTCTCTGCAACTTCGGTTCGCTTTATGGCGAGAGCCGGTCTATGGGAAGGTCGTTTTATGGCATCATGACGTTTCAAATAGCGGTGGTTCTCGGCATTCTCGCCATAGCGCTGGTCTTGTTCATCACGGAGAAGGTGCGGATGGATGTGACGTCCTTGCTGGTGCTGGTCGCTTTGGCCTTTTCGGGCATCATTGAGCCAAACGAGGCGATTTCCGGCTTCGCGAATCCGGCAGTCATCACGGTCTGGGCGATGTTCATTTTGAGCGAAGGCCTGGCGAATACGGGCGTGGCCAATATTATTGGCGCTCAGGTGTTGCGCTTCACGGGCAGGACGGAGTCGCGAATGATATTCGTCATAATGATGACCTCTGGCGTTTTGTCTGCGGTGATGAATAACATCGGGGTGGCGGCGCTGATGCTACCGGTCGTTCTCAACGTGGCTCGCAAAACGGGCGTGAGTCCCTCCAAACTCCTGATGCCGCTGGCCTATGGGTCTTTGCTTGGCGGTCTGACCACGCTGATTGGGACTCCGCCGAATCTGCTGATCAGCGATGCCTTGGCGAAAGAGGGCTACGAACCGTTCGGTCTTTTCGATTTCACGCCGATCGGAATGACCGTCATGATCGCGGGAGTGGCGTTTGTGGCCTTGTCGTCTCGCTTGATCCTGCCGGACAACGGACGCGGCGAATCGATGGGCGATCGTTCTGACGCCCGATCCCTATACAAGGAATACGCTTTGGGGGAGCGGGCGTTTTTCGTGCGACTCAAGTCGGATTCCGCCTTGGCGGGGAAGACGCTGCGGGAGAGTCGGCTGGGCCGAGCGCTCGGCTTGCGGGTGGTGGCTTTGGAGCGCGAGGGGCAAGTCGTTTTCTCGCCAGGCCCCGAAGTGCGTCTGAAGAGCGGAGATTCCTTGTTCACCCAAGGTCAGGCGGAGCGGCTGGATGAGCTCAGGGGGTGGCATGAGTTGAAGCCTGAAGGGATTGATAGCGCTGCCGTCGCTTTGCTTTCCGAAAACGTTTCGCTGGCGGAGGCAACCGTGGCAGTGGACTCGGAATTGGTTGGCAAGACGATCGGCCAGCTCGATTTTCGCAAGCGCTACGCCTTGAACATCCTTCTTATCCGTCATGGCGAGAGTCTGCGCGAGAGCGAACTGGCGGAGGCAACTATACGGGCAGGCGACAAGCTGCTAGTCCAAGGCCGCAAGGAGCGGATCGAATCTATCCGCGACGATCCTGCTTTCTCGGTGCTGACCCTCGCTTCCGAGCAGGATATCCTGCGCTACGGAAGCATCGGAGCGCGGCTTTTCGAGGTTTCGGTGCCAGAGGGCTCCTGGCTCGCTGGCAAGGCTTTGGAGGAAAGCGAGCTTCGTCGAAGCTTCGATCTGCATGTATTGAAAATCCAACGACAAGACGGCGAGGCTTTGGTGCTGCCTGGGCCAGAGGAAGTCGTTCAGGCGGGGGATCGCTTGACGCTGCACGGAAAGATCGAGGACCTGGCTATCATAAAATCCTTGCAGGACCTCGAGATGCGATTTCCCGAGAAGGAAGAGTCGGCTTTTCTCGAGTCCGACGAGATCGGTCTGGTCGAAGCCACCCTCTCTCCGAAGTCCGAAATCGCCGGCAAAACGCCTTCGGAGATAGGCTTCGCCGCTCGCTATGGCTTGCAGTTGCTAGGTGTCATGAGGGCCAGTCGATCCTACCGTTCGAACCTCGCTCGCATGCCGCTGCAGTTTGGCGACAGTTTCCTGATCATGGGGCCTCGGGAAAAGCTTGGCCTGCTTCAGAGGGACAAGGAGTTTATCATGCTCTCGCAGGTAGAGAGCAAGGTGTACCGGACGGACAAGGCGATTCTCGCTTGCGCTATCATGTTCGGGGTGCTGGCCCCGGTTTTTTTCGGCTGGTTTCCCATTGCCATAACTGCGATCGCCGGGGCTGCTCTCATGGTGCTGTTCGGTTGCCTCAAGATGGAGGAAGCCTACCGGGCTATCGACTGGAAGGCGGTTTTCCTGATTGCCGGCATGCTCCCGCTGGGCTTGGCGATAGAACGGTCCGGAGCAGCCGCCCTATTGGCGGATGGCGTGTTGTCGACAGTCGGTGGATACGGCCCGTGGGTAGTCGTGGGCGCCCTGTATCTTATCACCGCTCTGGCCACTACGATTATTCCCACGGCGGCATTGGTGGTCCTGATGGCCCCCATCGTTATAACATCCTGTGCCGACCTCGGAGTCCCTCCGCAGCCTGCCATGATGGCGGTAGCCATGGCTGCTTCGGCCAGTTTCACCAGTCCAATCTCGCATCCCGCCAATATTCTCGTCATGGGGCCGGGCGGGTATCGATTTGTCGATTACATCAAGGTCGGCGCTCCGTTGGCTCTGGTCGTCTTCGTCGTTGTGATGCTGGCGCTGCCGTTCTTCTGGTCGATGTAGCCTCTTCTGGGTCGGTCGCCGCTTGGCGTGGCCCAAGGCCGCGATCGAGGTCGCTTTGCCGTTGATCTGGGTGGGGATGCCGTGGTTATTGGACGGTCATGAATCGGATTGATCGGCTGATGGCGATGACCTTGTTTCTGCAGGGAAGACGATTGGCCCGGGCTGAGGATATCGCGCGTCGTTTCGAGATCAGCCTGCGTACCGTGTATCGCGATATGGCTGCCTTAAGCGAGGCGGGTGTACCGATTGTGGCGGAGGCGGGAGTGGGCTACAGCTTGATGAAGGGCTACTATTTGCCGCCGATCATGTTTAGCGTGGACGAGGCGTCCGCCTTGGGGACGGCTGGACTGGCGTTGAGACGGACCAGCGACGCGTCGATGGCTCGAGTGATGGAATCCGCTCTGGCGAAGATCCGCGCTGCGATGCCGGACGAGCAGCGGCGACGGCTGGAGCGGATCGAAACCTCGGTCGGTTTCGAGACTCGGGGCGGGGATCGGAATTCGGAAGGCGCTGCGGCTACTTTGTTGCGGGCTCAGGAGGCATTGGCGGAAAGCCGCCTGGTGTCGCTGGTCTATCGGTCCGGATCGAGACAGGAGCGGAGCGTCCGCGAGGTGGAGCCGATGGGGCTGGTCTTCTACTTGGAGTATTGGCACTTGATTGCCTGGTGTCGCTTGCGTGGCGGGATGAGAGACTTTCGGCTGGATCGTATCGAGAAGATGGAGGCGCTATCCGAAAAGGTGGATTCTCGGGAGTTCGATGCCGACGCCTTTCTGAAGCGTTGCTTGCATCCTGATAAAGTCATTGAAACGCGGATACGCTTCGCGCGCATGCAAGTGGATCGGGCAAAGCGGGAGTGGTCCTTGGGCTTGTTGGGAGAAGAGCGACTGGCGGACGAGTCTATTCTGACGCTTTCAACTGGCGACTTGGACTGGATGGTGGGCTGGCTGCTTTCCTTTCGCGAGGGGGTGGAGGTGCTGGAGCCTAAGGAGCTGAAGGAACGCTTGCGCGTGGCGGCTGAAGAACTGGCGATTCACCATGGGTGATTTTTTTCGAGCCCTGCTGACATAGGGTTGTCAGGAGGGCGCTTTAGGATGCGGTTGTTATGAACAATCGTACCATTACTCTTACCGTTTCCGCTGGTTTCGAGGAAGTCTTTGGCTTCTTCGCCGATCCTGAGAGCTTGCCTTTGTGGGCGACGCATTTTTGCCAGTCCGTCGAGAAGCGGGATGATGGATGGGTCATCCGCAGCGCTCGGGACGAGATGGTCTTGGTCGTCGATACGCACGAAGCTGGCGGCTGCATCGATATGTATGCGGGCCCGGACTACGACCACCTGCATATGATGCCGATGAGGGTCTTTTCGCTGCCGGCTGGGAAGGCGGCGATCTCGTTTACGCTCCTCCAGTATCCGGAGACGGGCAACCGGGCGTTTTACGAGCAGTATTGCATGTTGCTCGACGAGGTTCGGGCGGTTGCTGAGCGTTTTGGTGGTGGCGAGATCAGCGCTCCGGAAGGGGTGGGGACGAAGGCGACCGTGGGCATCGTGTCTAATGACTTAGCGTCGTCGCGGGATTTCTACGTGAAGCATTTCGGCTTTCGCGCAGTGTTCGACGCTCCTTGCTATGTTCATCTAGTGGAGCCTGATTCGGGGAGCGAGATTGGGTTTTTGGCCCCAGTGCCTGAAGGAGAAGCTGCCGCGCAGCCTGCTATGGCGAAGGCCACGACGGGGGAAGGCGTTTGGCTGAGCCTTGCGGTCAAGGATGTGGACGCGGAGTTCGAGCGTCTATATGGCGAGGGGCTGCGTTTCTTGGAGAAGCCGACGGACCAGCCATGGGGCGAGCGAACCTGTGCGCTGGAGGATCCGAATGGAGTTCTGATTTACGTGAGCCAGAAAATCGACTCGATGGACGATTCCTTCAAAGAGTTTGTCGTGGAGGAGTCAGTAGGAGTGTAAGGGTTTTTCAACTACGTTTAGTCTTTACATCTCAACAGCGCGCCCGTTTGCGCTTCTTGCCGAGTCTGCCCTTGGCTTTGACGTTCTCTATATCGGCTTCGATTTCGGGAACGGAACAACCTGGGGTAGCGCGCTCGATGGAGACGGGGCCAATGCGCTTTCCGGCCTTGAGAGCCTCCTTGTGTAGGGAGGTGATATAGGAACCGACGCAGATGATGAAGCCGCACATGGCGTGCTTTTCGCGGTTCTGGCTGCCGTGCGCCTTCGCCTCGATTCGCTTCATGAGGTCCTTGATCTGGTCGAGATCCAGTTTCTCGTCCGGCGTGACGGATATGATATTGCTCAGAGTGGACCAGCCGGCGCTGGCGATGTTCTCCTTGCTGGACTCGATCCACTCGAGACCGAGGGCCCAGCCGTGCTTGGTTTCCGCTGCGGTCTGGGCGACTATATATTGGCTGAGCATGTACCAGTAGGCCTTGCGGACCCACTTGCGCAGGTCCTTCTTGGTGAGCCGCGTCTCGTCGACGATGATTCCGGCGAAGTACATGGCGTCGGAATTGCCGGTGTCAAAGAGCTGCAGAGCGAGTTCGTACTGCTTGCCGACGCGCTTCTGCAGCTTCTTGAGGTCTCCGATCTTCACTCCGAAGAAGGGCTCTCTGGCCCCGTGGCGGGAGAGGACCTTTTTGGTCTGTTCACTGCCCAGCTCTTCCAGGGCTTGCATGATTTCTTCAAACGTCATGACTGGTCCCCTCGGATGTATCATCCCATTGGATACGGATGTTTTTCCGAGATTTCGTCGATGCGATGAAGGGTTGCCGAATCGAGGGTCAACGCGGCTCCTGCGACGCTTTCCTCGAGTTGCTCTACCGTGGTAGCTCCGACGATGGTGGAGGCTACGTAGTCGTGCTGGCGGCTCCAGGCGAGGGCCAAGGCAGCAAGAGTCGTATCGAGATCGTCGGCGATCTTCTTAAGCTCGGCGGTGGTCGCCAGGCTCTTTTCGTTTAGAAAGCGGTCTGCCATCCTGCGCTGGCGTTCGCCTCCGTCTTGCAGGTAGCGAGTGAAGCGGGCGTTTTCCGGTAGCGTTTCTGCGTTGTACTTGCCGGTGAGTACGCCGCCGCCTAAAGGCGAGTAGGGGAGGAGGCTGATTTGCTCGCGTCGGCAGATCTCGGCGAGCGCGTCTTCGAAACGTCGGTTGATCAGGCTGAAGTTGTTTTGGATGGACTCGTAGCGAGCCACGCCCAGGCGTTCGGCGGTAGCCTGGGCCTTCATGGTTCCCCAGGCGTTTTCGTTGCTGGAGCCGATGTAACGGACTTTGCCCTCCTCTACGAGCTCGTCGAGGACGATCAGCGTCTCTTCGTATCCGAATTCGTGATCGGGCCAGTGGGTCTGGTAGAGATCGAGGTAGTCGGTGCCGAGCCGTTTCAGACTGCCTTCGATCGCGACGCGGATATTGCGTCGGTCGAGCCCCGTCTTGCCGGCTCGGATGGGCGGCTGAAACCAGGTTCCCGGAGCCCCGACGACCTTGGTAGCGATGACGATCTCGTCTCGATTTCGCCCCTTGAGCCATTTGCCCACGAACTCCTCCGTGCGGAAGACCCACTTCTCGTCCGGCGGTACCGGGTAGACCTCAGCCGTATCGAAGAAATCGATACCCATGTCAACTGCGGCATCCATGATGCGAAACGAAAGCGCTTCGTCGCAGCTCGATCCAAAGGTCATCGTCCCGAGGCAAACTTCGGAGACTATCAAATTCGTCCGTCCAATCCTTCTCTTGTCCATGGATCGCAAGTTAGGAGAGGTCCCGCGAGGCGCGCAACAGCGGAAGCGCCTGCCAAGGCCTCGCTTGCCCCGCCTGCGCAAACAAAACTTCAACGTTGAAGTTTTGTTTGCGCAGTCCAGTGGGAGCGAAGCGTGGCGGGGAGAGAGGGAGTGGTCGCTTCGCTAGTGTCGTCGCGCTGCTCCTCGGTACGAACCCAAGGGTTCTCATCTCCTCTCTCTGGCCGCATCTCCTGCGACTGCGTCTTGGATATGGCGGAGAGAGAGGGATTCGAACCCCCGGAACCTTTCGGCTCAATGGTTTTCAAGACCACCGCATTCG
>JANQRJ010000099.1 GCA_028284635.1 Pelagicoccus sp.
GCTTGATCCATTCTTTGCGGCGCGGCGGCAAGCGCCGGCCCTACAAATATTAGGCCACGTAGACAAATTGCTCATGCGAGACGCCCAACCGAGCACGCGCTCCCCCATCGAGAATGCGACTAGCTATACGAAAAATGCTCTAGTTGAGAATGCGTTACCCGATTAAAGCTCTGGGGTTTCGAAACTGTAGAGTTAAGACCGGGGCAAAAAAAGACGCCCGGCCAGAAAGCCGGACGTCTCCAGAATGCTGATACAGGTCTTTTCCTAATCTGCGGACCGGGCGGCCGCGATGAGGTCGCAAAAGGATTTGCCTTCGAGAGAGGCGCCGCCGATAAGACCGCCGTCGATATCCTTCTGGGCAAGGAGTTCGGTAGCGTTGGCGGGCTTCATGGAGCCGCCGTAGAGGATGCGGACGCGCTCGGCCGTGCCCACTCCGTACTTCTCGGCGAGCAAGGAGCGGATAGCGGCATGCACTTCCTGAGCCATCTCGGGGGTGGCGGTCTTGCCAGTACCGATAGCCCAGACGGGCTCGTAGGCAATGACGACCTTCGGCATGTTCGCCTCTTCTACGCCTTCGAGACCGCCAAGTAGTTGAGTTTTGACTACCTCGAGCGTTTCGCCGGCTTCGCGCTGCTCGAGAGTCTCGCCAATACAGAGGATCGGGTTGAGGCTGCACTCCAGCGAGAAGCGGACCTTTTCATTGACGAAGGCGTCGGTCTCTCCGAAGTACTCGCGACGCTCGCTATGGCCAAGGATGACGTACTTGGCGAAAACGGCTCGGAGCATCTCGGCGGAAATTTCGCCGGTATAGGCGCCGCTGGCTTTCGGGTAGAGGTTCTGAGCGCCGAGCTTGACGGCGGTGCCTTCTATGACGTGGGCGACTCGGTCAAGAGCAACCGCAGTGGGACAGACCACGACTTCGGCAGCTTCGTCCTTGCCGACGAAATGAGCGATCTCCTTAGCGAGATCAGCGCCGTCGGCCGGCGTCTTGTTCATTTTCCAGTTTCCTGCGATGAGATATTTTCGAGACATAGTCTTGGATTTGGGATTTGAAATTTCAGATTTGAGATTACTTGGAATCCAGGGCGGCTACGCCGGGGAGGGTCTTGCCTTCCAGGAATTCGAGGCTCGCTCCGCCACCTGTACTGATGAAGCTGACCTGATCGCCATAACCGGCCTGATTGACGGCTTTGACGGAGTCGCCGCCGCCGATGATGGAAATGGCCGACTTGTTGGAGGCCACCGCATCGGCCAGGGCAAAGGTGCCTTTGCTGCAGGCTTCGATCTCGAAGATGCCCATGGGTCCGTTCCAGAGAATGGTCTTGGCGTCGGCGATCTCGGCCTTGAAGAGCTCGGTAGTTTCGGGGCCGATGTCGACGCCTTCCCAGCCGTCGGGGATATCGGCGCCAGGCTCGCTGATCTTGGCATTGCCGACGGTACCGGCTCCGAAGTCGAGGGAGTCGACGATGAGGTTGTCGACGGGCAGGAGGAACTTGACGCCACGCTCCTTGGCTTTTTCGAGGGCGGCCTTGGCAGTATCGACAGCGTCCGGCTCGGAGAGGCTGTCGCCGACCTTCTTGCCTAGAGCGAGAGCGAAGGTGTAGGCCATGGCGCCGCCGATGAGGATGGTGTCGGCCTTTTCGAGCAGGCGATTGATAACGGTGATCTTGTCGCTGACCTTCGCTCCACCGAGGATGACGACGAAGGGACGTTCGGCGTTGTCGGTCTTGTCGCCGAGGAAAGCGAGTTCCTTGCCTATAAGGAAGCCGGCTACGGCAGGCTTGAGATACTGAGCGATGCCGGCGGTGGAGGCGTGAGCCCGGTGAGCGGTGCCGAAGGCGTCGTTGATGTAGAGGTCTCCGAGCTTGGCGAAGTCCTGAGCAAGGGCCGCGTCGTTCTTCTCTTCGCCGGGATGGAAGCGCACGTTTTCCAGCAGAGCCACCGAGCCAGGAGCGAGGGCGGCAACCGCCTTTTCGGCAGCTTCGCCCCGCGACTCGGGAACGAAGATGACGGGCTGGCCGAGCTCGATAGAAAGGGCCTTGGCCACTGGGGCTAGGCTGAATTTTGGATTGGCCTCGCCTTTGGGTCGGCCGAGATGGCTGAGCAGGATGGCAGTGCCGCCAGATGCGACGACGTGCTTGATCGTAGGCAGGGCGCCTAGAATGCGGGTCTTGTCGGTGACCTCTCCGTCCTTGAGGGGAACGTTGAAATCGACGCGGATGACCGCCTTCTTTCCTTGGAGGTCGATGTCTTCGATGGTTTTCGTGGCCATTGATGAAAATGGTGAATGGTGAAGAGTGAGTGGTGAAAGGGAGGGGGATTGGCTTGCAGCGGAGCAAACCAAAAAAAGCCCTTTGCCCGCCCTGGCAGGCGTCGGCAAAGGGCTGGGAATTCTAGAACTTCACGCGGCTAGAGAGCAGAGACCTTCTTGAGGAGGTCGACGACACGGTTGGAGTAGCCCCACTCGTTGTCGTACCAGCTGACGAGCTTGAAGAACTTGTCGTTGAGCCCGATGCCGGAACCTGCATCGAAGATGGAGGAGGCTGGGCAGTGGATGAAGTCGGAGGACGCGACCTGGTCCTCGGTGTACTCGAGAATGCCCTTGAGGGGACCGGACTCGGAAGCTTCCTTCATCTTCTGGCAGATCTCTTCGTAGGATGTCGACTTGACGGTCTTGACGGTGAGGTCGACAACGGAAACGGTTGGCGTCGGGACGCGGAAGGCCATGCCAGTGAGCTTGCCCGCGACTTCCGGAATCACGAGGCCAACGGCCTTGGCCGCTCCGGTGGAGGACGGAATGATGTTCATGGCAGCGGCACGGCCGCCTTTCATGTCCTTGGGCGATGGGCCGTCGACGGTCTTCTGAGTAGCGGTATAGCTGTGAACCGTGGTCATGAGACCTTCTTCGATGCCGAAGTTGTCGAGGATGACCTTGGTAATAGGAGCCAAGCAGTTGGTCGTGCAGGACGCGTTAGAAATGAGAGTGTCTTCGGCTGCGAGAGTGTCGTCGTTGACTCCGAGCACGACCGTCTTGACGTTGCCCTTGCCGGGAGCGGAGATGATGACCTTCTTGGCGCCGGCGTCGATGTGGCCCTGGGCCTTTTCGTCCTGCACCCAAAGACCGGTGGACTCGATGACGATATCGACGCCGAGATCCTTCCAGGGAAGGTTGGCGGGAATCTCGCGCAGGGACAGGCACTTGATCTTGTGGCCGTCGACGACGAGGGTATCGTCGCCTTCGGCGGTCACCGTGCCGTTGAAGCGTCCCTGAGTGGAATCGTACTTCAAAAGGTAAGCGAGGTTCGACGCTGGAACGAGATCGTTCACTGCAACGACATCTACTTCGCTGCCGAGAAGGCCCTGATCAACGAGCGCGCGGAATACAAGGCGGCCTATGCGACCGAAACCATTGATAGCTACTTTTACAGCCATGGTGTTTAATCTTTTCTGAGTTACTTCTTTGGTTTTTTCGCGCGACCGGGTGCCGCGCGAGTGCGGAGTACAGGGTAGCGTTTTGAGAAAATCAAGCAGTTATAGCGCGCCAATTCGCGGCGAAAATCTAGAGCGCGGATTCCCAGAGTCCGCAAGCGATCCCAGGCAAAAAGAGCGTCTTATCCGGACGATTAGACCAGGTGCGACTCGAAGGGCTGAGAAAGGCCTCGTGATCGGCGAGCTGCGTCCAAGCGGTCGCGCCCCAGGCGCCGAGATCTATCTCCACGTCCTGTCCGCCAGGATTCGCAGCGAAAAGCAGCTTGCTTGGACCAGATTCGCCGGAGGCGTTGTAGATGCAGGCGAAGGAAACACCATTCTCATGGGGCAGGAATTCGAAGAACCCCTCCGACGCGCGGCTGTAGGGGCGCAGCAGGCGACCGCGCTCGGAACGACGGAAGGCAACCCAGTCGGCGAAGTAACGGACGCAGCTCGGGTATCGCCGAGCGCGAGCGTAGTCGAGAGCGTTGCGAGGACCATCCTGATAGGTATTGCGCACGCCGTTTTTCGTACCCAAAAAATCCATACCGGCATGAAGCATCGGCATGCCGACGGACATAGCCAGGAAGGCTATCATCAGACGGGTGCGAGCAATGTCGTTAGGCGTCGGATACGTGCCGTCGAAGCCGGCGTTTTCCGTGATTTCGTCGATCCAAACGCGATCGTCGTGCGATTCCACGTAGTTGACCGTCTGGGCAGGCCAGGTAGCGTAGTGCTCCGGAGAGCCCGTCAGGTAGTACTTGGCCGCGTCTATGCCGGACTCCGCTCGAGCGTAGCCCTTGAGAAACTCCCTGTATCCATCGTTCCACGACGCGTAGCCAGTATCCCGCAACTCGGGACCGATATGCCCTCTAAAACTCCAAGGCTCGGCTATGAGAATGACATCGGGACGGATCGCTTTGAGCTCCCGCTCGATCTCACGCAGGGCAGGCTTGCCGACAAGATCCGCCAGATCGAAGCGAAATCCATCCACCCCATAGACTTCGACAAGCCACTTGAGGCTGTCCACAACAATCCGAAGAGCCATGGGAGACTCGGTACGAAAATCGTTGCCGCAGCCGCTCCAGTTGCTCAACGAGCCGTCGGCGCCTTGGCGGAAATAGTACAGCTTGTCGATGAACATGAGGTGGGCCGGCTCGCCGACATGGTTGTATACCACGTCAAGGACTACGGCAAAGCCCTGCTCGTGCAGGGTAGTGACCAACTCCTTGAACTCCGCGACTTGGGAGCCGAGTTCGGGTTGCGAACCGTATCCAGAATGTGGAGCGAAGAAGTTCGCCGTCATGTAGCCCCAATGGTACTCGTCGTGGGACTGGCTGTCGTTTTCCTGGATCGGCTGGAGCTCGATGGCGTTTACTCCAAGCAGCTTGGGATAGAAGTCGTCGCGACGGGCGTAAGCGGCGAGATCGGCGAAGCCCGCAGGGCGATCCTCGTCGCGTCGCAGACCGGGAGCCTTCTCCACGAAGTCTCGCACATGTCCCTCCAGCAAAACCAGATCCTGCCACTGTGGAGATTCGAAACTTGGAGGCGTCTTTCCTGGCCCCTCGCCGGAAACGACAATGCCGGGACCGACTCTGGAGACCGTGGCCCGAGCATAGGGATCGAGGATGTCGAATTCCGGATCGAACAAGCTGAACTCGTTTTTCGGGCCGTCGAGCCGGTACCAATAGTAGAAACCGGAAAGATCCTGATCGACACTCGCCTCCCAGACGAAATCCTCCCCTCGCTTCATGAGCAGCCAGGAGATCTTCTGCGGCTGGGCGAGATCCTCGAAAAAACCGACCTTGACCCACCTGGCTCGAGGAGCAAACAGTCGAAAACTCGTTGAGGTTCCATCCACCGTAGCGCCCAACGGACCGTCGGCCTGCAGACTGAAGAAGAACTCGCCCGGCTGGAGGCAAAGGCGCTCGTCGTCCTTGCGCGTCTGATACACCAGGTAGTTGTTGTCCGACAGCTCGATTGGGCGCTTAAGTCGAAAGCCCAGGCGATGCCGCCCGGTAAGCTTCGGCTGGAAGACGTAGTTCCAGTCGCCCATCCCGCCCTGAGTCGCATTTGGAGCAGACGAGTCGACTCGAAACCAATGGTGCTCTTCAGAGACGAACTTGAAGTGGCAAGCCTCTTCGCAAGCCAGCCGCCCAATGCCGACCCGCAACACCAGCGCCTCACGGCCAACGACTTTCTCCGGCGCCAGTTGCCACTCCTCCTGCCCGACAGCCTCCTGCCAGCCATTGAAACTGCCCGCGAGATAGATCGACATACCCATGTACTCGATTTTCGAATACAGATCCGGAAAGAAGACGAACACCACCTTGCCCGAATCCTCCACATAGTAGCCGCTTTCCGCCGCGAATTCCGCCGCCGGCAGAGGAAACAAGGACAACGCTCCAGCCGGCTCGTTCTCTAGAAAAATCGGCGGCTGCCAAGCAGCCTTCCAATCGCGGTGCAACTCGATGACGCCTTCGGTGAGAGAAGTGAGAAAAGCCTGGCGGATACGTTTTCGGTCAGAGGAAGCCATAGAAAGTCGGAAAACCTCCCCGAACATGCCCAAAACGCAGACCGCGCCAACGCAAGAAACGCATCCTGCCGGATTTCCTCCACAAGGGAGCCTCGAGGATGTGTTTCAAAGTGTCGCCTAGGCGTTCCAAACTCTGTCGAGTTCGGCTACTAAGGCAAGTCTGGCAAAGTCAAGGTAGCCGAGTTTGGAAAAACGCCGCAACTCGAGAAACGACACTTTAGAACGCACCCCAGCCCCGACCAAGCCCATATCCGATCTTGCCACCGAAAGCGCCCCCACCTATTCCCCGCAACGCATGAAGAAGGTTCTCGTAGCCATGTCGGGAGGCGTCGATTCCTCCGTCGCCGCCCTGCTGCTCAAGAAGCAAGGCCACGACATCGAGGCTGCCTACATGAAAAACTGGATCAACGAGGACAACATTCTCGGCGACTGCCCCTGGCAGCAGGATATCGAAGACGCCTCCGCAGTAGCAGACACCCTCGGCATCCCCTTCCGCGTCGTGAACCTCATGCAGGAGTACCGCGCCCGCATAGTAGACTACCTGCTCGACGGCTACCAAAACGGCGTCACGCCCAATCCCGACGTGATGTGCAACCGCGAGATCAAGTTCGGAGCCCTGCTCGACTACGCCCAAGCAGAAGGCTTCGACCAAATCGCGACCGGCCACTACGCCCAGCTTCAGCCAACGGAAAACGGCACGCCCGCCATCCACGAAGGAGCCGACCCCAACAAGGACCAGACCTACTTCCTCGCCATGATGCGACCCAAGCAAGTGGCCAGAGCGCGTTTCCCAGTAGGCCACCTCCAAAAGTCCGAACTACGCCGCCTCGCCGAAGAAGCCAAACTGCCAAACGCCCACAAGAAAGACAGCCAAGGCATCTGCTTCATCGGCAACATCAAGATGCAGGACTTCCTGCGCCAATACGTGCCCGAGCGCCCCGGTCCCATCGCCCGAGCCGAAGACCGCCAGGTCCTAGGCGAGCACCCAGGCCTGCACTACTTCACCATCGGCCAGCGAAAGGGCATCGGTATCCCCTCCAACGCCGACCACCAGAACTACGTCGTAGTTGGAAAGGAAATACAGACCAATACTCTGCTCATCTCCTTCGAGGCCCCTTCCGCTCCCGGCCTCTACTCCAGTCGCTGCCAAGTCTCCCAGCTCAGCTTCACCGGAACCCCGCCGCCCGACAAAGCCCAGCTCGAAGCCAAGGTCCGCTACCGCGATCCACGCGTATCCATCCAGTACCTACGAACCGGCGAAGATGCTGCGGAGATAGTCTTCCACCAACCCCAACGCGCCCTCGCCCTCGGCCAAGTCCTAGCCCTCTACGACGGCTCCCAACTCCTAGGCGGCGCCATCTACACCAAGATCCATCAATCCACTTCTTAATTTTTCGTTCTGACTTCTTACTTCATCCCCATGCGCCGCCTAACCGACTCGCCCGAGACTCTGCTAGCCCTCTACCGCATCAGCCAAGCCGCCAGCACCTCGTCCTCGCCCCGCGAGGCCTACGCCGCGATCATAGAGGAGATCCAGCGACTCTTTTCCCCTCGCGCGGCCGCGATAAGCCTCATTAGCCCAAACAGCGGTCTGCTGGAAATCGAATACGCCCTCGGTTACCCCGCCAATACCGACGACCTGTCCACCCACCTCGGCAAAGGCCTCTCCGGACTCGTCGCCTTCCACGGCGGCACCCTGCTCTGCAACGACACCAAAAGCGACCCCCGCTACGTCAAGCTCATCGACAACGTCCGCTCCAAAATGGCCGCTCCCATGATTGTTAGCGGACATATCATAGGCGTCATCGACGTCGACCAATCCCAGCCCGACGCCTTCGACGACTCCCATATCGAACAGCTCAGCGCCATCGCCGACGAAGCCTCTCGCGTCTTGCAAAGCGTCTGGCAGCGCCGCCAACGAGACTACCAGTCCGAGCAGCTCAACGCCCTCATCGAAGTCGGCCAGAACATCGTATCCAATCTCGAAGTGCAAAGCCTCTGGAAAAGTGTCGTCGAGGCCGCGCTCCAGCTCACCGACGCCAAGATGTGCTGCCTCCAGCTCCTCGATCTCAAGGAAGGCAAAGTCCGCGCCCAAGCCGTCGAGCCGCATGACGAGGACTTCATCGCCAGAATCTCCGAACTCGAAGTCGCCGACAGCCTCGCCGGCTCGACCATACGCACCCGCCGACAGATAGAATTCGCCAATATCACCACTCCCGACTACCGCGACCTCCTCGACGCTCCTCGAGACCGCGAGGTCACCTCCGGCCTCTCCACTCCCATGATCTACGAAGGGCGAGTCATCGGCATCCTCAGCGTATTCACGGAACAACGACACCGCTTCCCGAACAGCGAGCGACGCTTCCTCCAAGCATTCGCCAATCTTGCCGCCGTCGCCGCCCAAAACGCCGAACTCTACGCCCGCGTCTTCAACAGCGAGGAACTCCTGCGCAAAAGCGAACGCCTCACCACCCTTGGCCTCCTCTCCGCCGAAATCGCCCACGAGATCCGCAACCCCCTCACCGTCATCAAGCTCCTGTTCTCCTCGCTCAATCTCCAGTACCCCGTCGGCGATCCGCGCAACAAGGACAACCAAGTCATCCGCGAAAAGATCGACCACCTCGAGGAAATCGTCACCAAGGTCCTCTCCTTCAGCAAGGCCCCCGAAGGCATCTTCACCAATTGGGAGATCGACGGACTCATCGCCGACACCTGCCTGCTCGTGCGCCACAAGATGTCCCAGCTCAAAATCCAGCTCGAACACCGCCCACCTGCCCGCAAAGCCCGCGTTCACGGCAACAAAGGCCAGCTCCAGCAAGTCCTGCTCAACCTCATCATCAACGCCGCCGACGCCATGCCCCAAGGCGGCCGCCTCGCCATCGAAGCCAAAGTCGAGAAAAACGACCAGCGCAAACACGTCGCCATATACGTGGAGGACACCGGCACCGGCATTCCCGAAAACCTCGTCGACAAGATCTTCGACTCCTTCCTCACCGGCAAAGCCAAAGGCACCGGACTAGGACTCTCCATAGTCAAACGTATCCTACGCACCCACCACGGCGACATCCAAGTCGCCCAAACCAGCAGCAAAGGCACCACCATGCGAATCGAGCTCCCCCTCGTCAGCTAAACAATCTTCATCTCCTTCTGCTTCTTCATCCCCATTCAACCAAAGTCAGAAGAAGTAGAAGCAGAAGAAGATTACGAGGCGGAGAGGGAAAATCATACTCACCCTCCCCCGCAATCCACTTGTCATCCCATCCCACCCCTTTCACTACTCACCACTCACTATTCACCATTCCATGAGCGCAGCGAAAAAACCCGTCCTCCTCGTCATCCGTGACGGTTGGGGAGCCAACCACAACGCCGAACAAGACGGCTACAACGCGATCAAAGTCGGCGATCTGCCCGTCTCCAATCGCCTCTCCGCCGAGTGGCCCCGCGCCGAGCTCGCCGCCTGCGGACTCGATGTCGGCGTGCCCCCTGGCGTGATGGGCAACAGCGAAGTCGGCCACCAGAACATCGGAGCCGGCCGCATCGTGGACCAGGAGATCGTGCGCATCACTAAAGCCTTCGAAGACGGCTCCATCCGCGGCAATCAAACCCTCGCCGCCGCTTTCGACACCGCAAGGAAAGGCAGCAAGCTCCACCTCATGGGCATCGCTTCCGATGCCGGAGTGCACGGCCTGCTCGAGCACCTCTACGGCCTGCTCCGCGAGGCCAAGTCCGCAGACCTCCAGCAGGTCCACATCCACCTGTTCACCGACGGCCGCGACACGCCCCCCCACTCAGGCAAAGGCTTCGCCGAACAAGTCGAAGCCAAATGCCAGGAGCTCGGAATCGGACAGATCGCTTCCGTCTGCGGACGCTTTTGGTCCATGGACCGCGACAACCGCTGGGCCCGCGTATCCAAAGCCTACGACATGCTGACCGGTCGGAAGGCCGAAGCCACCGCTTCCAACGCCGCCCAGGCCATACAAAACTACTACGACAATCCCGCCGACTCTTCGTCGACCGGAGACGAATTCATCCCCCCCACCTGGATCGTCGACGCGGACGGCAAGCCCCTCGCCACTATCGAAGACGGGGACGCCGTCATCTTCTATAATTATAGAGGCGACCGCCCCCGCGAACTCACCCGCGCCTTCATCGAGGACAACTTCTCCGACTTCGACCGCGGCCCCAAGCTCGACCTCTACTACGCCGCCATGACCGAATGGCAAAAAGGCCTCTGCGACCACGTCGTCTTTATGAAGCCCGAGAAGATGAAGAACGTGCTCGGCAGCTACATCGCCGACCAAGGCCTCAAGCAGTTCCGCTCCGCCGAGACCGAAAAATTCCCCCACGTCACCTTCTTCTTCAACGACTACAGAGAGGAACCCTTTGACGGCGAAGACCGAGGCATGGCCAAAAGCCCCTCCGTCGAAACCTACGACCAAGCCCCCGAAATGTCCGCCGAAGAGGTCAAGGAAATCGTCAAGGAAGCCATCCTCTCCCGCAAGTACGACTTCATCCTAGTCAACTTCGCCAACCCCGACATGGTCGGCCACACCGGCAACCTCGAAGCCGTCGTCAAAGCCTGCGAAAAAGTCGACGCCTGTATCGGAGAACTCCTTGCAGCCCTCGACCAAGTCGGCGGCGCCGCCCTCGTGACCGCCGACCACGGCAACGCCGATCAGCTCTGGGACCCCACCGTCGACGGCCCACACACCGCCCACACGCTCAACCCCGTCGAAATCGTCCTCTACGGAGCCGGCTTGCAGGACAAGCAGCTCCTCGACGACGGAGACCGTCGCCTAGCCGACATCGCGCCCACCGTCCTTGACCTCATGAGCCTTGAGAAGCCACCCGAAATGACTGGCATCAGCCTGATCAAGTAGGACCAACCAGGAACTCAAAGACCTCATGGAGAGCGCGGAAGTACTGATCATCGGCGCTGGCATCTCGGGCCTGCTCTCCGCCACCGAGCTAACGAAATCCAGACACTCGGTCCTCGTCCTCGACAAGGGCCGAGGCTACGGAGGCCGCATGGCCACCCGTCGGATGGCGGGGACGAGACTCGACCACGGCGCCCAGTACTTCACGGTCCGCGACAAGCGCTTCCAAAGCTACGTCGACGAGTGGCTAGCCGCCGGCATAGTCCAGGAGTGGTTCCGCCATCTGCCCAAAGACCGCAATCCCGGCGGATACCCACGCTACTGCGGAATCGAAGGCATGACCGACGCTCCAAAGTACCTGGCCCGAAAACTCGACATTCGCCGCTCCGAGCAAGTCGCAAAGCTCGAACGCGACGGCAAACGTTGGATCGCCCATTCGCAGTCCGGCAACACCTTCGCAGGCGAGCATCTTCTCCTCACCGCGCCGCTCCCTCAAGCCTTGGCTTTGCTAGACACTTCCGGCCTGGACTATGCCGGCTCCGCTTCGCGCGACCTACGCCAGGTAAGATACGAGAAGGGGCTGGCGACACTGGCGATCCTAGACGGTCCTAGCGGTCTGCCCAGCCCAGGTTGTCTCCCCCTCGACGAAGCTCCTCTAACCTGGATAGGCGACAATACCAGCAAAGGCATCTCGCCAGACGTATCCGCGATTACGATACACGCAGACGCCGCCTTCGCCCAAGAGCATTGGGATTCGCCCGACGAGGAACGCGGAACGCTCATGCTGGAAGCCGCCCGAAAGCACCTAGCCTCAAGCGTCACTGAATACGCCTGCCATCGCTGGGGCTTCGCCACTCCCGTCAATCCCTGGCCCGAGCCATGCTTCGCAAACCCAACCTTGAATCTAGCCCTCGCAGGCGATGCCTTCGGAGGCCCTCGCATCGAAGGAGCCGCCCTCTCCGGCATCGAAGCAGGACAAGCCATATCCGCCCAAATACTCGCAAACGCAAAGACGACGCCATGAACAAGTTCATCAAGATCCTGACCCTTCTTTTCGCAGTCCTAACCTCGCTCGTATCCTTGTCGGCGGAAGACGACCGGATGACGGGCGAGAAACTGACGACGATCATCAACGAGTTCTCCCAAGTCGAGGCGGCCATCAACGGTAACGTAATCGAGTTCTCCTACCGAGACATGCCGCTCGTCTGTATCTACGACGAAGCCCACGACCGCATGCGCATCATCTCTCCCATCAAGCCATACAGCGAGGTCGGCGAGACCGAGAAAGACCGCATGATGGAGTCCAACTTCCATAGCGCCCTCGACGCTCGCTACGCGGTCAGCAACAACACCCTCTACGCCGCCTACATCCACCCTCTCTCTCCACTCGAAAGAATCGACGTCATCTCAGCCATCCATCAAGTAGCCAGCCTACACCTGTCCTACGGAGACGGATACAGCAGTGGCCTACTCACCTTCGGAAACGACGAGTCCAGCATCGAAATCTAGTCCATCGGAGAACTTAGCGCCTCAGGCCAAATCGAATCCCCACTGGCCATCTTCAAGTCCGAGGTCTCGCCCACCAATCCAAGCGCCCTCAACACGAGACATGGAATTTGCAACGTTGCAAATTCCATGTCTCGATGTGCCGGAGCAGGAACGCGGGCCGCGCGAAAAACGTTGTGCAACTCGCCCGCATCTTAGCATAGATACCGCCTGTACTCCGATCCTGACCAATCGACGTCCATGCCAGAAACCACGACCAAGCCGCCACGCAAGTTTCGCCCCGAACCCTTCGCCTATCACCAGGAGATCGAATTGGAGATAGAAACCCTCACCAACATGGGCCAGGGTCTCGGACGCCACGAAAACTGGGTGGTCATGGTACGCTTCGCCCTACCCGGCGAACGCGTCCGAGCCCGCATCTACCGCAACGACAAGAACTATTCGGAGGCCGATCTCGTAGAGGTCTTGCGTCCTTCGCCGCACCGCGTCGAGGCGCCATGCCCCGTATTTTCGGAGTGCGGAGGCTGCCAGTATCAAAACTTCGAATACGACGCTCAACTGCAGTGGAAGACCCGCCAAGTCAAAGAACTGCTCCAGCGCATGGCTCGCGTCGAACAGGAGGTACAGCCGGCCATCCCTTCGCCCAAGCTCTACGGCTACCGTTCGAAACTCACTCCCCACTTCGAAAAGCCGAAGCCCGATCGCCCCATGAAAATCGGCTTCCTTCGAGCCGGCACCCGCTTCAACTACGTCGATGTCAAGCGCTGCCCGCTGGTCTCCGAAGAAATGAACCAGACGTTGACCCGCCTCAGAGCGGAGACCCAAGACCGACAAGCTCGCAAGCCGTTTAAGAAAGGCGGCACGCTACTCATCCGCGAGCACCTCGACGGAGTCTCCACTAACCCCACCGACATCATTCGCGAACAAGTCGGAGGAATCGTCTTCTCTTTCCCAGCAGGCGAGTTCTTTCAAAACAATCCCAGCATTCTGCCCGCTTTCACACAGTACGTCGCCCGCAAGGCCAGCGAGACAGGCACCACTCATCTGGTAGACGCCTACTGCGGCAGCGGGCTCTTCTGCCTCACCGCCGCCAACCGTTTTCAAGAAGCCGTAGGCATCGAAGTATCCGAACATTCGGTACAGTACGCCATCAAAAACGCAGCAGCCAACCACATAGCCAACGCCCGCTTTCTGCTAGGAGACGCCGCCTCGATCTTCCAGCAGATCGACTTTGCCAGCGATCAGGCTGCCGTGATCATCGACCCTCCCCGCAAAGGTTCGAACGAGAATTTCCTCAGCCAACTCATCGCTTTCGGCCCGCGTCGCATCGTATACGTCTCCTGCAACCCAGCGACCCAAATGAGGGACCTACGCCCGTTGCTAGACAGCGGCTATGCGATCAACGAAGTCCAACCCTTCGACCTCTTCCCCCAAACCAAGCACCTCGAATGCGTCATCACCCTAACGCGCGACTAAAATCTCTAGAAGCATCTCGAACGGGCGAGCGACGGCCCTACAGATGATAGTCTAGCAAAGTGGTATTAAGCCAATCTCCAATCATCACTCGCCACCGTATTCGCCAGAACCCTCCTCCTCTCGGTCCAGTGAAAAGGTCAAGGTTGACCTTTTCACTGGACCGAGGGGAGAGAAACTCGGATGACCGTGCAGAGCTTTAGGTCAAGCTTGCTTGGCGAAATGCCTCAGTTGTCCCCAGCGAGCATGCGACCGACCACATCGGCCAGCATAGCTGGCTTAAAGGGCTTGGAGAGAGCGGGGTACTCACGACCGGCTACGGTGAGCCTGGTTTCCTGGCCTGCCAGATCGCCCTTGTTGAGGAGCGAGGTCAAAAACAGCACCTTCAGGCCATTCATGGAGGAGGACGCCCGCAGCTGCTTCACGGCCTCGGAGCCGTGCATGTCGGGCAGCAGTACATCGGCGATGAGGAGATCGGGCTTCTCCTTGAGCGCCATCTCGATGGCAAAACGCCCTTCGTGGCTCTCCAGAACCTCGTAGCCCTTCGTAGTGAGAAAAGTGGACACGAGCTTGGCTGAGGCCTTGTCGTCTTCTAGCAGGATGATCTTTTTCGTGGAACCCATGTTCGTCGTTTGCTTCGGGGCGCCTCAGGGGAACGAGGCTAACACCTTCTTTATATTGGCGAGATCGTCTCCAACTTCAGCAGTCTGGCATGTTTTAACAAGGCTTTGAAGCCCTCGCGCTACACCGCCTAATCAACGCCCAGACACCAAACGGCAAACTGAGGAGAACGCCTCTACCTTACTAGGCTTCCAGGGCCTTGATTTCGTCACGCAGAGTGGCTGCTAATTCGTATTCCTCCCGACTGACCAGCTCCTGTAACCGACGCTTCAAATCGGCCAACTCTTCGGCCGACACGGAACGCTCCCGCCTTCTAGGGCGTTTTCCCGTGTGACTGCGCCCCCTGTGCAGCTTGGCCAGCATAGGCTCCAGCTTCTCCGCAAAGGTCTCGTAGCAACGCGAACAGCCAAGCCGACCCGAGTCCTTGAAATCAGCCGGTTTCAAGCCGCAACTCGGACAGGCCGGTCCAGCATTGGAAGGCAGACTCCTCAGAGCGACTCCAGACGGGTCCTCGATCAGGTCGAATCCTGGATTCGAAAGGGTTTCCGCATGCGGACAGCTGGCGCAAAGTCCGACTTTCAAGACCTTGCCGGCGATCACCTTGGTCACATGGACCGTGATCTGCTTATCGCAGTTTTTGCACTTCTTCGGTCGCTCTTCGCTCATCGATCAAATCTAGTGACGGCTGGAAATCAGCTCTCCTCAGTCAAATTGACGCAATAATCCAAATATCATCACAAACCCTCCATTCAGAGCAACCCTAAGGCCCAACCGAAAAATGTCAGAACACATAGCCAACCTAATCTGGGAACGCGGCAGCGCGCCCTTCGACTACAAAAGCTACTCCCGCAATCACCTCTGGGACTTCGGCCAGCAAAACACCCTCTCCGCCTCGGCCGCGGCCGACTTTCTGGGCGACCCCAGCAAGGTCGATCCCGAACAGGCCTTCGTGGCCGCGCTCGCCAGTTGCCACATGCTCACCTTCCTCGCGATCGCCTCGATGAGCAAGCTGACCGTCGAGCGCTACGAGGATCGCGCCGTTGGCCACCTCGGGAAGAACGAAGCCGGCAAGCTCGTCATCGCGAAAATCGACCTCCATCCCAAAATCGCCTTCGCCGAAGGTCAAAGCCCCGACAGTGCCACCCTCAAGCGACTCCACCACAAGGCCCACCAAGAGTGTTTCCTCGCCAACACAGTCAACTGTCCGATCGAAACCCACCTTTAGACTCTCCTCTATCCACCTCTCACCCTCCGCCGACCGCCAAATGGAAACTCTCATCTCAAAACTGAACGACGTAATCTGGAGTGACGCTCTCGTCGGCCTATGCCTGGCCGTCGGACTGTACTTCTCCTTCGCCAGCCGATTCCTCCAGCTGCGCCACATCCCCAGCATGCTGCGCTGCCTCTTCAGCGGAAAGGAGTCGAAGAAAGGCCTGTCCTCCTTCCAAGCCTTCTCTCTGGCGGTTTCCGGCCGAGTCGGCACCGGCAATATCGTGGGTGTGGCCACCGCCATCGCGATGGGCGGACCAGGCGCCGTGTTCTGGATGTGGACTATCGCCTTTCTCGGAGCCGGTTCGGCCTTCGCCGAAGCGACCCTCGCCCAGCTCTTCAAGAAGGAGGTCGACGGCGAATACCGAGGAGGCCCGGCCTACTACATCGAAAAAGGATTGGGCGTAAAGTGGTACGCAGTCCTCTTCGCCCTTTCCACCGTGCTGGCCACCGGGTTCCTGCTGCCAAGCATCCAGTCCAACAGCATCGGAGCAGCCATGAACAACGCTTTCGGCATCAGCCCCTTCCTGACTGGAGCGGTCGTCTGCGGCATCCTCGCCGTAGTCATCTTCGGCGGCGTCCACCGTATCGGCCACGTCGCTCAACTCGCCGTTCCCTTCATGGCCGCCGGCTATATTATCATCGCTCTCTGCGTTGTCGGAGCGAACCTCGCCGAAGTCCCGGCCGCCTTGGGTTCGATCTTCCTCAACGCCTTCGGGCTCGATGCAGCCCTCGGAGGCATGCTCGGCGCCGCCGTCCAGTGGGGCGTCAAGCGAGGCATCTACTCGAACGAAGCCGGGCAAGGCACCGCCCCCATTGCCGCCGCAACCGCCGAGGTCGATCACCCTGCAAAGCAAGGCCTCGTCCAAGCCTTCTCCGTCTATGTCGACACCTGGTTCGTCTGCACAGCCACCGCCCTCATGATCCTCGTCACCGGATCCTACAACGTCGTCGGACCGGATGGGACCCTCCTCGTCTCGAACCTGGAAGCAGCCGACCCCGGGCCCATCTACACCCAGACCGCAGTCGACTCGCTGTTTCCCGGCTTCGGCAGTGCCTTCGTGGCCATCGCCCTACTCTTCTTCACTTTCACCACCATAATGGCCTACTACTACTATACGGAATCGAACCTCGTCTATCTGCTCAAATCCCACTCCGCCCGGGCCAAAGCCACCCTCGTAGTCCGTAGCGTCTTCCTCGCGCTCATCTACTTCGGCACGTTCAAAAGCGCCTCCCTCGCCTGGGCGATGGGCGACGTCGGCGTCGGACTCATGGCTTGGATCAACCTCATCGCAATCATCTTGCTAAGCCGTCCCGTCTTCCGCTGCCTAAAGGACTTCGAAAAGCAGCTCAAAGCCGGGAAGAACCCCGTCTTCGAAGCCCATCCCGCCGAGTTTCCCAAAGCCGAACACTGGCCCAAGCCCAAGTCATGAACCAGCGAATCCCTCCCCTCCTCTTGGCCTTGCTCGCCATCTTCGGGTTCTCGGGATGCAGCCGCACCGAGCTCGGTCTCTGGACCGACAATCTCGTCAAGGAAAAGGAATACCTGGGCGGAGCCATGCTTCACGTCGAAGACGTCGTCCACTCCCAGATCGCCGTCACCGGCGCCGACCAGTTCGAGATCTACATCGAGCTCGTTCCCAAACCGTCTTTCCGGAAGAACATCACGGACAAGTACGAACCCGCTGCCGAGATCGATCACCCCACCGATCCACCCAGCTGGTTCCTCCCCAAAAACCCAGACCAATACGAGGCCTACAGGGTCGGCCAAAACCAGCACTTCGTCCTCTTCGACAAGGAAAGCAAAAACGTCTTCATCTACAACAAGCACCCTTAACACGCAGCTTTCGAAGTCGGGTCGTAGCTCGAAGAGCGAAGCCTGAAGCTCCGCGCTACGTTCCACGCATGACACGACACTAGGGGAGACGTCGTACACGCCTTTCCTGTCTCAGCAAAGCGAATACGGTCGCCAGAATCGGCGCCCTGCCAAGACTCAGTCCATCTCAGATGGCCCGCCTCGCCGATTGAGTCGCCACCTGCAAGCCAAGGCAATTCGCCAATCCAAACGGTCGCGCCCAGCGAACCGGAAGCGCAGAAGAGGGTCGCATCCCGCGAGCCAACCCCACATTCTCCGAAACTGCTACTCGCGATCCTATAGACAGATGCCCGACCCACGAATCTCCGCCATCCGCCAAGCGCTCGCCAAACACATCCACGGCAAGCCGGACGCCATCGATTCCATCCTGACCTGCCTTCTGGCAGGCGGGCACATCCTCGTCGAGGACGTTCCCGGCGTCGGCAAGACCACCCTCGCCTACGTCCTGTCGCATTCCGTCCAGTGCGACTTCAACCGCATCCAGTTCACCAGCGACATCTTACCCTCCGACATCATCGGAGTGTCCATCTACCAGCGCGAAACCGCGAAGTTCGAGTTTTTCCACGGGCCTCTCTTCACCAACATCGTGCTGGCCGACGAGATCAACAGAGCCTCGCCAAAGTCGCAATCCGCCTTGCTCGAGGCAATGGAACGAGGCCTCGTAACTTGCGACGGCGCGAGCTACCCGATCGATCAGCCCTTCATGGTCGTGGCCACGCAGAATCCAGTGGATTTCGAAAGCACCTTCCCCCTGCCAAACGCCCAGCTTGACCGCTTTCTCATGCGAATCTCCGTCGGCTATCCGGACGCGCAGAGCGAGCGTCAAATGCTGCGCGAAGGCGTCATGCACTACGACGAAATGAGGATCTCCCCGGTGGCCAGCAAAGAGGACATCCTGGATCTGCAGCTGAAAGTCCGGGAAGTCTTCGTCGAAGACTCGATCTACGACTACGTGCACGCGATCGTCAACCGCTCGCGAACCCATCCGCGAGTCGAAGTAGGCGTCAGCCCGCGCGGAGCCCTCGCCTTCAAGACCGCGTTGCAAGCGGCTGCTCTCGTAGACGGTCGAGAGTTCGTTTCGCCAAGCGATGTAGGACGCCTCGCGACGCCTTGTCTCGCTCACCGGATTCGCCTGAACGAATTCCACGGAATCGATTTCGAACGCCACAGCGCCGCCACCATCATAGAGGAGATTCTCTCCACCACCCTCGCTCCGCACCTGAAAGACTGAGACGAACAGGAAAGTCGCAGCATTCTCTCTCGTGAAAGCCCAAAAGATCGCGCTCGCCACTCGAGATCCAGGATGGCTTTGTCTCTCTCTGGGGGCAGGAGCCGCAATCGGCTTCCTCATCCTGCGCATAGAGATTCTCGCCCTGATCTCAAGCATGCTGCTCGCATGCGTGTTTGCCTCCAGGATTTTCGCCAAGAGCTGCCTGAAAGGCTTGCGGGTCAGCGTATCCAGCAACTGCCTACGAGCCCGTGCCGATGGAAAAGCTTCCGTCCAACTACAGCTCGTCAACGAGAATCGGCTGCTGCCAGTCATCTATCCTCTCGTTGACCTGCAGGAAGAAGGGCAGCGCCACCTTCAAAGCGCCCGCTACCAAGGCATAGTCCTTCCTGGGAAAGGCGTCTCGCTTCCCACGGGAATCGCAATGCACGCAAGAGGTATCCACCCGATCAGGACGATTTCAGCCTATTCCCATTTCCCTTTCGGCTTCCAAGAGGCCCGCGTCGAAGCGAAATCCCAAACCGAGCCGGTAATCGTCTGGCCCAGTCAGGCCCAATTCAATCTGGACGCGATCTTCCGCGAACGACGCTCGCTCACGAGCTACAACAATGGCGACAGACGCAAGGCCAGCGAGACATTCGACGCGCTGCGCATTCGCGAATACGCGCCGGGCGACAGCCGACGCTTGGTAAACTGGAAACTCTCCGCCAAGCTAGATACGCTGATAGTCGTAGAGCCGCGCCAGACTCCCGAAGAGCTCTACGATCTGCATCTCGACACAGCAGAGTTCCTTTGGTCGAGCCCTATTCGCTTCGAGCGAATGCTGAGCATGGTCGCCACTCTTGTACCCGAAATGCTGAGACGCCGTTGTCTTCGGAGCATTACGATCAACCAAGACTACTACCCGCTTGCCAGCCAAGCTCAATTCGTACGCTTTTCGGACGCTCTAAGCGCGGTTCAGACAACCAAGAAAATCCAGACCGAGTCACTATCCTCCTCCAAGAACACCTTGTGGATCATGCCGCATCGCAAACTTGGCATCACGTTGGCCTCCAAGCCGCAAGTGGAAAAGGCATCGGCCCGATGAGCTCGCCCGCCCCCTCGCCAGACGGCATCCGGCCTGTTCCCTACGCCTATTGGATGCTGTTCGTTCCCGCTCTCGCCGCTTTCTCCTTGGTCACAAGCAACTACTGGATGGCAGGGGCGATTAGCGTAGCCACCGTTTCACTACAGCTCCTCGGACATAAGCTCGATCACCTCCATCACCGACTCGAGACCGCCACTCGATGGCTGCTCATTTCCGGAGCCTATGCCTTGGCCCTGCTTCCACGCTGGCCTGGGGAGCTTTCGGACCATCACTGGCTGCCGCTCGTCCTGGGCTCCGCAGTCGCGATCGCCTCGGCCACACTCAAACAATCCCTGGGACTCGGTCGCGCAACGCTCAGTATGGTCGCAATAGGCGCTCTCCTGATAGCTCGCAATCTAGTCGCGGCACGCGAATTCGTTTTTCCCATGGAAGAATGGCTCGGACTCGCAGCCTTCGTCGCTATCCTGGAAATCGGGCGCTCACGCCGGTATCGAAATTCCAGTGACACGCTCGATGTCGAGTTCTCGCTCTCTCTCGGGATCGCCATTCTCGCCAGCTTCCATAACAATTCTCCCATCTTTGCCGCCCTGACCGTCGCAATGCCGATCGCAGGATACCTGCTGCGCAGCCACACTTTGTCGAAGACCGTGGAAGACCTGGTCCGCTTCTCGGAAACGGCGCTGCCCGAACTCGACCGAACCCGCCGTCCGGCACGATACCTAGGAGGGGCGGCCGCAGCCCTTGCAAGCTGCGTGACGCTCTTCAGCTTCGTGGGCTACCTCGCCCTTTTGCAGGTCCCCTCCTGGACCGACTATGTCAAAGACGCGCCCTACCTGCTTCGCTCTACCGGCGAGAAAGTGCAGAGCATCGCTGAAACGACCGAACTCGACACCGAACCGTTGAAAGGATTGGCCAACAAAATCCGGCAAACGGATTCGCAAACGGAACGTACTGGAAAGGTCAATACAATCTCCAAAGACCGCGCCTCGCCGAACAGCGCACCAGCAACGGAGCTACGGACCGCGATCGGCGAAGGCGAAACAAGGCAATCCCCCACCCGCAAGAGCGTGCCCGCTCACGGAGACAAGACTCGCCAGAACGTCATAGTGCTACAACCAGAGAGTCCAGTGGACGAAGCGATCGCCACGCCCGACCGCTGGACTGCAAGCCAGGGAGCAATCTTCGGCCAGTCGACTTCAGCAACCGGCGGGCAGAGCGAATCGAGGCCAGCCACGCCTAGCATCGCCGACCCGCCGGAAGGCCCGGTCCCCGCTACCGAGCAAAGCGAACAGCAACACGACAACTCGACCGCTTTCAGAAGCGAATTGAGACGAATGCTCGCGGAGAGCATCGATTTAACGATCGATCTACCCGAGCTTGCAGACCATGACCCGCAACCAGTACCGGGTTTCGGAGGCGGCATAGTCATCGAGGAAACAAGCCGGGCGGCGAGCCTTAGTCCCTCGCTGGTCTTGACCGCGAAACTCGACAACCCGGACGCCGCTCCAGGCAGACTCTACCTGCGTTACAACGTTTTGGATACCCTGACACCATACGGCTTCATCGACAGTCGACGCGAAACCGACTTCGAAACAGCCGAACTCGGACCCAGAGCGACGCCCGCGATCAAGGGCTTCAAGACCAGCAGGAGTGCGGACACGAACCTCACCATAACCGTCGTCCTCGGCGACAGCCAGACCCTGCCGTTGCCCGATTCGTTCGAGAGCATCCGAATAGCAGGCGGCAGCCAAGTTCTCTACCACGCGAAAGATCGCATCATCAAAGCTCCGCAAGACCAACAGACCGTTACCTACCAAATCGCAGCCGCAGACCTGGATGTCGAGTCGCAGGAGCAGGAAGCTGCGTCACTGAGCAGTGAATACAGGCAGAAACTGCTCTCCGTTCCGTTGCCGCCAAAGGAGCGCGCCTATCTGAAGCGCCGAGCGGAAAGCATCGGAGGCCGCAGGACCGACTCCGCTAGGTTCGCCAAGCGAATCGCTTCCTACTTCGCCGCTCGACACCCTTACTCCCTCGATTTCGCAATACCGCCCGGCGACGAACACCCCACAGTACGATGGCTCAAGGAGCAATCGGATGGAATCTGCTCGCACTACGCTGCCGCATTCACGCTATTGGCCCGCAGTCGAGGAATACCCACTCGAGTGGTCACGGGTTTCTCGGCCACGGAATACGACGCCACGAGCGGCCGCTTCTCAGCTATGGCTCTCGACGCCCACGCCTGGATCGAATACCTAGACGAATCCAATCGTTGGATACGCTTCGAGACCACGCCACCTGCCTCGCTGGAAGTCCTCGCCAGATTCCGCAACGCCGCAGCGGAAAGAAGCCCGTTGGCAGGCGAGCTTCTCGTCGCTCAAGAGGAGAAGAATCTCGATACGGTCCAACCGCAAGCTCCCGCCGAAACCAGCGAAGCGACTTCGCCGGTCTCGAAGGAACCTATCGTGATCGACTACGACTTCCTCGCCAAAGTGAAAACCATGCCGGATCTGTCCCCAACGCAAACCGACAGCCTCCCAGGACCTCAACAGCCAGAGAACGAGGAAACGAACGAAGAAACGCCAGCAAGCAAACCGACAGCCTCGAAAATCGAGGTACCGTCCAGCATTCCCGACGAACCGAAAGCCGAAGAAGAGACGGCAACTCCAATCCGCGGTTTGCCGGCAAGCGCCGAGACTGAAACGGAAACCCGAGCCCCGGTATCGAACCCATCGTCCTTCAACGCAAACACCCTGATCATATGTCTGCTGCTGATCCTGGCTCTCGGCTACCCGATCATGAGCTTTGCGAAAAAAGCGAAAGAGAGCCTCAACACCCCGACCAAGCAGCGCCTGCGAGCCAAAGCCGGGCAACTGCTACGCGAAGTCGAAGAGCTTACCCGGCAACTGAACCTGACGGAAGATCCAGTCTGGGCCGAAGTAAGGGCATCCCTCACCGCTCAAAGATACGGACCCGCCACCAATAAGCCGCTCGTGGAGGACCTCGCAGTGAAAGTCGCCTTGCTCGCCAAAGCGCAAAAGAAGCGCCGAAACGTCTGATGGCCACAACAGTAGCCGCGTTAGGGATGCTTAAAAAAGTTCTATGCAAACCAGCTCGATTCATGCTAAAATAGCCAAATTACGTTTTTTGGCTATTTTAGGAGTTTAGCAGTGCAAGAATATCCATCGACAGTAATGAAAAACCAATGGGGACGGATTGCGGACGCGGCTCTGAGAGAACCCGTGAGCATCACGAAGCATGGAAGAGTATCCCATGTCGTTATGTCCAAGGAAGAATACCAGAGCCTCAAAAAGGCAGCCTTTGTTGCTAAGGTAAAGGTCAAGCTCGAGGAAGGAATCAAAGAAGCGGACAATGGAGAATTCTCGGATCTGACGATTCCTGAGATTGCTGCGAAAGCCCGTAGAGAGTTTGAGCAGAAGCAACGGAATGGGGAAGTATAAACTTACTCCGTCTGCCGAACGCGATCTTGATGGAATTTGGAAAGAGATTGCTTCTCATGATTTTGAAGCTGCTGACGGAGTTTTATTCCACATTCATCATCACTGTAAAACACTAGCCGATTCGCCGAGGATCGGACGGATCATGGAGGAGTTCTCGTCAGTGCTTTATGTTTTCCAAGTTTCAAATCTGGGTGGCGAAGCTCATACATGATCTTCTACCGAATCGTTGACGACGGGATTGAGGCTATCCGTGTGATTGAATCGCACCGAGACATAACGCCCGAGTTTTTCGAGTAGTTGACTTAATGCTCCACCCGTTCCAGCTCGTCCAGCGCATATTCGCGGCGCGCCAGCTCCAGCCTTAGGCGCTGGTAGGCCTCGTCCGAGATCCGCGGGGCGCGCGTCATGATCCACGCCAATTCTCGACCAGGATGTCCGATTACCGTCTCCCTGTAGTCGTCTGACACATACAAGATGTAGTACGGAGCGGTGAACACCCCGAAGAAACGCATCCGCCACTCCGCTCCCGTCTCCTCGTCGTGGACCCAGCCAGTCGGTCGCATCGTCTTGATCTTGCCTTCCGGACCGCCCTTGCGAAATCGGTAGGTCGTGCGGATCTTTCCATCCTCTCCCATCTCGTAGGTCTCAGTCGCCCCAAACGCATCCCGGTCCAGAAAAGTCGGCGTGTATCCATGAACGTACCACGTACCCATGAATCGATCCACGTCCACGAAATCCGCCAACGGCTGATTCGGCTCCTTCCCCTTCGAGTTATTGCAAGCGGCGAAGACCAATAAAGCCACCAGCAAACCACAGACGATGAAAATCCACTTCATGAGAACCTCCTAGCTATTTCGCAATTCAAGATACCCATGAGATACGCGCCAGCGCCCCGCCGTGATTCCAATAGATAGCCGATTTGGCAAAAAAGCTCTCAATGAATTGGCAAGGCTTCGTTTCCTTCCAAACCGCCACACGGACCCTGATCCGCCTTGGTAGCCTCTCGATAGAGAGCCTTCCCTTCCATCGTGTGCAAAGGCAGATAGCCCTCCGCGATCGACTCGCAATCCCCCGTCGCGTAGTGGCAGATGAACGAGCGTCGCCAACGGTCCTTGGACCGATTCGGCCCGGAGCCATGAATAACGCTGCCGTTGAAGAGAAGCGTATCGCCCGGCTCCATGATCGCCGGCACTACCTTCATTCCAGCCGGGACCCCAATCCCGCTCGCATTCGCATCGTATGAGGAACCTCGCTTGCCGCATTCGATCGGCAAATCGGCCGTCTTCGGCACCACCATCATGCACCCGTTCTTCTCGTCGCAGAAATCCAAGGCCGTCCACGCCGCAATACAGGTTCCCGGTTGGACCCGCAGATAGAACTGGTCCTGATGAAGCGCTTGGCCGCGAGCCCCAGGCGGCTTGAAGTAGTACATGCTCTGAACCGCCAGAGGTTCCTCGCCGATCAGGACTCTCAATATCTCCGCCAGGCGCTTATCCAACATCCACCCCTTCGATTTCGGGCAAAACCGATGAGGGTGCATCACCCGCGGATACGCTTTCAATATATCGTCTCCCGCTTCCTCCAGGCTAAGCGGCTCGTAGAAACCTGGAACCGAGCGGTCATGCATATCCTGAAAATGCTCCCGCACGCCATCGATTTCCTCCCCCGCGAACACCTGACGGGCTAGACAGTATCCCTCCTCCTCGAACTGCGTCTTCAACGCATCCAAGTCAGACCTTCGAAAACAGCTACAAGATGTACTCATGGAAACCACAATAGCCAAATTCGCGGAATTTTGAAATGGACTCCATATCCAAAAACCTAGAATATTCTGCTATGTCCGTAAAATTCTCTTCCCCTCTCGAATATAGCGACTTTCGAGCAGGGCATTTCAAGGAGACAGGCAAATACCACACTGTTAGAGAAAATGGGACGCGCGACTGGCTACTGATATACACAGTCAATGGCCGCGGACGTTTCGCTCATCCAGAGCAAACGCTGGTCGTCCGAGAAGGAGATGCCATCCTCCTTCCTCCAGGCTCCTACCACGACTACGGGCTGATCGACAGCAAGACGCCTTGGGAGCTTCTCTGGGCCCATTTCCTGCCTCGCAGCGACTGGCTTCCATATCTCGCTTGGCCCGAGACGAAGTCGGGCCTGCGACAGGTCAGCATTCCCCAAGAGCAAGCCCGACGAAAAGCGGAAAACGCCCTGAAGAAAACGGCGAGCCACCACTGTAGCAATCGCCCAAACCGGATGCCCTTCGCGCTGAATGCGTTGGAGGAAGCGATCCTTTGGATCGAGACCTATAGCTCGAATAAACGGCCCGTTCTGAGGGATGATCGACTGGACGCGGCCATCGACTTCATGATCGAAAATATCTCCAGCCCCCTTTCCCTCACACTCATCGCAGACGAAATCGGTCTTTCCTCCTCTAGATTCTCGCACCTGTTCAAAAGCGCTATGGGAGTCAGTCCCATGAATTATATAGAGCAGATTCGCCTGAGCAAGGCATGCGAGCTCCTCGAGTTCACCCAGCGTCCTATCAACGAAATCGCGACAGCCGTCGGATTCGACGATCCTTTCTACTTCAGTAAGCGCTTCGGAAAGCGAAAAGGCGAATCGCCCCGAAGCTACCGCCTGCGTTTCCAGCCCAAGAATACCACATGCAAAAAGGTTTGAGTCGATCGCTGCCCTTCGGAGCGAAGTGTTCGAGCTAAGGTGGGACGGCTTCTCCGAGGACGTCTACGTCCAGATCGTCTTCGGAGAAGCCGACCCACCCTATCAAACCTTTTCGCAGATGGTATAAAAAGGCTATCGCTTCTTGCTGAATAGATTGGCCAGCCCGCCATCGATCCCGATCGTCTCGCCCGTGAGCCAGGACTGTTCTTCCTGCAACAGCCATACCACGGCGCTCGCGATTTCCTCCGGATTTCCGATGCGGCCAAGAGCGTGCATCGACTGCGAAGCCTTGAGCGACATTTCGTTGTCCGTGATCGGCTTCGCCATCTTCGAACGCACCAGTCCGGGAGCCAAGCAGTTCACCCGGATTCCATAGCCCGCGTACGTCGCCGCAGCCGACAAGGTCAGACCGATCACCCCCGCCTTGGCCGCGGCGATCGCCTCGTGATTGGGAAAGCCATGACGGGCAGCAGCCGAAGATATGAACACGATGGATCCGCCACGCTTCATCATGCGTTTCGCCACGCTGCGCAGGACGGCGAAACAAGAGGACAGGTTCTTGGAAAGAACCCGCTCGAACTCCTCCCGACGCGTCAGATGGGCCGGCTTGAGCAAGATCGATCCCACGCAAACCGCCACTCCGTCGATGCGCCCCAGCAGGGCGTCCGCCTCGTCGAAAAAGCCGTCCACCGAATCCCAATCCTCCGCGTCGACCTGCAGCAGGTCGGCGCCCCGCAGCTTTTCCGTATCCTTCGCCAGTTCCAGATCGCGGACACCTGCCACCACTCGACCGCCTGTATCCAACAATTTCTTACAAGCCTCGCTGCCAATACTGCCAGTCGCCCCGATAATCACGAAGTTACGTTCTCCCATATCTCTTCCCTCCCTTGCTTCGATTGTCTTTCTTGATTTTCTTCGCCGTTTCGAGGATCTCGGATCGTTCACCCTCGGAGATGCGTTTCAAATTGCGCAACTGCATAGTCATACGCGGGTTGCCCTTAAGCAGATCCTCGTGTCGCAGCAAATAGTCCCAATAAAGCGCGGTAAACGGGCAAGCCTTCTCCCCGGAGCGAAGATCCGGGTCGAAACGACAATCATCGCAGTAGTTGCTCATCCGCTTGATATACTTTCCCGACGCCACGTAAGGTTTGGAACCGAGCAGCCCGCCGTCTCCAAACTGCGACATGCCCAGCGTATTCGGCAGCTCCACCCACTCCACCGCATCCACGTACACGGCCAGGTACCAGGCGTGAACCTCCTGAGGCTTCACCCCCAGCAAAAGAGCGTAGAGACCCGTCACCATCAGACGCTGGATATGGTGAGCGTATCCGTATTTCAATGTCTGGCCAATCGCCTCCCGCAAGCAAAGCATCTCCGTATCCCCATCCCAGTAGAACGCAGGCAGCGGCTCCAGCGCCCCCATAGCATTGCGCTCCAAGTACTCCGGCATGAAGTTCCAGTAGATGCCGCGTACGTACTCCCGCCAGCCTAGGATCTGACGAATGAAGCCCTCCGTCGACTCGATCCCCGCCGCTCCCTTCCGATACGCCTCCTCCGCCGCCGCGACCACCTCGCTCGGCCGCAAAAGGTGCAAGTTGATGGACGACGCCAGCAGCGAATGCCGCAGGAAAGGCTCCCCTGTCCACATCGCATCCTGATGCTCCCCAAACCGAGGCAAATCCCACTCGATGAAATCCTCCAAGGCCTGCAAAGCCTGCTCGCGCGTCACCGGCCAGATCCATGTATCCAGTTTTCCAGGATGCTTGCTAAATCGACACTCCACCAGATCCATGACCTCCCGCGTCGTCTCGTCCGCATCGAAACTCCGCCGCCCTCCAAGCGTCTCCGGCCCCTCCTTGCCAAACGGCTTCCGATTGCTCGTATCGAAGTTCCACTTTCCGCCCGCCGGCTCCCCACCATCCATCAACACGCCGTAGCGCCGACGCATCTCGCGGTAGAAGTACTCCATTCGGGGCTGCTTCCGCCCCTCCAGATGCTTAGCGAAATCGGCCCGCGAGCAAAAGAACCAGTTGTCCTCCAGTATCTCGCAAGCCACCCCAGTCCGTTTGCAAACCTCCTGCAAAGCGACCACCAGCCGATACTCGCCGGGCCAGGTAAGACGAACCTTGCCAAACGAGTTCTCCCCAAGAAAGGCCGTCAAAGCTCCCTCTAAACTGTCTTGCCCCGGCTCGTCGCCCAACTCTCGGTAGCGAACATCGCAGCCAGCTTCTCGCAGCTCGTCGCGGAAATGCCGCATCGCAGAGAGAAACAACACGCTGCGCTGCTTGCTCGACCAAACGTATTCGGATTCTCCCGACACCTCTGCCATCCAAACCACATCCCGCCCCTTGTCGAAGCCCTCGAACGCCGGCAGCTCTGTCGAAAGCTGATCGCCCAGAACCACCACCAGATTGCCTCCACCTCTCACGCTCACGAAGAGACCTTGCCTCCCTTCCACACGAACCACGCCCCCGCAGCGAAGAACAAAGCCACTCCAGGTCCAAAGGCCCAAGCCACCGCCCGGTCTACGAAGAAGCTCTGCTCAGCCACCCCCTTCTCGAAACCCACCCAAGCCAAAAACAGGCCCGAGACCGCCAGACCCAGAGCCCGGGCCACTTTCGTCGCCATCCGCCAAAACCCGTAGTACGAAGCCGACAACGGCAAACCCGACTCCGCGCTGTCCCGCTCGATCACGTCGGAAAAAAGCGACTCCAGCAGCACCACGCTCGCCGCCACCATGCCGCCTGAGATCGCGATGAAAAACGCCGGTCCGACCTTACCTACCGGCATCAGCGGATAGACCACCGCCGTCAAAGCCGTCAGGCTCACAACCCCGATCAAACAGAGCGACTCCTTTCGATACCGCTTAGCCAGCAACACCCAAAGCGGCGTCGCCACCATCACCGTCAACGACAAGGCGATCAAGGCGCCAGCCACCTGCCCGTCATCCAACCGCAACGTCCCCTTGTAGAAAAGCAAGGCCAGACTAGCGTTCACCGCTCGTCCCAAAGATATCAATACAAAGGCTCCTACCACGAACCAGAACGGTCGCGAGCGCCACGCGATACCCACCACCTGGGAAAACTTCAGCTTGGTAGCGGAGCTCTTTTCCGCCACAGCCCTTCCCGCCGGCTTCCAAACGGCAAAAGCCGTCGCCAAGCAAAATAGACAGCCCGCTCCGGCAATCCAGACGGAAGACTCGCTTCGGTTGGCAACCAAGCCCTCCACTCCTTCACTCGCAGCGACCTCGACGCCTCCCCACCATTCGACCAAAGCGGGCGCGCCCAGGCCCAAAATCAGCCCCGCTCCACTGAAGACCAGCCGCCAACCGAAAAAGCCCGCCCTATCTTCCGAACGCGTCGCGAGATCGTTTATCAACGCCAGGTAAGGTACGCCCACCAGCGTAAGCGCCGTATTCAAAACCAAATACCAGCCAAGCAAACGAAGGAACAACCAGCCCTGCTCCGTCCCGACCTCCGGACTGAACAACGCCCAAAAGGCGAACCCGCAAACAGCCGTGCCAGCCAGGAAGTAAGGCAAGCGCTTGCCGCGCGCCGACCTCGCCCGCGTCCTATCCGAAATCGATCCCATCAGCGGATCGCTCACCGCATCCCAAAGCACCGCAATCGCCAAGGCCACACCCGCCCACAGAGGATTCAGACCCGCCGCCAAATACAGCTCCAGTAGATACACCTGCACCATCAGCTCCATCGAACTCAGGCCGATCTCCGCCACTCCAAAGCCAGCTTTCAAACCAGTTCCTACCCGAACATTGTTCATAAGTAGTTCAAATAATAATTTACTTGTTCAAATCTAATCTATCCATTGTCTCGTCCCGTATCGAGTATGGCCTGCCAAAGCAACACCGATTCAACGAAAACTGCGAAACGACGCACTCCAGTGAAAGCAGTCCGGATCGTTCACCAATTCACGTCATGAAAGACCAGCAACCGCTACGCTGCCAAGGCATCGCGAAAAGCTTCGGCCCCCGCCAACTCTTCGCCGACATCGACCTCGCCATCCAGCCCGGAGAACGCGTCGCCCTCCTCGGGGCATCCGGCGAGGGCAAATCCACGCTCCTACACTGCCTCAGCGGCGTCATCCCTCCCGACGAGGGCGAAGTCTGGCTCGCAGGCCAAAAGCTATCCACCCTCGACCGCGACCAACTCGCCCACTGTCGACGCCAAAGCATCGGCACCGTCTTCCAATTCTTCCACCTCCTACCCACGCTGACCGCCTTCGAAAACATAGAGCTCCCCCTCCAACTGCTTGCACAGCATCAAACTCAACGCCACGCCCGAGTACGCCAGCTCCTCGAACGCATGGGCATCGCCGCTCGGGCCAACGCATTTCCCAGCGAACTGAGCGGAGGCGAAATGCAGCGCGTCGCCATCGCCAGAGCCGTCGCTCACCGACCGCCCATCGTCTTCGCCGACGAACCTACGGGCAATCTCGACAGAAAAAGCGGGGCCGCAGTCCTCCATCTCCTGCAGGAGATCGCAACCGAGGAAGAAAGCGCTCTCATCATGGTCACCCACAGCGAGGAAGCCGCCGCCATCTGCCCCCGGCAGCTCCGCCTCGCCGACGGAAACATCGTATCCGCATGACAGGTACGAAACCACAGACACCTGCAAGCCGTAGGGCGGATCCCGCAAAGCGGGACCGCGACCGCGATGCAGGATCCATTCTCCGAGGACGCGGTCCCGCTTTGCGGGATCCGCGCTACGTCATGAATCCCCTCCTTCTCAGTCTCCTTCATCGCTTCGTCCTGCGGTACTGGATACGTCACTGGCTCAAACTTGCCCTGCTCGTCGGCATCGTCGCTCTCGGCGCCGGAAGCTTTCTCTCCATCGGGCTCGCCAACCGGGCTGCTACCAATAGCTTCGACACCTTCGCTCAAGCCGTTTCCGGTCGAAGTCAGATCACCATCACCGCAAGCGCTGGAAGCCTCAGCCTCGCCGATGTCCAGGCCACCCGCATCTCCCTGCTCGATACCGAGGCGACCCTCGTCCCCCAACTCGTCGCCAACGCCAGACTCGCCGACCCCAACACTGCGGATGCCGGCAACGCCAACTTCACCCTGATCGGCATCGACCTCCTCGCCGCATCCAATTTCCTGTTACGACAAAACGCCAGCTCCACCTTCATCGCCGATTTCGACCAACCCGCCCCCAACGAACTCGAGACCCCCCAGTTCTATAGCGAAGCCAGCACCGCTAAGCGCTTCGGCTGGGATGCCGAAAGTGTCGCGTCCTTCGTCATCGCAGACCAAATACAAGAGCTCGCCTGGAGAGCCCCACTGCCCCGGGTCGAAGAAAACCCCGAGACCGAGTCCCGCGTCCTGGTCATCGATTGGCAATCCCTCGCCCGTCTCGTCCAGCGACCCAACCAAGCCGACCGCATCGATATCGTCCTCCCCGATCAACCCGACAGATCCGCCAAAACCGCCCAGGCCATCCAGCTCCTCGAAGCAAGCAACCCAGGCCACTGGATCGTAGAGACCCAGGACCAGCGCCAGAAAACCGGGGCCACCATGACTCAAGCCCTGCGCATGAACCTCCGCGCCCTCTCGGCTCTTTCCTTTCTGGTCGCCATTTGCCTCGTCTTCCAAGCCATGGACAGCGCCATCGCCAGACGTCAAGGAGAAGTAGCTACGCTTCATTCTATCGGCGTATCCACTAGACTGACACGTCTTCTCTGGTTGGCGGATGCTGCTTTCATCGGTACGGTCGGAGGAGCAGCCGGGGTCGCCCTTGGCTCTGTCATGGCCCAATTCTCTACCGCTCTGGTTTCGGAAACCGTCGACGCGCTCTACCATCGTTCCGCCAACGCCGGAGTCCATCTCGACGGCAGCGAAATAGCCATCGCCTGGACGCTCTCCATTCTCGCCTGCCTCGCTGCCGGTTGGTGGCCAGCTCGCCAAGCGGCCAAAGCTCCACTCGTCGAGACCATGCGCAAGGGAGCAAACCGAAGCTCGTATTCGCGCACCACCTACGTCATCGCCTCGCTTCTTCTCAGCCTCCTCGCATTGAGCTGCCTGTACATTCCGCCTCTGCCAGCGGCCAACGGCCACGGCATCCCCTTGGGCGGCTACGCTCTCGCCCTGATGCTTATCGGAGCGATCGCTACCCTAGCCTGCCTCCTACTGGAAGGTCTCGGCCTAGTCGCCAATCGCCTCGGCCGCAAAACAGCCAGTCTGCGCGTCGCTCTGAGCCAGTTTCGCAAGCCCGTCACCCGTCACCGCCTCGCCCTAGCCGGAGTCACCATCTCCGTGGGCATGACTGCAGCCATGGTTCTCATGATCGGCAGTTTCGAATCCACCGTGCGAGCCTGGATCGGCAACGCCCTGGGAGCCGACATCTACATCCAGTCGCGAGCCAGCGCCTCCATGCGCGAACGAGCCGCAATCGATCCGAAAACCATCGCCGCAATCCTACAGCGGCCAGGCATCGAAGATTCCGGAACCATCCTAAGCAGCCCTCTGCGTATCGAAACCCTGAGTACAAGCCTTATCGGCCTGGACACAGGCTACCTGCAACGCCATGACCACACCACATGGCTGCAGGCGCCCGAAAGCATTCGCGGACTCGCAGACAGCCCGACCGCAATCGTCAACGAAACCTTCTCTCAACGCTTCGACAAGGCCGTAGGCGACACCATTCGCTTCAACAGTCCGACAGGATCCGTCGCTCTCACCGTCATCGGCATCTTCGCCGACTACGGCAACGAAGGCGGCAGTATTGGAGTAGACCAGGCTCGCTACAGGCAAATCACCGGCCAAGACGCGCCCATCGGCTTAGCTCTCCACCTCAAGGATCCAAACCAAGTCGATCTGATGACCCGAGAGCTGAGCGGAGAGTATCCCGGCCTGAAGGTCATGACCAACCGCCTGCTGCGCGAGGAATCGCTGCGCCTCTTCAAGCGCGTCTTCTCCATCACCTACGCTCTCGAAGTCCTCGGCCTCTCCATTGCCATCGCCGGACTGGGTTCCATGCTAGCCTCTCTCCTCATCGAGCGTCGAAACGAGATAGGGGCCCTGATACGAATCGGACTGTCGCCCCGCCAGCTCGCGAAAACCACCCTGGTCGAAGGGCTCTCCCTGGCAACCCTAGGCACCCTGGCCGGTCTGCTTCTCGGCTCGCTACTAGGGCTGGTTCTCGTATTCATAATCAACCGACAGTCCTTTGGATGGACCCTGCAGCTCGACATACCCTGGCTTCAGCTCGCGATGCTAGCGACACTCACTCTAGCCGGAGCCGCTATCACCTCCTGGCTAGTCGGTCGCTGGGCCAGCAACCTGCCAGTGCAAAACGAAGAATGAAGAGCAAACAAGAGGTAGAGACCCGGAGTTGTTCCCGAATTGTCGGGATCCGCAAGGCCAAGATTCTGCATTGCGGATCCCGCCGCGGTAGGAGCGGTCTATCCCTACCTCTCATATTGCTCCTTCCAGTCGTTCTCTTCGCGGATCTCTTCCCCGTGAAGGAACGCGACGCGGACGGCTACGCCCTGGCCACGCCTGGCACAGAACTTGTCTTCCCCCGCGACCACGGCAGCCATCCGGAATTCAAGACCGAGTGGTGGTATATCACCGGACACCTCGCCTCGCCAGACGATGGCCATCGCTATGGTTTTCAAATCACCTTCTTCCGCTCCGCCACCTCCAGTTCTTCAGACGAGCAGATCTACATGGCCCACGCCGCCACGATCGACAAAAATGCAGGTCGTTTCCTCCACGAAGAACGCCTCAACGACGACAGATGGAATGCCGACGCCAAGGTGGGCGAGCTCGATCTCTACAACGGCAACTGGTATCTGCGTATGCTCGATCCGAATACAGAGGAGATGCTCACCCGCTTCTCCCTCGCCGAACTTGGCGAGTTCAAGCTCAATCTCATTCCAGAAAAGCCCAAAACTCTCTTCGGCGACAACGGCTATTCCAAGAAAAGCGACGAGCCTGGAGCCGCCAGCTACTACGTCACCTTCACCCGTCTTCGCGTGGAAGGAACCGCCAATATCCATGGCAAGCCTGTAGAGTTGTCAGGCCAAGCTTGGATGGACCACGAGTTCAGCAGCAGCCAGCTCGGCGAAGGGCAGATCGGTTGGAACTGGACCAGTCTCATCCTCAAAGACGGTAGCGAACTCATGGCCTACGTCATGCGCCGCAGCGACGGACAAGTGGATCCGAACTCCCGCCTCACCCTCATCGCCCCAGATGGGGCCAAAACCGAATTCGCCGGAACCGAATTCGCTTGGCAACCGATTCGCCACTGGACCAGCCCCGAAACTGGAGGCCGATATCCCATCGAGTACCAAGTGTCATGGAAAACCGACGACGGAAGCGAAAGGACGATCCACGTCCGCCCCGAAGCCGACCGCCAAGAGCTGCGCGGCAAATTCGGCGACTTCGTCTACTGGGAAGGCGCCAGCCAAGCCTACGACGAATCCGGCGCCAACATCGGCCAAGGCTACACCGAACTCACCGGCTACACCGAAAGCCTGAAGGGTAAGTTCTAAGGGACTGTCCAATAATTCGAAAACACTGCTACGGATCCACAGAACCCTAGGAAAATAGACCCGATACGGCTCGCTCGGCCCGTCGATTCTGCTCAGGGCGGCGAGCTTATCGAACCACGATCAAGCGCTACCTAAAATGATTCTGCAAGAAGCTCATTCGGTCGTGGACAGGATTGGGGGAAGCAAAATCATTAGGGGCAAAATCATTGCTTCGAAAAACGGCAAAGATTGCATTAAAGTCCTCTGCCCGCCTCGGCTCGTGGTCCATCAGGCGCCGAAGAGCTTCGCGGCGAGCTTCCTCCAGCTCCGTCGAGAAAAACAGCGCCCAAGCCAAATGCGCTAATCCACGTTTCTTTTCTTGGAATAGCTAGTAGAGAGCTTCGCCGCAACGAGCATAATATTGGCCCCCTACCGAATATGTCCACTTTTCTGGCGTAGCCGCGTTCGTGGGAACGCGGGGCTCACGGATCGATTCCGCGTTCTCACGAACGCGGCTACGAAATCGCGGGACTCGATCAGCTTGTTCTACCCCTTCTCCTCGGCCCCAAGCGCTTCTCGGCGGGCTTCCAGTCTTTGCAGGTTTCTTTCCGCGCTTTGGATACTGTTCTCCACAGGCGATCGCTCTTCTTCGGGCATCTCGCCCAACTTTTTGCGAAGCTGGGATAGTTCCTTCTCGATTCGGTCGCGTTCCAAATCCAGGCGTTCGAGTTCCTCCGCTTCGTCCGCCTTGTCGAAGATGCGGTCCTCGGGAACCGTGTCCTTGGCGGGAGTCGGCTTGCGAGAGGTCGGGCTTCGCGTCGGCATGACTTGCTGGCCGGGAGCCAGCGGACGCTGCATCATGGCGGAGGGAGATAGGATTTCGATGCCAGCGGCATGCAGCGTATTCAAAACGCCGATGCGCAGCTGGGAACGTTTGCTGACGAGCTGCTTCACCTCCGAGAGCATGCCAGACACCCGATAGTTCACCGAAAAGTCGCCCAGCTCGAGCACGCGCACGAACGGCTCCTGCAAGCCAGTCGAGCGGGCGGCGGCCAACAGGAGAGGCTCAATCTCGGACTGAGACACATCGTAGCCGAGAGAGACCGTCGCCGAAACAATGGTGCCAGAAGTGCGCACAACGGTGACTGCATTGGTCACGAGGTAGAGATTCGGCAGGGTCGTCAGATCCCGATCCTCCGTTTGAATCTCGGTGTGGAACAGGCCGCGATCGGAAACGCGACCGAAATTGTCGCCCACCCGTATGAAGTCTCCCGTGCGAAAGGAGCGGATCGAGCGAAGCATCAACCCAGCCATGGCATTCGAAACGAAGGTGGTGGAAGAGAGGCCGATGATGCCGGTCAGCACCAAGCCGAACAAGCCGAGCAACTGGTCCTTCACACTATCGTGAATGGGCAAAGCTATGATCACGGCAATCAGCCCGACGACCGTCGCGATCAACATGACGATAGGGCGACCGAAGCTCGAGTGGATGCCCATTTTACGCCGCCAGCCTTCGAAGCTCCAATGTATTAGGCCGAGCACTACAGCCACCGTGGCAAGCGTCACAAGAAGCGGCACGTAATGCGGAGCTTCCCGCGATATCTCCGTAAGTTCAGGCATGCGGCGAAGCGTAGCGCTAAGCCGCAACCGCTGCCAAGGGCGAAGAAGGAGCGACCCGAAGCGAGAGTGCGATCAAAAGAGACAGGAACCCCAAATCTGCTCGTTTACTGATTTCCAAGGTAGGGACCGATCGTCGAGCGGGCTTTGTTGCGGATCCATTCTTAGAGCATTTTTCGTTTGTTCAGTCGCATTTTCGGAAGGTGGTGCGGCTTCTCCGAAGCCGCATACGCGTGCACAGTGGGACGCAAATCAGTCGTCTTCGGAGAAGCCGACCCACCTGTGTGCGACTAGACAAACGAAAAATGCACTAGCAGCTCCCGCAGTCGGCGGGACGATCGGGCCCTACCTTGGAACGCATAACCAGACCAACGCCGTAGCTGCGTTCGTGAGTACCAGGCGGCAGCCGACAGCGGAGCGAAAAACACGCGGGAAACCATCGCGGACGCGGTCCCGCTCTGCGGGATCCGTGCTACGTTTCACGCATGACACGACACTAGGTCAGCAGCATCTGTCCTTGCAACTCGGCGCGCAACGCCTTCAAGGCCATGAAGGACTCGGAACGCTTGGCGAAGGAGCGATAGGCGTCCGCCTGTTCCTCGATAAGTCTCATGCTGTGCTCCAGCTCGTCGACCGCAAAGCCACGCGGCAGAGTCAGGGCGTCACGGAGCCTGGGAAATTCTTGCACAACGAGGGCGCGGAAACCCATGGGGAGCCAGGTCTCGCGCATGGTGGCGTCGAGCAGGCTTAGGAGGCTGCGCATCAGCGCTTCGCCGGGATTGCTGGGCTGGTTTCGGGAGGATTGGTCTTCGAAAGATTCCATAGCTCCTGAGTTAGCATTCATGACAATTCCTTGAGTTGAAGATTTCGCTTTCGCGAGCTAGCAGCAGACATGCCAGGTTTGAGGCTTTTTCGAAAATCGCCGCGTTGGCCAAACCGCGTCTCTAGCGCTCGAGCTCGACATTCCAGTAGGCGACGTCGAGGAAGTGCTTCCAAGCCTCGTGCTTCTTGCCACGAGCGGCAAGACTGATGACCGGACGCCACTTGGGAACGGAGGGTTTGCGGATCAAGCGCATGGAAGCTTCGTGAGGGAGGCGGTTCGCCTTGCGCGAGTTGCACTTGATGCAGGAGCAGACGATGTTTTCCCAAGTGGTCTTCCCTCCATAATGGCGAGGAATCACATGATCGAGATTGAGCTCTTCGGAAGGCATTTTCTTCGCACAGTACTGACAAGTATACTTGTCGCGTTCGAAGACGTTGCGGCGAGTCAGCTTGATCTCCTTCTTGGGTACGCGGTCGAAGACGGAGAGCAGAATCACGCGCGGCAGGCGGATGGTGTGCCGTACTGTCCGCACTGCTTCGAGTTCGTCGAGGGGAGGATTGTGCCGGGAGAAGTCCAGCCAGTCCATCATGCTGAAAACCTCGAAGCTCTCGTCATCGGCATGGACCACCTGGGCATGGCCGCTAGCGATGAGGGAGAATGCCCGCTTGGCAGCGATCACGTTCACCGCCTGCCACAAGCGATTGAGAACCAAGACCGGCTCCGATAGTGCAGCTTCCATGGGAGGCTACTTTCTATTTGCCCCGATAGAGCTGTCAAGCGACGAACAGGAGGCCTAGGGATGATGTCACTTGGGTGTCACACGCGAAGGACCTCGGTATCCAAGAAGTGGATAGATGGAGGCGAAAGCGCGCTTTGCACAGTCGAGGTAGCCGAACTCGTTCACGACCGCAGGGAGAAGGCCAGCCAAGAGTTTGGCAAGCGCAGGCGACACTTTGAAACACACCCTCTTCGCGGGACGAGCATGCTCCCACCTTGAAGCTCTAGTCGGCGTCGAATACCTGGATCTTGATGAAGAACTCCTTGTGCCGGGCCACAAAGCGGTGATGAAGCTGATGGTCCTGATAGATGTCGTGGTCCCGCACGTTGTCCACGATCACCGTAAGCATGTAGTCGTAGTCTGACTTCACCGCGTCGCGAGGTGGCGTAGCCGCAGGCTTGCCAAGGTGGATCTGGCGCACGACCTCGATCTTGCCTAGGGCACGAGCATCGGCTTCGAAGGCAGCTCGCTGCTCGGCATTCATTTCGGGATTCAGGTTGAAGAGGACGGTATGTACTAGCATAGGAAGGTTTCGGATGGTTCGCTATTGTTCGCCGATGGCCTTGAATCGGTCAAGAGCTGTATCGATGGCGACTCGATTGGCCCGGTAAAGTTCAAACGAACCTGCCTCTCGCAGTCCTTCGACGACGGCAATCAGCCTATCGAGGTGAGCCAGGGTCGCCGCTCGCTCGAAATCCTCGGCTCCTATCTCGGATGCTTTGTCCAAAAACTCTCGATTGGCCCGGAGCTCTTCGAGCTCAACCGGGTCGAGAAGATGCTCCTGAACGAAGTTGGCCTTGATGAAGACCGCCACGAAATCGGCAAAGGGCACATTCGCCCGCTTCCACAAGGGATGGCTTCGCATGGCTTGCATGGAGTTCGCTGCCGCTCCTACTTCGTCCCAAAATCCCGGATACGCAGCGCCTGCCATCGCGACCGCATCGATCCGGGCAAGCAGAAAGTCGACGTCGCCTGAGACCAACGGCCGCTGCAAGACTTCCCAAGTCGTATCCTCGAAAGCCTCAGGCCGATCGAGGAAAGCGGCCCCATCCACAGTGTAGGGCCTCTCGAAAATCCCGCAAGCGGACAAGGCTGACAGCAACAGCAGGCTGAAGACTCTAGAAAGGAGGCAAGGCATCACCATGGCAGGAAATCCCCTCCAAATACCGGAAGGCAAACACCAAACGGGACCGAATGAAATCGCCACGCTCGCCCAGCCCTACCCTGCGGCAAGACCGCAGGGTATCTCCGGACTGGGCGTCCCACTCTTCGGGCGGGACCGCATGGCGATTGATCGAAAGTTACGAAGGAAACCCCGCGGCAAGACCGCGGGGAATGTCTAGCGGATTCAACAGGCATCGGGCCGAGCAAGAGTCGAATCCGCAAACTAAAGGAAACGACTTAGAGGACGATCACAATATCTTCCCTATTCCGATGAAAGACCCCTCACCCTTGCAGTCAGTCTCTCCAACGGACGGGGAACGACCGAAGCTGCGCCTCTCGATCGACGGGACGCAGCTCGAGCAACTGCCCCCCATCTCCAACACTCCTCAGGTCCGTCGGATCAAGCCTGATTCGGCTCTCACGAACGACATGCTCGGGGTAGCGGACACCGGCAAAGCGTCCTACCTGGAGTTTTCCTACGCTGGTCGACTAAGCGAATACATCCTACTCTGGCTGAGCAACGGACTGCTGACCTCGCTCTCGTTCGGCATCCTCACCCCCTGGACCATCATCCGCACGCGCAGCCACTTCTATCGAAACATCCGACTCGACGGAGACTCACTGCAAAGCTCGACCAAAGCCCTGGGGCCCTGTCTCCTGAGCCTGACCATCGCTCTCTGCATCGGGAGCGGATTCGCCGTTCTGACGCAAACCACGTGGGACTTCCACGAAGAGATAGCCCTTGGGTTGGGAATAGCCGCCTGCGCCTTGATCCCAGCCCTGATGCGCAGCATGGTTGCCGCGATCGCCAATGCCATCACCTATCGGGGCGTCTCGCTACGCTTTTCGGGAGGGTGGGCCTCCGCCTACGCCTTCTACCTGCTCTATCCTATGCTTTGCGTCGCCACCACGCTGGCAGCGAGTATCTTCTGGCACCCAGCAGCCTCCGCAGTGATCGCGTCGCTCTGGATTTCGCTCATCGTGTATTCGCATCGTACCTACAAGTTTCAACACCTGTCGTATGGTCGCCAGCCGCTGAAATTCTGCGGCAACTTCGAGCAGTTTCGCAAAATCTACACCGTGCCCAGCCTCTGCTGGATCGTCCTGCAGGCCGTCATCGCCGGAGCCATCATCATCGCAGTGGCAAACGGCATACTGCATCCCGAGTTCCTGGCGAAGGGAATCGCCCCGAAGCAGATCTCGGCGGGCGAGCTAAGCGTGGGCGGCATTGTAATCCTATGCGTCATCTTCATCCAGGTCGCCTTCTACTGGTGGGGCGAAGTCTGGGTGAAAACGAAAAGCCGGGCCTTCTACATCGAGCACCTCGAACTCAAAGGCCTGGGCCTGATCGACGCCTACAAAGTCGGACGCTACGCCAAACTCGAGTTCAGCAATCTCATCATGCGCTGCCTCAGCCTAGGCCTTCTCGGTCCTTGGGCTGCCCTGCGCGAGCACCGTTACCTCGTGCAAAACGTCGCCTTGATCGGCAGCTCCGCCACCCTTCGCAGGTTTTGCGAAAGAGCGGAAAAGAAGGAAAGCAACCAAAGGGCCGCCTACCAAATTACATCTGCATCATAGTTTCGAAAACATGGACCGTCGGTGACGATCGGAAACCCTTCGACAAGCGACGCCGATATGAGCAGTCAGGAGCTTCAACCAACTTGCACGCCTTGCGACCAAGCCGCTGGTGTCGCGTCACGGGTACAATGTCGCAAAGAGTAGCGCGGATGACACGACACTAGTCGTTTTCCAAAAGAATGGTTTTGCCGGAACCTTTCACCGCCTGGCCGACGCGTAGCGCAGCGCAGCCATTTTCATGGCAGAACTTGAGGACGGCGTCCGCCTGTTTCGGATCCACAAGCAAAGTCATGCCGATGCCCATGTTGAAGACCTCGTACATCTCGTCGAACTCGATGCCGCCCTTCTCTTGGATGAGCTTGAAAATCGGGAGCGGCTTCCAAGAGCCCGTATCGATCTCCACGTCGATCTTGTCCGGCAGGATGCGAGGGATGTTTCCGGTGAAACCGCCACCGGTGATATGGGCGATGCCGAAGACGGCGTTGCCCTTGCGGACTTTGGAAGAGGTACCCTTATTGAACTTCGCCAGCAGAGGCTGGAGCAGCGGAGCATAGTTCGTGTGCGGCGCCATGAGGGCCTTCTCGATGCTCTGCCGGGCGCCGGGCACCTTATCCTTGAGCGTGAGCTTGGCCTTTTCGAAAAGCGCCTTGCGAGCAAGCGTATAGCCATTGGTATGCAGGCCATTGGAAGGCAGGCCGATCGCCACGTCGCCGGACCTTATCGTTTGGCCGGAGAGCATCTTTCTCTTTTCCGCTATACCGACGATCACGCCAGCAATATCGTATTCGCCCTCCGAATACATATCGGGAAGCTGAGCAGTCTCTCCACCGATAAGCGCGCAATTCGTCGCAGCGCAGGCTTCGGAAATACCGGCCAGAATCTGCTTGAAGACCTTGGGCTCGAGTTTGCCCAAGCCTAGATAGTCGAGAAAGAAGAGGGGCTCCGCGCCGATCACCGAGATATCGTCGATGCAATGGTTGACGATGTCCATGCCCACGCTCTTGTGCTTGCCGGACTCGAAGGCGATCTTGAGCTTCGTACCCACTCCATCGATACTGCTTACCAGCACTGGCTCCTTGTATTTGGACTTGGACAGGTCGAACAGTCCGCCAAAACCGCCCACCGCGCCCAGCACTTCGGGACGAGACGCGCTCTTGAGCGACTCCTTCAACCCGCCTTTCATACGGTCGGCGAGCGCTATGTTAACGCCAGCAGCGGCATAGGCTTTGGTTTTCATGATAAGAAGTGAAAAGTTAAGAGCGAAGAGTTAAGAATTGCTCGAAGGAATGGGCTTTTTGCGAAGCATCACCTCGCTTTTCGCTCTTAACTCTTCGCTCTTCATTTCAATACGCTCTTCCTTTGGATTTTTCGTAGTAGTTGATGAAGGCCCGGTTCACGACTTGGTAGCCGCCGGGCGTGGGATAGTCGCCAGTGAAATACCAGTCGCCGCGATGTTCGGGCAGAGCGACGCGAAGATCGTCCACCTTCTGATAGATAACCTCCAATTCGCCTTGCCAGTCCATATCGACCGGATAGACGAGTTCGGCAATTCTGGCGGAAATCTCGACATCGGTAAACGGACGGTAGATCTCCTGGACGTAATTGACGGTAACGGGAGCATCGCCCCTTTCGCTGTCCACACATTTTCGATACACTTCGGATAGCAGGTCCTTTTTTCCCTTTTCCTTAAGCAGGGAGACGGCAGCTTCGAAAGCGATGAATTTCCCGAGCTCCGACATATCGATGCCGTAGCAATCGGGATAGCGGATCTGGGGCGCGGTGGAGGCAATGACAATCTTCTTCGGCCTGAGGCTGCTGAGGATCTTGAGCACCGACTTGCGCAGCGTAGTTCCGCGTACGATGGAGTCGTCGACGCAAACCAGGTGGTCCTGCGGAGTCACGATACCATAGGTCACGTCATAGACGTGGGAAGCCATCTCGTTGCGCGAATCCTCAGTGGAGATGAAGGTGCGCAGCTTCTGGTCCTTGTGGGCTATCTTTTCGCCGCGCGGCCAGTTTTTCAATACAAGCTCGTCTAGCTTCTCCGCATCGAGCTCGCCCTTCTCAGCTGCTTCGAGGATCTGCTGCTTGACCTCGTGTCGACGCATCATGCGCAGCTCTTCCAGCACGCCGAAATAGGCTACCTCGGAAGTGTTCGGCACGAAGCTGATCACGGTGTTCTCCAAATCGCCATCGATGCTGCGCATGATCTGAGGGCAAAGCCCAGCTCCGAGAGCCTTGCGCTCCCGGTAGATATCGGCGTCGTTGCCTCGCGAGAAATAGATGCGCTCGAAGGAGCATTGCATAAGCTCGCGAGCAGGCTCGCGGAAGCGCTCCTTGATGACCTCGCCGCTTTTCTTGACGACTATGATCCTTCCGGGCGGGACCTCGTGGATGTCTTCGAGCGACTTATCGAAGATCGTCATGAGAGGAGCGCGCTCGGAGGCGGCGGCAAAAACCTCGTCGTCTTCGAAATAGTGAGCGGGACGGATGCCGAGCGGATCGCGCAGAACGAAACTGTCGCCGTTGCCGATCGCTCCGATCAAAGCGTATCCACCATCCCATGACTCGGCAGACTTGCGGAAAACGCGGGGGAGATCGATACCAGTGAGAATCTGGGCGGAAATCTCGTCATTGGTCCGCCCTTCGTCGCGAAGATAGCGGTAGAGATTGTCGTGGGCCTCGTCGAGGTGGAAGCCGACCTTCTCTAGCAGAGCCTGGGTATCGGTGGCGAAGATAGGATGCTGACCCATTTCTATCAGGCTCTCGTTGAGCTCCTGAGTGTTGGTCATGTTGAAATTCCCGGCCAGAATGAGGTTCTTGGTCGGCCAACTGCTGCGGCGGAAAAACGGATGGCAGACGCTAAGCGAATAGCCGCCCGAAGTGCCGTAGCGCAGATGCCCAAGGTAGAGTTCCGAGCAGAAGTCGAAATTCTGCTTTATCGATGGCACGTAGTCCGGCAGCACGTCGCTGTTGCGGATCAGCTTCTGGTACTCCTTCAGCGTCGACTTGAAGATGCGGTCCAAGGCATTGCTCTTCGTGCTTCGCTCGCGAAACATGTAGGGCTCCCCAGGCGGCATGTCGAACTTCACCGCAGCTACGCCCGCTCCATCCTGGCCTCGGTTGCGCTGCTTCTCCATGAGCAGAAAAAGCTTGTAGAACCCGTAGAGCGGCGTGCCGTACTTTTCCTGGAAATACTCCAGAGGCTTTTTCAAGCGAACTAGGGCAATGCCGCACTCGTGTTTGATTGGGTCGCTCATCGTCAGGACAAACTCGCTATCGAAACCCGTCGGTCAAGGTCGCCAAGAGCCGGATCGCGAGAGCCGCAGACTCGAAGAGAAGGCGCCACACAGGCGATCCCTGGGCGGGAGAATGAGGGAGCGTTTCAAAGGGAAGCGTGAATGATGTTTGATAAAGGAAGAGGCACGGACTCAGCACAGAAGCCCAAAAACCGATCACAGCTACGAGAATAAATCTCAGCCTTGCAACAAATCATTGCCTCTTTCGAGCATTGATCTTGCCTCGCCCAAAGCCCGCCCCGTCCAACGCGCATGACGCCTCTCGAACCGCTAGTCGATATCCCAGCTCTGCCCGCCCCAGAGCCAGGCATGAATTGGCGCAGTCTCAACCGCTTCGACAAGAGCGATCGAGGGGAGAACTTCTACCTGACCTGCCTGCAATACGGCCAGCATCTCTGGCAGCGAAGACTTCCTGCCCGAGCCATCCTCTGTCTCGACAGGGCCTGGGGAGCCGATCTCAGTGGAAGCGAATCGGTCCTCACGCAATGGCCCATGCCCTACGAGGCCCTAGTCTACCTGTTGCGCAACGCGCCGGAGGACGCCTTCCTCGGCAACCCCCGTGTCCATTTCCAGCACTATGCCGACCGACTCGGAAAACCCCGCCGCGAGCAACGAAAATGGCGGGCTTGGGCTTGTTGGGCTCTGACCAGAGCCACCCTGCCCGAACTGCCCAGCGACCCACGCCACAAGGTAGTAGAGCCAAACGCGGAGGAAATCGAGCGGCAGCTTGGGAAATGGGGCCATCCGGGCGAGGTAGAGCTGTGGCGGAAGGCGCTTCTTGCGAAGTAGCGTGGAGAATGGATCCAGCACCGCCCTTCGCCGACCTCAGGGTATGGCGCAATCACGGTCCCGCTCTGCGCATCGACGTCAACTTAACGTGAGAAGCATCCTTAGGAGGGCAACGCTCCGTCGTTGCCGCAGCGGTTGTTCCCTCTGTAGGCTCTGCGGCAATGACGGAGCATTGCCCTCCAGCCCACCGCCTTTCGGCTTAAGCTGACGCCAATGCGCTCTGCGGGGTCCACGCGACATCCTCAAAACTCCCGCAAACTACCCCCGAAGCGCCGAACCAGTCTTTCCAGTCCAGAACGCTCGCGCTCGCCAAGCTCAAAGCCGATCACATGGATGCGCGGGTTGGCGCCAACGGTCGAAATCTCCCCTTCCACGAACGAAATGAGACGCTCAAACGAGATCTTCGGATAGGAGTAGCCGCCACCAGAATTCGCAGTCCGACGATTGAGCGAGCCATCGGTCACCAAAAAGATCAGGTCGGGCTGCAAGCTCAAAGCCGCTCGCAATGCCGCTTCGTGCCCAAGCCATTCTTCGCTCGCTATCGGCGGGTTGCCTCGCAGCTCCGTTCGGACCCAAGCCGCGGCAAGCCGCTTGTTCTTGGCCGACGCCGGAGCCAACCGTTCCGAGAAACCGCGCACACCCTGGCTGAACTGCACCACTCCAAAAGACGTGCCGCCCTCCAAGCCCTCGATCAGATCGACAGCCTCATTCTGGATTTGCTCGATCGTCACCCCACGAGCCGCTGCCCGGCGAACCACGGAAGCCGAGGTATTGACCACAATCGCGATCCGCTGACCGCTCGCCTTCACCCCAAAAAACTCCGTGGCCGAAGCCTGACCTCCCAAACCGCCAACCAAGTCCATCAACCCGGATTCCGCAAAAGCCGATTGAGCGCTCTCGAGAAAGTCGTCCTCCATCGAGTCGAGATCGAAAGCATCGACAGGCAGCGCTGGCGCCGCAGGAAGATCGCTCGCGAAACTGTTCTCCACCGCCAGGCGGTGAAACGACTTGGGCCGCGACATACGCTGCCTCAACTTCCGCAACCTATCCGCTCGCTTTTCCGATTCCGAAACGTTCGAGACAACTCTCTCCCCTTCGAAAACCGGCGGATCAGCAGGCTCGTCGTTCGAAACCGCAATGAAGAGAGTCACCAACAGCAAGCCTCCCTGGACCAGCAGCGCAATAGCCAATGTACCACCCAAACGACGGCGAGGAGAGGAAGTCTGGCGAGTAGGCAAAGACACGAGAGGGGATACCCGACCAACATTGCCGAACAGCGACGCCAGAGCAAGAACGCAACCACATCCTTTTCCACAGGGCGCGCAAACAGAACTTCGACATGGCCAGGCGCCTGGAATGCTGGGCCTACTTCTGCATGCCTTACCACAACGAGGAGAAGGGCGCGGTGGAGAACTGCAACGGGTTGGTCAGGCAATACGGACCCAAGTGCGGCAGGAGAATCCGCGACAACTCCAACCAGCAGATACGTCGGGACCAGGAAAACGCTTGGATTCAGCACGCCGGCGCAGTACCTGCACAAAGTCGCGAAGGAAACCGCAGTATTCCTCGGCAGTGTCAATCCGCCAGGTTACGAAGAAGCGAGCTCCCATGAACCTCCACAGCCTAGCCTCCATCCTCCAAACCACCGATCCGCTCTTCCCCATCGGCTCCTACGCCCATTCCTATGGGCTGGAAGAACTCGTCGCCAACGGCTCGGTCTTCGATGCCGATACCCTGCTCGCCTACCTGCAGAACACCGTCGCGCTCAATCTCCAGGAATTCGAGCTGCCGTATCTAAGATTCGCCTACAATGCCCTGCTCGTCCAGGACTGCGAACAGCTCTGCGAGCTCGACGAGGAAATCGGAGCCGCCAAGCTCTCCCACGAACTCCGCCAGGCAAGCGCATCCCAAGGACGGCAACGCCTCCGCCTCATCCGCAAGCTTCGGCCAAGCAACCGTTTCGCCACGCTCGAATCCCTGGCCCAGGCCAAGCAACTCGTCCCACACCACCTCGTCATCTTCGCCGCCGAAAACGTAGATCTGGAAACGCCCATCGAAGCTGCCCTCGCCACTTGGGCCTACCAAACCCTTGCCGCCCCCTGCGCTGCCGCTCTAAAACTCATCCGCATCGGCCAAGAAGGAGCTCAAAGCGTATTAACCCAATCCCTACACGACCTGGAAACCATCGTACAAGCCTCCCTCTCCATCGATCATAGCCACGCCGGCGCCTTCATCCCCGCCCTCGACATCGCAGCCCACCGCCACGAGCGCGCCCACGCCCGACTCTTCATTTCCTAGCTATTTAGCCATTAGCCGGATAGTCCGTAGCCAATAGCTCTTCACTCTTCACTCTTCACTCTTCACTATGACTCCCTCCCGTCCCATTCGCGTCGGCATTGGCGGACCAGTCGGTTCCGGCAAGACCATGCTTCTCCTAAGACTCTGCCAGTCGTTGAAATCCGAATACAGCATCGTCGCCATCACCAACGACATCTATACTCGCGAGGATGCCGAATTTCTCGTACGCAACGAAGCCCTGCCATCCGAACGCGTGCTTGGCGTCGAGACCGGCGGCTGCCCGCACACCGCCATTCGCGACGACACCAGCATGAACATGGCGGCTATAGACGACCTTCTCGGTCGCAACCCGGATGCCCAGCTCGTACTCATCGAATCTGGAGGCGACAATCTTTCCGCCACCTTTTCGCCCGAACTTGTCGACGCGTTTATCTACGTCATCGATGTGGCAGAAGGAGACAAGATCCCCCGCAAAGGCGGACCTGCCATCCAGCACTCGGACTTGCTCATCATCAACAAAACCGAAATCGCCCCCTATGTCGGAGCCGACCTGAGCGTAATGGATCGCGACTCCAAAAAGATGCGCGACGAACGGCCGTTTCTCTTCTGCGATCTCAAATCCCGCAAAGGTCTGGACGACGTGATCTCCTGGCTCAAACGCGAATACCTGTTCTGAAAAACGTAGCGCGGATCCCTTAGGGCGGGATCGCACTGCGTATCAAACATTTGAACACATCTCCTTCCAGACCTCAACTCTCAGGCTACCTTCGCGCAACCTGCCAACGCGGCTCGGATGGCAGTTGCCACCTCGCTCGCAAGGAGCACCGCGCCCCCATCCATCTAAGCAAGCCGTACTGGGACGGGAGTAGCCTGCTGCTCAACGTCATGTGCCCCACTGCCGGCATGCTCGGCGGAGACCAAGTCGAACTGGACGTAGAGATCGAATCGGGAGCGGCTCTCACGCTTTCGAACCCTTCTTCACTTCGTATCCACAAAATGGATTTAGACGAAGATTCGCTTTGGGACCAGACCTTCAAGGTGGATTCCGAAGCCTTCCTCGAATGCAATCCAGAGTGGCTCATACTTCAGGCGGAAAGCGCATTCACCCAACGCACCCGCCTGGAAGTGGAAGACGGAGGAGAACTGCTCTTCATCGAAACCCTTGCCCCTGGACGCATCGCCCACGGGGAAGCCTTCGCATTCCGCCGCTTCCGCAACCACCTTTCGCTGCGCTACGGCGGCCGCCTGGCCGCCGTCGAACGCCATGACATCCAAACCGCTCGCAACAGCCACCGCAGTTGGAGCGCCCAATCGCCAGCCCCATTCTACGCGAGCATCGTGATGGCTTCGCCCAAACTGGAGAGCAACGCCCACTCCATCTGGCAAACCCTGCACGAGCTCAGCTCCGAGTCCATCGAAGTCGGCGTCAGCCGCCTAGCTAGCGGCCCCTGCTGGAACGCCAAGCTTCTGGCGACCAATCCCTCGCGCGCTCGTCAGGCCATCGCAACCATTCGGGAACACTACTACCGGGTAATCGGACGTAAGGCATCGGATTTGCGGCGACACTAGACGCGTCGTTTGCGTATCGATAGCTAACGCCCTCACCCAATACGAATCCTTTCCGTCTCCGCACGCCAATGTCCAGCAAACCCGCGCTTCGTTCAGTCTGCATCGCAGCTGCCGGGCTGCTGGCCGCCTCATGCAACCAGCTGCAAATCAAGTCTCCAAAGACGGACATCAACATCTCTCCCGCCCCCTACTTCGACAACAAAACCGGCATCTACTTCCCCGGATCCCTAGGCGGCATGCGACGCCAGCCCACCGTCTACCTCGAGAACCGCTCTCCGGGCCTAGGCGTCGCCATTTCCTATCGCGACAGAGACTCGAAGCTCGACGTATTCGTCTATGACCTGCAAGCCAGCGTCATTCCGATCGGAGTCGACAGTCCCGTCATCCAACGGAGCTTTCAAGACGCCATCGCCGATATAGACCGGGCCGCCCAACGCCGCCTCTACAGCGACTTGACCCTACACGAGACCGAAACCATCACGCTCGGAGGCCAGCCCTACTTGCACGCTCACGTCAGCTACCGGGAGAACGACCTGCAAAAAGACGGGCACCTACTCCTATCCGGCATCAACGGCCAGATTGTGAAGATCCGCTCGTCCGTAGTCCGATCCTCCGAGTTCAACCTCTGGCGGGCCTTGGGCTACCTCGCCCGAGCCATCGAGCAAACCCGCTACAACGGCTATGGCGGACTCAGCCAAGAACAGTTCGCCAAGCTAGAAGATCGGCTCCGCAACGTCGAAATCCGAGACGGCATCGACGACCTGGAGGCTCTCGCCCTCGCCCAAATGGAACTAGTCAAACGCCAGCGCCACAATCGTTTCGATACCTCCACCGCGGAGATCTCCTCTTCCAAAGCGCCTGGTCAGGTCATCGTCCGCTTCTACGGCTTTCCCACGACGCCCGCTCTTCCCGTGCGCAGCAGCCTCCTCGTCGCGGTAAACGACAACGGCAGAACGGAGCTATTGGAGGAAGCGCCGTGATCTGGAGACATCCTAGTCCTCCTCTTAATCTTCCTCCTGATCCCCAGAGATCGCTTCGGGATCATCGCGCGAAAGGCCGAAGGCGGATTCAGCGGCTTCGGCCCTCAGTCTTCAGCCTATCTGTCTCTGGCTTCGCCAGACTAGCCCTAACGCCCCGACCGGCCATACAGCCGGCTGCGCGGACCTGCCGCGGCCGACTTCTCCTGAGCATCGAAAAGAGCCGAGTAAGTGTAGGGAAAGCCATCCAGCTTCTTTCGCTCGACCTTCTTGCCAATGAAGTGCTCGATCGCGGCCGCATTCTTCACCTCATCCTCGGTAAGCAAAGTGAAGGCATCGCCCTCCTTGGAAGCCCGCCCCGTGCGGCCTATCCGGTGCACGTAGTCCTCCGCATGCAGCGGCACGTCGTAGTTGATCACGTGCGTCACGCCTGCGATGTCGAGACCGCGGGCCGCGATATCCGTCGCCACCAGCACCTCGTACTTGCCTTCCTTAAAGCCCTTCAAAGCCGCCGTGCGCTCGCCCTGCGAACGGTCGGAGTGCAAGGCGGTCACCCGATGGTCCAGTCGCTCTAGGCGACGCGTGATCATATCCGCGTTGAACTTCGTGCGGGTGAAGATCAACACGCTTTCGTAGTGCGTGCGCTCGAGAAGCTCCAGCAGCAGCTTGTACTTCTGCCGCTCCACCACCGGATAAAATGCGTGGCTCACGGTCTCCGCCGCCGAGCGGTTCTTGCCGATCTCCACGACCGCCGGGTCCTTCAGCACCCAAGCAGACAAGGTCTTGATCGCCGCCGGCATCGTCGCGGTGAAAAGCAAAGTCTGGCGGTCCTGCGAGCAATAGTTCTGCACGATGCGCTTCACATCCGGCAGGAAGCCCATGTCCAGCATGCGGTCGACTTCGTCCAGCACCAGATAGTCCAGATTCTTCAGCGAGAGGTTCTTCTGGCCGAGATGGTCAAGCAGGCGCCCCGGAGTGGCCACGACGATTTCCGCCCCATCCTCCATCATCTTCAGCTGGCCGCCATACTTCACGCCGCCAAACACCAGGCCGATCTTGATGCCGAGATTCTTGGCGAAGACCTTCAGAGCCTCGTCCACCTGGGCTGCCAACTCGCGAGTCGGTTCCAAGATCAGGCACTGGAAGGGCTTGCCCGGCACGATGCGCTGCAAAATCGGCAAGCCAAACGCCGCCGTCTTTCCCGTGCCAGTCTGAGCCGAACCGATCAGATCCTTTCCCTCCAGCACGAGAGGAATCGCCTGCTCCTGGATCGGGGTCGGCTTCTCGAAGCCGAGTTCGCTAAGCGCCTTGTTGATAGGTTCTGAAAGCCCAAGTCCTGAAAATGGCATGGAAGCGTATATGGATGTCCCGTCTTCAGAAGCAAGTCGCGAAAACGCCACCCGCCCCCCCAACAATCTTCATCTTCTTCTTCATCTGCTTCCCTCCCCAAACCAAGACCTGAAAAGAAGAAGATGAAGAAGCAGAAGCAGATGAAGAGGCCGCTACGCTCGCGATCCCAGTTGCCAAGCCATCATCCTTCCCTATCCCTCGTTGACCGAAAGCAACCGCCATGTCGCAAACCGCAAAGCCAACCACCGTACCCACAGTTCCGCCTGCCATCGTCGCCGCCCGGGAGGATTTTCCCATCCTTCGCCGCTCCGCCCACGGCAAGCCGCTCGTCTACCTCGACAACGCTGCCTCTACCCAAAAGCCCCAGCAGGTCATCGACGCCATCACTCGCTACTACGAACACGAAAACGCCAACATCCACCGAGGCGTCCACCTTCTTTCCACCGAAGCCACCGCCGCCTACGAAGCCGCTCGCGGCAAAGTCGCCCGCTTCCTCAATGCCGTCGACGACTCCGAAATCGTCTTCACCCGAGGCGCCACCGAATCCATCAACCTCGTCGCCCACTCCTACCTCGAGCCCCTCCTCCAGCCAAGCGACGAGATCCTGATCTCCCACATGGAGCACCACGCCAATATCGTTCCCTGGCAGCTCCTCGCCGAAAGAACCGGGGCCAAGCTCAAGATCATACCCGTCGCAGACGACGGCGAGCTCGATCTTGAAACCTTCGACCAACTCCTCACCGAACGCGTCAAGCTGTTCGCCATCGTTCACGTCTCGAACGCCATCGGCACCGTCAACGACGTCAAGCCGCTGCTCGCCAAGGCCAAGGCCCGCGGCATTGCCACCCTGCTCGACGCAGCGCAGTCCGTGCAGCACATGCCAGTCGACGTACAGGACCTCGGCTGCGACTTCCTAGTCTTCTCCGGCCACAAGATCTTTGCCCCCACTGGTATCGGCACCCTCTACGGTCGTCGCGAAATATTGGATACAATGCGACCCTATCAAGGCGGCGGCGATATGATCTCCCGCGTCTCCTTCTCCGGTACCACCTACAAGCCTCCCCCCTCCCGCTTCGAAGCCGGCACCCCGCACATAGCCGGCGGCATCGCCCTCGGCTTCGCCCTCGACTACCTCTCCCAGCTCGGGCTCGAAACCATCCACGCCTACGAGAGCGAGCTCCTCGCCTACGCCGCTAGCCAACTCGCAGCCATCCCCGAGCTCAACCTCCTCGGCAACCCCCGCCATCGCTCCGGAGCGATCAGCTTCACCCTCCAAGAAGCCCACCCCCACGACATCGGCACCATCCTCGACACCGAAGGCATCGCCATCCGCGCCGGCCATCACTGCTGCGAACCCCTCCATCAGCGCTTCGGTCTCAACGCCACCGCCCGAGCCTCATTCGCCTTCTACAACACCCCCGCAGAAGTCGACGCCCTCGTCGTCGCCCTCAAGAAAGCCGCCACGCTCTTCGCCTAAAACAGGAACGACACACGCTCTTTCCTTGAACTCCACTCTCGAAAGACTCTACCGGCAAACCCTGCTGGAACACAGCAAGAAGCCCCGCAACAACCAAGCGCTGCCCGGCGGCCGCAAAGCGACCGTCCACAACCCCCTTTGCGGAGACGAAATCACCGTGTATCTGAAATCCGGAGACACGAACCTCGAACAGATCGCCTTCACCTCCCAGAGTTGCTCCATATGCACAGCCAGCGCCTCGATGATGAGCGAGACGCTCGCCACAAAACCCATTTCCCAAGCCAAGAGCATCGCCGAAGACTTCGTATCCGGTTTTAAAGACAAGGCCAGCGCGCCGAAGCTCGAAGGCGACCTCGCTGCCCTGCTCGGCATCCTCGAGTTCCCCAGCCGCATCCGCTGCGCCACCCTCCCCTGGGAAGCGTTCCTTCTCGCCTTGGAATCCAAGCCATAGCCGAAACAGACGCGTCAACAGGAATTGCAATTCCTTCTCCGCTATCGAGGATGCCCCACCATGAAGGCCCCTCTACGCCCAATCCGACGCTGGACCCTCCGCATCGTCATTCTATTCCTCGCGCTTGCCGCCATCGGCATCTTCGGCCTCCGCTGGCACTTCCGCCAAAGCCTGCCGATACTCGATGGAGAACTGGTCCTGCCAGGACTCTCCGCGCCGGCGAGAATCGAACGCGACGCCAACGGCGTGCCAACCATCCACGCCGCCAACCGTCTCGACGCCTCTCGAACCCTCGGTTTCCTTCATGCCCAGGACCGCTTCTTCGGCATGGACACCAGCCGGCGAGCCGGAGCCGGGGAAGTTTCGGCCCTCGTCGGCAAAGTCGCCCTCCCCTTCGACGAATCCAAACGCTTTTTCCCGGGACGCCGCGTAGCCATCGAAGCCTTCGCAAAGATGTCCGAGAAGGATCGAACCCTCCTCACCGTATACACCGAGGGCGTCAATGCCGGTCTCGCCGCGCTATCAGCCGCCCCACCCGAGTACGTTCTCCCCGGCGCCCAAACGAAGCCCTGGAAACCCGAGGACTGTCTCCTCGTGATCCTCAGCATGTACTACGCCCTGCAAGACGAGCTCGGCCTGATCGACGAAAAACGACAGCTCATAAAGGAAAGCTTCCCCCCAGAAGTCGTCGCCTACCTCTTCGAAAGAACCCCGCAAACCTTCGCCCCCCTTGAAGCCGCCCCACGCCAATCCCGTCCTTTTCCCGTGGATACATGGGCCCGGGCCATCGAAAACGCCCCACCCGCGCCTGGCAACGCCGCCGCCCCCCGGAAAGCGCCAGCCATCGGGAGCAACGCCTGGGCGGTCGGCGCCAGCGCCAGCCACCACCAGCAAGCCATCCTCGCCAACGACATGCACCTACAGCTCCGCGTACCCAACGTCTGGTACCGAGTCAGCGTTCGCTACTCCGCGGCAGACGGCACCCCAGTCGCGGTCGACGGCCCCACCCTGCCCGGCCTGCCCATCACCGTCATCGGCAGCAACCACCACGTCGCCTGGGGATTCACCAACAGCTACACCGACCAGACCGATCTCGTCTCCATAACCCTCCATCCCGACAACCCAGACCTCTACCAAACCGCCACCGACTGGGAACCATTCGCCACGCGTCGCGAAACGATAGAGGTCGCAAACGGCGAGCCAGTCGAAGTCGAGATCAAGGAGACTATCTGGGGCCCCGTCCGCGAAGGCCTCGACGGTCGGCTCTACGCCGTCATCTGGACCCCCATGCAAGAAGGAGCCTGGAACATGACCTTCGACGACATGAGCCAAGCCCGCTCCACCAAGGAAGCGATCGCCGTAGCCCAAACCTCCGCCCTTCCCACCGTAAACATCGTCCTCGCCGATCGCCAAGGACGCGCCGCCTGGACCCTCGCCGGCAAGCTCCCAAACCGAGCCGCGACAAACGGCTTCTACCCCCTGGGAACGCGGGCGGCCCGCCCGCAAAAACCCTGGCAAGGCTTCCACAACCCCTCCACGTATCCAAAAATCGTAGACAAAAAGGACGAACTCGTCTGGAGCGCCAACCAGAAGATGGTCGCCGGCAAGCCCGCCGCGATCCTCGGCGACGGCGGTTACGACCGCTCCTACCGAGCCATCCGCATCCGCGATACCCTCCGAGCCGGGCCTATGAGCGAAGCAGACATGCTCGCCCTGCAAGGAGACGCCTACGCGCTCCACCTCAAACCCTGGCACGAGCTGGTCATGGGCGCCCTCGATTCGGAAGCCCTCCAGAGCAATCCCGCCCGCCGATCCCAGCGCGAACTGCTCGTCAGCTGGGACGGAGCCGCCAACGCCGACAGCGTCGCCCACAGCATGCTCACTCTCGCCAGCGAGAAGATCTTCGAGGAAGTCCGCTACCACCTCGCGAGACCCCTCGGAGAGCGCCAAGACAGTCTCCCCACCCACCTCCGCTCCAGCTTCGACGAGATTGCCCTCGAATGCCTCCGCGCCCCATACGACACCCTCGCTCCCGAAGGCTACGAATCGATGCGAGACCTCATCCTCGACAAGCTCGATCTCGTCCGCGATCTCCCCGAAGCCAACCAACCCTGGGGCCAGACAAACGAAAACCACATCAAGCACCCGCTCTTCGGATCGCTTCCCATCATCGGCCCCTGGTTCAACATGGCCCCCAACCACCAATCCGGCGACGAATGGACCATCAAGGTCGTAGGCAAAAGCCACGGCAGCTCCCAACGCATGGTCGTCTCCCCCGGCAACGAAGCCGACGGCCTCTACCATCAGCCCGCCGGCCCCAGCGGCCACTTCCTCTCCCCCTACTTTCGCTCCGGCCACGAAGACTGGGTCCACCTCCGCCCCACTCCCTTCCTCCCCGGCCCGGCGAAACACGAGCTTGTTCTCAAGCCAAGCCAGGCGCGATAAGCCAAGCCGATTCCAGGAGATCGAAAACGCGCACCCCGCTGCCCACTCCAAATCCTCGCCACGTCTCACATACGCCTGAGATCCGTCCACTGAAAAGGTCAAGGTTGACCTTTTCAGTGGACGGGCAGATGGAGACGCCGAAGGTACAGTGATAAGTTGCGTCTTTCCAAACGCCTTACCTATTCCCACTTGCTCCTTCCTGCCAGCGTTTCACTCTTCAGCACTCGCTATTCACCATTCACAATGCTCTCCCTGCGCAACATCACCCTGCAGTACGGCGATCGCTACCTCTTCCGCAACGCCACCGCCGCCATCGGAGCCAAGGAACGTATCGGCCTCGTCGGCGCCAACGGAGCCGGCAAGACCACTCTTCTCAAAATCCTAGCCGGACGCGAAGCTGTGGACTCCGGCGGCATCGACAAAGCCAACTACGTCACCATCGGCTATCTTCCACAGGATGGCATCGCCGCCCACGGCAAGACTCTCTACGACGAAGTCTACACCGCCTTTTCCCAGGTCGCCGACCTCAGCAAACGTATCGAGGAAGCCAATACCCGTCTCAACAGTCTGGATACCGCATCCGAAGAATACGCCGAAACCCTCGAACTGCTCGGAGAGTGGGAGCTCCAGCTCGAAGACCTCGACATCGCCCGCATCCCCTCTCGCATCGAGTCCATTCTGCTCGGCCTCGGCTTCCATTCGAACGATCTCCAGCGCATGACCGACGAATTTTCCGGCGGCTGGCAGATGCGTATCGCCCTCGCCAAGCTCCTGCTCGCCTCCCCCTCACTTCTCCTGCTCGACGAACCCACCAACCACCTCGACGTCGAATCCCAAGCCTGGCTCGAATCCTTTCTCCAAAACTACCACGGCTCTCTTCTCATGGTCTCGCACGACCGAGCCTTCCTCGACACGCTGGTCAACCGCACTTTCGAAGTCTACCAAGGCTCCCTCACCGTATACTCCGGCAACTACAGCAGCTACGAAAAGCAAAGCGTCGCCCGCCGCGAGCAACTGGAAAAAGCCTACGCCAAGCAGCAGCGCGAACTCGCCAAGACCGAGCGCTTCATCGAACGCTTCCGAGCCAAGGCCACCAAGGCGCGCCAAGTCCAGTCCCGCATCAAGGCTCTCGACAAAGTCGAGCGCATCGAGATCGAGCAGGAGCAGGACAACGTCGGCTTCTCCTTCCCCACGCCGCCCCGCAGCGGACAGATCGTCGCCGAGCTGCAAGGCCTCGACAAGTCCTACGGCGACAACCACGTCATCCGCAACGCCGACCTGCGCATCGAACGCGGCGACCGCATCGCCGTCGTCGGCCACAACGGAGCCGGCAAGACCACCCTCGCCAAGATCCTAGCCGGCGTGGAACCCTTCCAGTCAGGCGAGCGGATCATCGGAGGAAATACAACCATCGCCTACTTCGCCCAGCACCAGGCCGACGAACTCGACCCGGAGCTCGACATCTTCGAAACTATCGAACGCGTCGCCGAAAGCGGCAACCAGACCAGCTTGCGCACCATCCTCGGATCCTTCCTCTTTCAGGGCGACGACGTCTTCAAGAAGGTCAAGGTCCTCTCCGGCGGCGAACGCAATCGAGTCGCCCTCGCCAAAATGCTCGTCCAGCCCGCCAACTTTCTGATCCTCGACGAGCCCACCAACCACCTCGACATCCGCTCCCAAGACGTCCTGCGCCGGGCTCTCGACGAATACTCCGGAACCTTTCTCATCGTTTCCCACAATCGCTCCTTCGTCGACCAGATCGTCACCAAGGTCCTGGAAGTCCGCGAAACCGGCGTACGCCTCCACCCCGGCAACGTCTCCGACCATCTCGCCCGCCTAGAGAACTCTTCCTCCTCCTCCTCCTCATCATCATCATCATCTTCTTCTTTATCATCATCTTCTTCTGCTTCTTCTTCATCCCCTAAACCCCTATCCGCAGGACCCTGCGAAGCTCGAAGAGCGAAGCAAGGGCAGCCTAAAAAGCTACAGTCTTCCCCCAAACACCTCCGCCGCCAACGGGCTCAGCTTCAAGCCCAGCTCAAGCCGCAAAAGGCCCAAGCCAAGAAGCTCGAAGAAGAGATCGCCCAGCTCGAATCCCAACAATCCGAATACGAAACCGCCATGGCTGACCCCGACTTCTACAAGGACGCCGAAACCGCCCAGAAGTCCATGACCCGCTACGAAGCAAACAAGCGCCGCATCGACGAAGCCTACCATCAGTGGTCCGATCTCGCCGAAAGCATCGCCCAAGCCGAAGCAGGATCCAATCCGTAGAGCGAAAGACTCCGGCAGGCGTACCGCAAACGGTCGTAGATTGAACCTCTTCAAATCGAGGAGCTGCGCTGCAGAGCGACTAGACAAGCGTGGAGATAAGTTCTATAGCAATTTTCTTTTTGCTAGTCGCATTTTGACGATCACTTGATCAGGAGACTGCGGCCTCTCGAAAGAAGCATCATAGATCGATTTACAAGGTAGGGCCCGATCGTCCCGCAAATGCGGGAGCCGCTTTGCAGGATCCATTCTCCGCGGCTCCCGCGACGGCGCATTGGCGTCAACTTAACGGAGAAAGCATCCTTTGGAGGGCAACGCTCCGTCGTTGCCGCGCCGGTTATTCCCTCTGTAGGCTCTGCGGTCCCGCAGTCGCGGGAGAGCATTGCTCTCCAGCCCACCGCCTTTCGGCTTAACTCATCAGTTTCATAAAACCAAAGATAAATTAAGTAAGTCATTTATAAACAGTGACTTAATGGAAGATTTCAATGATTTCTAAACGACACTGATCGTGAAGTTTCAAATCGAGGTTTTTTTGCCCGCAGATGAACGCAGAAAAACGCAGATGCTCATGGAGGATATGGAATCAATCTGAGTTCATCTGCGTGCATCTGCGGGCCACTCTTCTCAGGCTTTTTTGAAACAGTTAGGTAAACGCTGCGGCAACGACAAGCGTTGCCCTCCTAAATGAGGTTTCTTCCGTTAAGTTGACGCCAATGCGCCCTGCGGGATCCGTGCTACCGGATCATGCCGGCGGCTACCGTCTCGTTCGTGAAGGCATCGACCAGCACGAAAGAGCCAGTGACTCGGTTTGCCTTGTAGCTGTCATAGCAGAGGGGCGAAGCAGTGCGAAGGGTGACTCGGCCGATATCATTGAGATTGAAGACCTTGTCGTCTTCGAGCTTGTGCAGCGTATTGATGTCGACCTTGTACTTAACGTCGCGGATCAAAACCTTCGCTTCCTTTGCGCAATGGCGGATGACGAACTTGCCCTTGGGATTGAGCGGCTTTTCGCTAAACCAGCAGATCATGGCATCGATCTCCTGGCCAATCCGAGGAGGATTGTTGGGCTTGGCAATCGTATCGCCCCGGCTGATATCGATCTCTCGGTCGAGCGTTATCGAGACGCTCAGCGGCGAGTATGCCTCCTTGAGTTCTCCGCCCCCACCATAGACTCCCTTGATCTTGGCGTTGAAGCCTGAAGGGAAGACGACCACCTCGTCGCCGGGCTTGAAAACGCCGCCAGCCACACGACCGGCATAGCCTCGAAAGTCGTGGAACTCGTCGCTGTGCGGACGGATGACCCACTGAACCGGGAGTCGAGAATCGACGTGATTGGCATCGGGACCGACGTAGACAGTCTCCAAATGGTAGAGCAAAGTCGGGCCCTTATACCAAGGCATGTTGGTCGAGCTATCGACGACGTTGTCGCCCTTCAAGGCGCTGATGGGGATGAAGGACACCTCGACGATGTTGTCCAGGCGGGAGGCAAACTTGCGGAAGTCTTCGCGGATCTTGTCGAAGGCATCTTCTGACCAGTCGACAAGGTCCATCTTGTTGACGGCTATCACCACGTGCTGGATGCGCAGCAGGTTGGCGATGAAGGAGTGGCGGCAGGTCTGCTCGATGACGCCTTTACGGGCGTCGACCAACACGATGGCGAGATTGGCAGTAGAGGCGCCTGTCACCATGTTGCGCGTGTACTGGATGTGGCCAGGCGTGTCGGCGATGATGAACTTGCGGCGCGGCGTAGCGAAGTAGCGATAGGCGACGTCGATGGTGATGCCTTGCTCGCGCTCGGCCCGCAGGCCGTCCGTAAGCAGCGCGAGATTCACGTTCTCGTCTCCACGCTGCTTGCTGGATTGTTCGATGGATTCGAGCTGGTCTTCGAAAATGGCCTTGGAGTCGTACATCAGGCGGCCGATGAGGGTGGACTTGCCGTCGTCGACCGATCCAGCGGTCGTGAAACGGAGCAGGTCCATATCGAGGTAGCCTTTGCTGTCGGAGCTGGTTTCTTCAGTGCTCATAGGTTCTTGGAAAACTGGGTATTCGCGAAAGGAGGGTTCAGGCTAGCCGGATCAGAAGTAGCCGGCTTTCTTGCGGTCTTCCATCGCGCTTTCGCTGCGCTTGTCGTCAGCTCGGTTGCCGCGCTCGGTCTCGCGGGCGGCGGCGACTTCCTCGATGATCTTCTCCATGGTGTCGGCGTCGGACTCGACCGCGCCAGTAATGGTGGCATCGCCCATGGTGCGGAAACGGATCTGCCGCGTTTCGACCGTCTCTCCATCGCGAGGCTGGACGAACTCGGAAACGGCGAGAATGGTATTGTTGCGCACGACGATCTCGCGCTTGTGAGCATAGTAGAGACTGGGCAGCTCGATCCCTTCGAGCTTCATGTACTGCCAGACGTCCATTTCGGTCCAGTTGCTCAGCGGGAAAATGCGGAAGTGCTCCCCTGGACTCATGCGACCGTTGAAGATGTTCCAGAGCTCAGGCCGCTGATTCTTTGGATCCCACTGGCCGAACTCGTCTCGGTGCGAGAAGAAGCGTTCCTTGGCGCGAGCCTTCTCCTCGTCGCGACGGGCGCCGCCGAGAGCCGCATCGTACTGGCCCTCTTCCAAGGCGTCCAGCAGGGTCTGGATCTGGAGCATGTTACGGCTCGCGTTCGGACCCTTTTCTTCCACTACGCGACCATCCTTGATGGCCTCTTCGACAGACGCGACCACTAGGTTGGCTCCAAGCTCGGAGACCATTTCGTCGCGATACTCGATCGTTTCAGGAAAGTTATGCCCCGTATCGACATGCAGGAGAGGAAACGGAATCTTGGCCGGCCAAAAAGCCTTGCTGGCAAGATGGGTCATGACGATCGAATCCTTGCCGCCAGAGAAAAGAAGGACCGGCCTTTCAAACTGGGCTGCAGTTTCGCGAAGAATGTAGATCGCTTCGCTTTCCAGCTGCTTGAGATGCGTAACTGCGTAATCGTGCATAATCGTAAGAGATCGAAGGAATTATGAAACCGGGCGGAAGATTCCCCAGCGGGAAGTGGCAGTCAAGAGCCTATTGCCTTGAGGGAGCAGGCTCTAGTTGCCGCAAGGAAGCGACGGGCCGCCTCCCGCAACGACTGATGGTCTAGCACTCCGAAACTCAAACGAATGGTTTTACCTTTTTTTTGCTCCGCAGAGCAAAGATCGCCGGGCACGTACATGACCCCTTCCTCCAAGCAGGCCGCGTAAAGCGCGGAATCGAAGGACGTCTCGACGCCCTCAGGAGCGGTCAGCCACAAATAGAGACCGCCTAGCGGTCGTTCCCAGATCCAGCCAGCTGCCGCAAGCTCGAAACGTAGGGCTTCATCCAATACGTTCATCTTCGCTTGATAGGAATTCCGGATCTTGTCCAAGTGCCGATCGAAAATTCCCTCGCCGATAGCCCGGGCAAGCAGCGTTTGGCAGAAGTTCGTCGTGCCGAAATCCTGCTGCCCCTTCACTGCCAACATTCGGCCTAGCCAATCCATGTCGGAGCAATAGCCGTATCCAACCTTCAATCCAGAAGCGAATGGTTTGGTCAAAGTAGCAGTATAGAAAACAGGCGCGGATCTTCCAGCGCTCGCCGCGAGACAGCTTTCCGCCGGATAGGGAGTCTCGTAATAGAGCTCTCGATAGGCAGCGTCCTCCAGCAAGGCGATCCGCCCTTCCCGTCGGTCCAGCATGTCGACGACAGCCTGTTTCGTCTCCCGCGAAACGCTATGCCCGCTGGGATTCGCGAAATAGCTCACCAGATAGACGGCCTTGATACGGGAGATCTCCCCCGACTCTTCATAGCCTTGCAGAAGCTCCTCCAAGGCCTGCGTATCCACATCCCCTTGACAGTCCATCGGCATGGATACTGCGGTCACGCCCAATCCACGCAGCATTTCGAGAAAGACGAAGTAGGTCGGCTCCTCGACCAACACGATATCGCCCGGATCGCACAAGGTCTGCACAGCGAGGTAGAGGGCCTGCTGAGAGCCATTCGTAACGCAGAACCCATCGGGTCTGTATCCATTTTTCGACGACAGTCCATCCTGTCTCGAGATTCGCTCGGCCAGGATCTCGCGCAAATCAGCGTCGCCTTGATTCGTTCCGTACTGGAGCGGCGAGCGGTCTCCTTCCTCAGCGAGCTTCGCGACCACCGCGGCGACTTCGTCCAAAGGCAAACTGTCCGTATCCGTGAAGCCGGCAGCCAAGCTGAGCAAGTCGGGCCGCTGCAAGGCCATGGTCATCAGACGAGCGATATCGGACTCCTTCTGTCGAGCCCCAAGCTTAGAGTACTTCAGAGACATGCTAACGAACTACCTGAGGTCATGAATCGCTTTCTTGCGACAACAAAAGCCAAACATGGCCACTCCCGGGTCTGTTTCAAAGTGGTGGCATCGCTTGTTCCCGGGTAGCGCGGGCGTCCCGTCCAGGAACTTCTCGACTTGATCGATTGGGCGGGACGCCCAATCGGGCACGCGGGACGCGTGCGCTCCCCAAGAGTCCCATCACTTTGAATCACACCCATCGGTATCCCGCCCACGACATTTTGCTTGTAGATCAATGACTTGGTCGAGATCCCGATTCGCTTGGCCAAAAACCGCAAAAGCCTCACAGAGCATCGTTTCTCGGTGCAGAGAAAAGCGCATCTCGCTATCCGGGAACGCGGGCGGCTCGCCCGCAACAGGCATGATCCTGCATCGATGCGGGCGACCCGCCCGCGTTCCCAAAGAAAAGCGTAGCAGGCGCTTCGGGAGACTCTAGGCGATCGACGGCTCTCCGTCGATTGCAGGAGGCGGCAGTTTCTTCTCGGACTTCTTCTTGGCCAGCTCTTCCGCTTCGGCCTCTTCTTTCTCGAGACGGTCGTCGAGTTCGGTCTTGGAGGAAACGACTTCAGAGCGAATCTCGCCAAATTCCAGAATCTCGTCCACGTGGTGGCCTTCGATCGTCTCGTACTGAAGAAGGGCTTCGGCAAGCGTTACAAGCTTCGTCCGGTTTTCCTCGATCAGATCCTTGGCTCGCTCGAATTGCTCATGGATGATCTCGCTCACGGCGCCATCGATCTTCTCGGCAGTCACTTCGCTGTAAGACTGGGTTCGATTGATCTCACGTCCGAGGAAGATCTGGTCCTGGTTCTCGCCAAATGCCACGGGACCAAGACTGCTCATGCCATAGCGGCAGACCATATCTCGAGCTATCTTTGTAGACTGGGCGATATCCGCCTGGGCTCCGGTGCTGTAGTCGCCAGTTACGACTTCTTCGGCAATGCGACCCGCCAAGCCGACGGCGATCATGTCGCGCATCTGATTGCGTGAGGTGCCCAGAACGTCCTTGGTGGGAGCAAACATCGCCATGCCCATGGCTCGGCCGCGCGGCAGAATAGTGACCTTGTGCAGACGAACGTCCTTGTCCTTCAACAAGGCCCGCACCAAGGCGTGGCCGGCTTCGTGATAGGCAGTCGAACGCAGGTCTTCCTCGTCCACAACGCGGCGACGCTCTCGGCCGAAGGAGATCTTGTCGCGGGCTTCGTCGATATCGATGTTCTCTACCTGATCCTTGTTCTTGCGAGCCGCCATAAGGGCGCCCTCGTTGAGCAGGTTCGCCAAATCGGCTCCAGCAAAGCCGGGAGTCACGCGAGCGATCGAAGCGAGACTCACTTCCTTGCTCAGGCGGATCTTCTTGGCGTGCACCTTGAGAATCTCCTCGCGACCACGCAAGTCGGGCAAATCGACGACGACCTGACGGTCGAAGCGCCCGGGGCGCAGCAGAGCCTTGTCGAGCACATCAGCCCGGTTCGTAGCAGCTATGATAATGACTCCTTCAGTCGTATCGAAACCGTCCATCTCGACCAACAGAGAATTGAGCGTCTGCTCGCGCTCGTCGTTGCCTCCGCCGAGACCAGCTCCACGCTGGCGACCAACCGCATCGATCTCGTCCACGAATATAAGACAAGGCGCATTCTTGCGGCCCTGCTCGAACATATCGCGAACGCGGCTCGCACCCACGCCCACGAACATCTCCACGAAGTCGGAACCGCTTATCGAAAAGAAAGGCACATCGGCCTCGCCAGCGACTGCCTTGGCCAACAGGGTCTTGCCGGTACCCGGAGGCCCCACCATCAGGATGCCCTTCGGGATCTTGCCTCCCATGCGCTGGAACTTCTTCGGGTCCTTCAGGAAATCGATAACTTCGCTGACTTCCTCCTTCGCTTCGTCGCAACCCGCCACGTTGGCGAACGTCACCTTGTCTTTGTCGCGGGTGAGCAGCTTGGCTTTGCTCTTGCCGAAATTCAGGGCTCCTTTGCCCGCCATGCGCAGCTGACGCACGAAAAGGAAGTAGAGCAAGCCGATGATCAGCAGAAACGGGATGATTCCGGCGAGCAGTTGGGGAAGAAAGTTGTTAGGACTGGATTCGGTAAACCGACCGCTGGACTGCAGCAAATCGTAGTTCTCCTCGGAAAGCCGTCCGCGAGCTTTGAAGCCCCGAGCGTTCTGCGCATCCTCGACCTCGGCCCCGGGAACGAGGCTCTTGGTGCCCACAATCTCGTACCAGTCGGATCCGCCATTCGGCATTGGGGAAATCGTGCCGCGAAGAATGGCATCTTGCTTGGCAAGAGCGATGACGCGCGACATCGAGATCTCCTCTTGCGTACTGGTGTTTGCCGACTGGACCCAAATGGTGAGCAGCACGGCGATAATCGCCACCCAGAATATGATGACTTTCGGCTGGAAACGATCTGGGGCGCCCTTACCAGGGCCGCGTCGGTTTGAACTGTTTTTTTCGGACATTAAATTGCGTAAAGGGTCGAGACAAGTTGGGCTTCAGCGAGTGTAAGTCAATCGCAAGGCGGCTTCAGTTCCTGGGGCGAGCAGATGTTCCGACCCCGGCGGCAGACCTGGCACCCAAACGATTTCACCCGAGCTGCCGACGACTACCGGCAAACGATCCCTTTCCTTTCTTTCGACTTTCCGCTCGATGAAGAGCGAAGCTAGCTTCTTTGGCGACGATTTTCCATGCGGTTTGAATGCGTCTCCCGCAAGCCTCCGTCGGACACCTACTCCCGACACAAGTTGCGGAGAAACAGCGACAAGCGCAAACCGCCGGTCGTCAGAGCCGCTCTTCGCCCAGGCCGCTCCGGCCTCGCTGGCTTCGCACCGCAGGCTGCGACCGTCGGGGAGGAACGCCACGCAACCCGTCGGTAAGAAGAACGGCTTCCAGCTCGCCGTTTCAGGCTCCGACGAAAGCTTCGCGATTCGAATTCGAAGGGCGTCCATTTCGAGTCGCAACGCCGGCGAAAGATCGAAGCAAACCGGCGTCTTTCCATCTGCCAACGTCGCGATGACTTGATCCAGCACCGCGGCGAGCAGGCCCTCCGTGAAGCCGAACTCGGTAGCCAAGCGATGCAGCGTACGGCGCTGCAATGCGGGCTCGGCCGCAGCGATTCGAGCCCGGTCAAGGCAGCCCTCGTCGGCATTCCAGGCCAGGTGCCAGAGACGATCCGCCCAAGCTTCAATGGCCGCTCCGTCCTCCTCCAGAAGGCGTCGGGAACGAGCAAGCCCGCTGCTCAAATCGCGATCCGCAGCCTTCTCCCAAGCCGGCACCACCACGCGACGCAGCCGATTGCGGTAAAACGCGTCGCTCGCATTCGAACTATCCTCTCGCCAAACAGCCCCGCAGTCCCTGAGCCTCGCCCGGATCTCCGCTCGACTGAAATCCAGAAGCGGCCGCAAAAACTGGATACGCCTGCTTGCTCGAGAGACCTCCCTCGGGGCCGCCAATCCTTGCAAGCCGCTGCCACGCGAGAGCCTCATCAGCATCGTCTCCGCGATATCGTCGGCGTGATGCCCAGTAGCGATGAAAAGCGGACTGCCCTCGCTCTCCTCGAAGAACGCCAGACGAGCCGCTCGAGCGTCCGCTTCCGAAACGCGCTGCACGTCCTTCTTCCAGGTCGCCCTGCCCGTCCGGCACCGGATGCCTAGAGACGCGCAAACCTGAGCCACAAACGCCTCGTCCTCGTCCGACTCCGTTCCACGCAGAGCGTGGTTGAAATGCAGGCAGCGCAGCTCGATCTTACCGTCAAAGCTCTTCGAAAACGCTTGGCAGAGCAGCAACGCGAAGACCGAATCCGCCCCGCCCGAGCAAGCCACATGTAGAATTTCCAGTTCGCCAATCAGGCGGCGAACTCGCTGCGGGATCCGAGCAAACAGGACCTCGTCTTCAAACCGCTCCGCTGCCCTGTTCCAGTCCATTCTTTCTCAGGAAATGCCGTAGCCGAAGTCGATAGACTTTGGCCACGCGTCCAAACTCCGTCGAGTTCGGCTACGCCGCAGAGGCCGCCATGCTGCCAGTTCCCTCGCCTTCGACCGCATCCGCTTTCTATCGCTTTTCCAGATACTCCTTGCCCATGTAGGAAACCAGCGCCTCCGGAATTCGGATACGCCCATCGGCCTGCAGGCCGTTTTCCAGGATCGCCACGAAAACGCGAGGGACCGCTAGACCAGAGCCATTGAGGGTGTGCAGGATTTCCGGCTTCCCCGTCTGCGCATTGCGGTAGCGGATCTTAGCTCGCCGAGCCTGAAAAGAGCCGAAGTTGCTGCAACTCGAGACCTCCAGCCAACGTTTCTGCCCGGCAGCCCAGACTTCCAGATCGTACTGCTTGCAATTGGTGAAACCCATGTCGCCGCCGCACATCAGAAGCGTGCGGAAGGGCAGGCCAAGCTTGTCTAGCAACCCTTCCGCGTAGGCCCGCAGCGACTCGAGCTCCGCCATGCTGGTCTCCGGCTTGACCCACTTCAACAACTCGACCTTGTCGAACTGGTGCACGCGATTCAGTCCGCGCACTTCCTTGCCATAGCTTCCCGCCTCGCGACGGAAGCAAGCCGAGTGGCCGCAGCGATAGACCGGGAGATCCGCTTCCTCCAGGATCTCGTCGCGGAAGAAATTGGTCAGCGGCACCTCCGCCGTCGGGATGGCATACAGACTGTCCTCAACGGTCTGATACATCTGCCCCTCCTTGTCCGGCAACTGGCCAGTAGCCGTGGCGCTTTCGGCATTCACGAAAAAAGGCACCCCCATCTCTTGAAAGCCCGCCTTGCTCGCTTCGTCCAAAAAGAAGCCCACCAAGCTGCGCGCCAGCCGAGCTCCGTCTCCCACGTAGAAAGGGAAACCCGCTCCGCTCACCTTCGTGCCGCGCTTGAAGTCCAGCAACTGCTCGATCCAGTCAAGATCGTAGTGGGGAAGCTGATACGATTGCTCGGCTGGGATCTCGCCGCGCTCCAGGGCGACAACATTGTCGCTCTCGTCCTCGCCCTCCGGCACGCTCTCGTCAGGCAGGTTCGGCACGCTGAGAATCAGTTCGGCCCAATGCTCTTCCACTTCCTTCAGCTCTGCATCCTTCGCCTTCACTCCGCTGGAAAGCTCCTTCATGTCCTTCACCTTGGCCATGAACTCGGGACTGCCCTTCGGCAGCTTGGCCATTTCGGAATTGGCCGTCTTCTGTTCGGCCCGCAAGGACTCCGCAGCAGCAATGAGGGAGCGGCGCTTCTCGTCCAGGGCGAGGATCGCGTCCAGGTCGCAAGTCAGGCGCTTCTTGACAATGCCAGCGCGGACCACGTCCGGCTGTTCTCGAAGGAGTTTCGGGTCGATCATTTTCGAAAAGCAGTCAGCTCTGCACCGCCTGAAAAAGTCAAGCCTGCGCCTAGAAACCCAGAAGGTCTTCGAGACATGGAATTTGCAACGTTGCAAATTCCATGTCTCGCCCTGAGGGCGCGGCCATCGGCTAATGGCCTCCGTCACACGCTTCTTTCCGAGTTGGAAAAAAACGAACGGATGCGGGCCGCTGCTAGTCTAGAAGCCGGATAGTCTCACGCCAGACGTCGGCGAATTCCAGCTGGCTCATTTCGCCTCGGGGAGCTCGCAGAATGGCATTCCTGCGGTCGGTTTGCGGGTATGAGCCCCGACGCTCAGGCAGGACGAAGCTGTACAAGGTGAGGTTTGGCTGGCCGAATGCTCCGGCGAGTTGGGCAGGTCCGTTGTCATTCGCTATCGTCAGGTCAGCAGTCTCAAGCATGCGACAAATCTGAGGCCAAGTTGCCTGGCCGCGCAGATCGTGCAGGCCGTGAAGCCTGGAGTTCTGGCGGGACGAGCTTTCCTGGTCTTCCATGCCGAGGAGGAACACGGAGACGTCGGCGCGTTGTTCCGCCAACTTCCGACCGAGTCTAAGCATGTCCGGCCAGGTTCGCTCCATCTTGAAGCGCGAGGGAAAAAGGCAAACGCGGAGGCCTTTCGACTCGGCATCGTCCCAGGCTGTCGGCAAATCGGGGCGGTCTCGGAGGTCGACTCGACCTTTCAACTCGGGTGCCAGACCGAAAATCCGGCCGAATTCCAGCATCGCGTCGAGAGCGTGTCTGCTGCCGTTTTCCGGCGGCCGCACCAGCTCTCCGTAGAAGAAGGTGGCTCCTTCTCGGGCATCGCGGCGACCGATCTTGCGATCGCCTTTGGCGACAGCGCACATCGCTCCCGTGCGGGCATGTCCTTCGAAATCCAAGACGAAGTCGTAGCGTTCGCGACGAATCTCTCGGACGAGCGAAAGGGAGCTGATCAGCGGACCGCTGCGATGGAAAACAATGGTTCGATCCACGCAGTCGAAAGACGCGACCAGCGGCTCGTAGTAGCGACGAGTCACCCAAGTCACTTCGAGGCGAGGCAGTTGGGACCTAAAGGATTCGACGGCCCGAAGCCCGTGCACGATCATGTCCAAGGGCGAAGTCATAAGGACGAGAGCCTTGGCTCTCGCTGAACTCATGGGTTGCCTCTCAACTGTCTCATGACTTCGAATACGGCGATGCCGGCACTGGTCGCGAGATTGAGGGATCTCAGATCCGGATTGTACTGGGGGATCTTCAGGCGCCTGTCTGGGCCGATCTCCTCGTGCATCCAGTCCGGAGCGCCCGAACCTTCGCGGCCAAAAAGCAGACCGTCGCCGTCTTCGTATTCGACATCCCAGTACGAGGAGCTGGAGTGCGTAGTGAAGAGGAAAAGGCGCTTGGGCCCCAGGTCGCTGGCCCTGAAGGCAGCCCAGTCCTCGTGCTCCACGAGATCGAGCGCGTTCCAGTAGTCCATGCCGCTACGCTTGAGATGCTTGTCGCGGATCTGAAATCCGAGAGGGTGGATCAGGTGCAGCCGCGATTCCGTCAGGGCGCAAGTGCGGCCGATATTGCCCGTGTTCTGGGGTATCTCCGGCTGGAAGAGGACGACGTGCAGCATGGCCTCTTAAGGGTGGGCGAAGTAGCGCGGAGCTTCAGCCCGCGACCGAAATGCAGGATCCTTTCCCTGCGGTCGCGGATTGAAGCTCCGCGCTGCGTTTGGTGAAATCTTCTCTACCTTTTTAGGCACGGTCCGTGATGCGCAGGCCTTCATTGTCGGCAGCCAGATCGTAGCTGACGCTTTTCAAGCCCGCTTTGGCGAAAGCGTCTTCCATAGCTGCCGCCACTTTAGCGGCCACGTCAGCCTGACAGACGCAAAGCACGCTGGAACCGCTGCCGCTCAGCCATCCGGTATAGGCTCCAGCTGCTACGCCAGACTGGATGGCGCTCGCCGCGCCTGGGATACCCTTGAGACGATGCGGCTCGTGCGTGAAGTCGTGCACAGCTCCGGTTAAGGCTTCGTAGTGGCCGGAGGACAACGCGGCCACCAAGCAGGAGGCGCTGTTGATGCTGGCAACGACCTGATCGAAGGGCAAAGAGACCGGCAGGGCCTCGCGCGAATCGGAGGTCAGTACCTCGAATTCCGGCGAGACGACCACGAAGCGAAGCCCGGGATCGATATCGAATTGGGCAACCGACTCGACTTTGGCTGGATCGTCTTGAAACCTGGATACAGTGAAGCCGCCGAGAATGGAAGCGCTTGCGTTGTCGGGATGGCCTTCCAATTGGGTGATAAGCTCCACTAGGCGCTCCTTATCCCAATCAAGACCGGCCAAGGCGCAAAGCCCGGCCAGGATGCCTGCCCGCACGGTGACGCTGGAACCGAGCCCTCGCGCTCTTGGCACGTCGCTGCGTATCCGGATTTTCACTTCGAAGACCGAGAGACTTGCTCTTTCGAAAAAGAGGGAGACAGTCTCCTGAGCCATCTCGCTCTGCGGCATGATGTCGGGGCCGAAAGCCTCGCTGGTCGAATCCGCCTCGGCCCGCTCCACCTGGACTTCGTTGTACAGAGAGAGGGCCAATCCGAGAGTGTCGAAGCCAGAGCCGCAGTTCGAGGTACTGCCGGGGATCTTGCAGGTTACGCGGGAGAGGCTCGGCATGTACTTTGGGTTAAGAGTGGATTGAAAGGGCTAGAGGCTGGTTCTCAGCGCACGCGGATCGACTTCATGACCCGCTCGATATCGCGAAGCTCGGCTTTCTTTTTGAGGTCGTCCCGTTTGTCAAAAAGCTTTTTGCCAACGCAGACGCCGATCTCCGCCTTGATGAGGGCTTCCTTGAAATAGAGGCGAAGCGGGACGAGCGCCTTGCCACCGGTATCTACCGCTCGCTCGAGTTTGCGCAATTCGGAGCGCTTGAGCAGGAGCTTGCGCTCGCGACGCGGCAAGTGGTTGTTGATATTGCCGAAAGCGTACTCGTCGATGTGCAGTCCGTAGACGTAGAGCTCGCCCTTTCTGAAGCGGCAAAAGCCATCGGCCAACTGGGCCTTGCCCGCTCGGATCGACTTCACTTCAGTGCCGGTGAGGACGATGCCAGCCTCGTAGGTCTGCTCGACGGCATAGTCGCGGCGGGCCTTGGCGTTGCGAATGTCTTGGGGGCTTCCGCCTTTCTTGTTTTTTGCTGCCATGTTAGCGGGCGTTTGCGAAGCGAGGAACTGGCTATAAAAAAGGCGCGGCGGACAAAGTCTACCGCGCTTTCGCGCAATCACTTGCGAACCGGCAGCTCGGCCGGCCGTAAGCTGGAGTTCCCTACTCCGCCAGCTCGTAGCTGATCTTGCCCTCGATGATCTCGCGCAGGGCGATATCCTCGAGATTCAGCTTTTCCAGCGACTCGACCAACGGACGGTTGCCGTGGCGGAGCTGCTTGACGCGGCGGGATACCACGTTGATCAGAATGTTCGAGTCAGTGATGACCTTGCGGGCCTGCTTTATGTAGTCGTCTCTCAAAATCGTGCCTCCTTGGAAAAAATGGAATCCTGCCTTCTATCCCTCTGCATTCCTGCGTCAAGGGATTATTCCAGCCTATTTTCCATGCTGGCGACGGTACTCTCCGGGCGATATGCCGATCACTCGATTGAACTCGCGGCTGAAATGGCTGTGATCGTAGAAGCCACAGTCGTGGGCGATACGCGTCAGCGTTCGATCCGTATTCACCAGATCGCGACAGGCTCTCGAGATGCGAAACCGTATGACGAAGCGGGTAGGCGTGAGATGAAACAGCTGGCGGAAGCGGCGCTCGAACTGGCTGACGGAAAGCTGCACGAGACCCGCTAGTACGGCCACTTCGATCGGTTCGCCGTAGTTTTCCCTGACGTAGTCGATGGCCGGACGCATTTGGCGATAGGGTCGCCAGGTCGGAGCGTCGTCGTCCAAATCGCGCATAACGCCCACGACCCCGATTGCCTCCCCAGTTTTGGAAAACACCGGCATCTTGCTCGTGACATGCCAGCTGATCGAACCGTCCGGATTCGAGACCATTTCCACCTTCTTATGCTGCGGTTCGCCGGATTGCATCACCTTCCGGTCGTCCTCCAAGTACTTCGCCACCAAATGCCTTGGGAAGAAGTCGTGGTCCGTCCTGCCAATCAAATCCTCTTCGCGTCCCAACCCCATCTTCTCCACCTGCAAAGCGTTCGCCGCGACGAACTTCCCTTCCCTATCCTTCATAAAAAAGTACACATCGCTGAAAGCGGAAAAGAGCTCAATGAACGGCGAGACATCTCCAATCTCGCCGAAAAAACGAAGTTTGCAATCTCCTCCTCCCTCGCTTTCCAAAGATTCCAAGCTTTTCGCAGAATCGCCATTCATGCCGAAAATCTACACAAACTCACGCATTCGCTGCAAGAACAGCTTGCCGGCAGTCTGCTATACTGGCCAGCGCTATGCCTGCCCCCACTCGTATTGGCCTAAACACCTTCGCCCTTTGCTCCCCCTTCTCCGACAAAACGCTTCGTTGGCTAGAAAAGATCGCCGACTGGGGTTACGATTTCGTGGAAATCGCAGCGGAAGACCCCGCTCTGATCAACGAGTCGCGGCTTCGTCAAGCCCTCGACAGCGCCGGGCTCGCCTGCGGCCCCATCTGCGGAGCCTTCGGTCCGGGACGCGACCTGAGAGGCTCGCCAAGCGAGCAGCAAGAATCGCTCGACTACCTGAAACGTCTGATCGATCTTGCCGCCGCCATGGACGCTGGAATGGTCTGCGGTCCTTGCTACTCGCGAGTCGGCCGGGCCGAGGCCTATTCCTCCGATGAAAGGAGCCGGCAGTTCGAGCAGGTTGCTACCCATCTTCAGTCGATTGCCGCATATGCCGAGAAGGCTTCGATCGAGATCGCCATCGAACCGCTCAACCGCTTCGAGACCGACTTCCTTAACACCAGCCAGCAAGCCATGTACCTGCTCGTAGCAATCGGCAGCCCAGCTCTGAAAGTCCATCTGGATACCTTCCACATGAACATAGAGGAAAGCGATCCCGTCGAAGCCATCCAGACAGCAGGCTCCATGTTGGGCCACTTCCACATCAGCTCCAGCCATCGAGGCGTTCCCGGCGACGACCGGATCGAATGGGAACGCATCGCCAACGCACTGCAAGGCGTTGGCTATCGCGGGGACTTAGCTCTGGAGACTTTCAACGAAGAAGTCGTCACGATCGCCGAAGCCTGCCGCATTTGGCGTCCCACTTATAGCTCCATTGAGGAATTCGCCACCCGTGGACTGGCATTCGTCAAGCAAGCCTTCGCCGCAAAAGATACGGTCTTAGCGCCGTAGGTCGCTGGGCATATCGTACCCGCAGAACAATCCAAACCCCAAGGCTAGGCCATGAAAGATTCGAAGATCGAACGGCGCGACTTTATCCGCAAAAGCGTCCTCGCCGGAGGCGCCATGATGGTTCTCCCCTCCGGCACGCTGTTTGGAAAAAACCGGCCGAACAACCGGCTTAATATAGCCCTGATCGGAGCCTACGGTCGCGCCAAGGCGCACTATGCTACGCTGAAGGATGAAAACGTGGTCGCGATTTGCGAGGTCAACCAGCTGAACCTACCACCCGCGATAAAGGAGTTCCCTCAGGCCAAGGTCTACGAGGACTGGCGCAAGTGCCTTGACCATCCAGGACTCGACGCGGTGCTTTGCTGCACCACGGATCATACCCACGCCTTCATAGCGAACTGGGCGCTCAACCGCGACCTCCATATATTTATGGAGAAGCCCCTAGCGATAACCGTGAACGAAGCGCGTACCGTGCGTGAAAATTATATAGGCCGCAAAAGCAAACTCGCCACTCAAGTCGGCATGCAACGTCACGCGAAACCCAATTTCAACCGTCTTCGCGAGATGATTCACGACGGAGCCATCGGCGAACTCAAGGAGGTCTTCGCTTGGGGCAATCGACAGCTTCGCAGAACGGGGTATCTGCCGGCGGCAGGACCCGTGCCAGCGACTTTGAACTGGGATCTCTGGCTGGGCCCCTCGCCGAAACACCCCTACAACCCAGGCTATTTCGCGGGAAATCCGCAAAATGCGAATTGCCTCAATTGGAATATGTATTGGGACTTCGGGATCGGTCAAATGGGCGACATGGGGAGCCATACCATGGATATCGTCTGGAATGTCATCGACGCGGACTTGCCCGAAAGCGTCAAGGCCTCCTCCCCGGAAGCCTACAATCCCGAAGTAACCCCGGTCGAATTGACCGCCAGCTTCGTCTTCCCCGCCAACGACTGGCGCGACAAGATTCGCTGTACCTGGTTTCAAGGGGGGGCCATGCCGAAACCGCCTTTGAAATGGCTCGACCTGAACAAGATCCCTCACGGCGCCATGTTCAAGGGCAACAAGGGATATATCATCGCCAACTTCGATCGCCGCCTGATCATCCCTCTTGGCAACAAAGGAGACCTGACCTACTTCGACCCGCGATCCGAGGAAGAGCTTCTGCCCGACCTAGGCAACTTCCAGAAGCAGTGGACCACGGCTTGCAAGAATGGCAAACCCAGCGAAACTGCCTGCAACTTCGAATACAGCGCCAACATGATCGAAACCATGTGTCTCGGACTCGCTGCCTATCGGGCCGGCGAAGAGCTCGTCTACGACTCCAAGCAAGGCGCTATACAAAACGTCGCCAGCGCAAACCAATATCTGACCAAACCCTATCGCAAAGGCTGGACCATGAATGGTTAAAGCGAATTTCAGCCAATGAAAACCTCAGCCTTCAAATACTATGTTTTCCTTCTGACAGCCACGCTTGTCTGCGGCTTCTCTCGGGCCGACGATTCGCAATTCGTTCCCATCTTCGATGGAGCGACCCTCGAGGGCTGGGCCGGCCAAGAAGACCTCTGGAGAGTGGAAAGCGGCGAGATCGTGGGCGAAACCACCACCGACGCTCCACTCGAACACAACAGTTTCCTAGTCTGGCAAGGAGACGAACTCGCGGACTTCGAACTGAAACTGCAATTCAAGATCCCTAGCGGCAACAGTGGCGTGCAGTATCGCAGCACGCTGATCGATGGCGTTCCCCACGCCGTCAAAGGCTACCAGGCGGACATATCCGCAGATGGCGAATGGACCGGCGCCGCCTACAACGAGAAAAACGGAGGCATCATCGCCCACCTTGGCCAGAAGATAGAGCTCGGACAAGCTCCCTCCGGGCGCGTTTCCCTCGCCAGCCTCGGAGTCCCGGACGAAATCCGGTCCCACATCCGCTCAGGCGACTGGAACGAGTATCACATAATCGCATACGGAAACCACTGTATCCAAAAAATCAATGGCGCGATAACCGCCGAGTTCATCGACAAAAAGCCCAACCGCATCTCCCAGGGTCTGATCGCCCTGCAGCTCCACGCAGGCCCGCCGATGCAAGTCCGATTTCGCGACATACGCCTCCGCAAGCTCGAACCAAGGCAGAAGAAGCGTATCGTCTTTCTAGCCGGAGCCAGGAGCCACGGCCACGGCGCCCACGAGCATCACGCCGGCTGCCAATTGCTCGCGAAGTCGCTCCATGAAAGCGGCGAGGACGTCGTCGCCAGCGTGCGAAAGAAGGTTGTCCGCGACGGCCCCTGGCCGATCGACGCCGAGGCAAACGAACAAGTGGATGCCATCGTCATGTATTGCGACGGCGCCGCAAAGCACATGGCCGTCGGCCATCAGGACCGCATCCAAGCCCTCGTCGACCAAGGTATCGGCGTCGCCTGTCTCCACTTCGGCGTCGAGGTCGAGAAAGAGCAGCTCGGCCCCCAGTTCCTCGACTGGATCGGCGGCTACTTCGAAATCGGCTGGTCGGTCAATCCGCACTGGGAACCTAAGTTCGAGCCCTTTCCCGACCATCCGATCGCCAACGGAGTCCAGCCCTTCTCCATACGCGACGAATGGTACTACCACATACGCTTCCGTCCCCAGTTCGAGGATACAGTAGCCATTCTCTCCGCCGTCCCGCCGATCGAAACGCTCCAACGCGAACGCATGGACGCCCGCGCGACCAATCCGACCGTCCAGCGGGCCGTCGAAAACGGCGAATCCCAAGTGTTAGCCTGGGCCTACGAGCGTCCAAACGGCGGTCGCGGCTTCGGCTTCACTGGCGGCCACTTCCATCGCAACTGGGCTCAGGACGACTTCCGCAAACTCGTGCTCAACGCCCTCGTCTGGACCGCCAAAGGCGAGGTGCCCGAGCAAGGCATCGACTCGCTCCCCATCTCCCAGGCATACCTGGCACTCAATCAAGACTTTCCACCCCCAAAGCATTAGAAGCAAGGCAAGCCCCTCAGAAAACTCGCATAGCGAACAAACATGGCATTAACCGCGTACTGAGCAAAGCGACCCAGTCATGGACGCGAATCAAAGCTTCAAATGAGAAATCATTCGTGTTTATTCGCGTCCATTCGCGGTTCCTAAAGCATTTTTTTTGAAACGTTCGGGTCTAGTATTATCCATTGTCCCTATCCGACTGCCCAACCATAATATGAAATTCCGACAGCAGAGCGCCCAACAAGCCGCGTCGCCGATAGAGCTCGATCCAGGGCTCCTCGAAAAAGACCGCCGCAGCTTCCTCACAAGCGCCGCCCTCTCATTAGCCGGACTGATCGCCGCCACCGCCTTTGCCGCCGACGGCGGTCCCTACACCTTCGACCTGCCCGAGCAGGTCGGCGACTACCAAGGCCAGCGCATCCTGGCGAATGGCGATTCCAAAACGATCTTCGGCCAGGTCATCGCCGAAGAGGAAGGCAAGTTTCGCGTCCGCCTCGCTCCCGCTATAGAGAAACGGGCTCGCGCCTACGTCACGCTCAGCGGAGACACCCGCTCGGACGCCATACTATTCCAACCAGGAATCGACTTGGGCGAGCAAGGACTCGAAGTTCTTCAAGTTGCTGGCCAAGGCCTGCTCATTCGAGCCTCGCGATGGGACGGCAGCATCAAGGAGGGCAAGCTGGAAGGCTTCTTCGCGGGATCCGAAAACGGCCGCTACTCCCTCAAGCCCATGGGCATGGGCCGCTACGAATCTTCCACCATGGGGGCGAAACCGCCAGAAGAAGCCACCGTGCTCTTCAACGGCTCCCTCGAGAACTTCCAATCGCGAGACGGCGGCAAAGCCGAATGGAAGATCGTGGAAGGAAAGGCCATGCAAATCGTCCCCGACACAAGTTCGCTCCTCAGCAAGAGGGAATTCGGAGACCACCATCTCCATATCGAGTTTCGCTCGTCATTCATGCCCGCCGCCCGCGGCCAAGCCAGAGCCAACAGCGGCGTCTACCTGCAAGGCCGCTACGAAGTTCAGATCCTCGACAGCTACGGCCTCGAGGGCGAGTGGAACGAATGCGGCGGCATCTACGGCGTCGCCAAGCCTATCGTAAACATGTGCGCCCCGCCCACCATCTGGCAAACCTACGACATCGACTTCACCGCGCCCCGGTTCGACAGTCAGGGAAAAAAGACCGCAAACGCTCGCATTACCGTCCGGCACAACGGCGTTCTCATTCACGACGATGTAGAACTCCCCTCATTTACCGGCAGCTCGCTCGCCAAAAACGAAGTGGCCCAAGCCCCGCTCATGCTCCAGAACCATGGCGGAGACGCCGTGCAGTTTCGCAACATATGGGCGGTCGCGAAGAACGACAAATGAAACACTCTATGACTACCCAAAACCTCACTCTCATTCTTCTCCGTATTTGGCTCGGCGTCAGAACGCTGCTCACCGGTATCGAGAAATTCGCTGGAACTGAAACCGTCAAAACGCCGCTGCTCGACGAGTTTGGAGACCCCGACATCTCGGGAGCCATGGTTGAGGTGAAACAAAAAGCGTATGGGTTTAGCCACTACCACGGAATTCCCGAGTCGCTCTACGAAAAATTCGCCGCCGAGCCCCTCATTCCAAACTGGGCGCTTGCTCTCTACTCTGGAACGCTCGGCTATATACTGATCGCCCTGGGACTGGCCTTGCTAGTCGGCGTCTACCAACGAGTCGTACTATTCGCGACCGGCCTGCTCTACACCAGTCTCACCGTCGGCCTCATACTCATCAACCAATCAGGCGGCATCGCCTGGCTCGGCATCCACATCGCCCTTATAGCCTTCGCCCTCCACATCGCGGAGAAGAAAAGCCAGGCCCCAGAACCCAAAACTTCCTAATTCTTCATTTTTAATTCTTACTTTAATCCCATGGACCGAAGAAACTTCATCAAGAAAGGCGCCATCGCCAGCGGCGGCATCATCCTGGCGCCCCACATTCTCAAATCCGCCAGCGCCGCAGCGGCGAGCGGCAGCGAGATCAACGTCGCCCTCATCGGCATGGGAGTCCAGGGCCGCGTCCTGCTCGACTCAATGCTCAACATCCCCGGCCTACGCTTTCGCGCAGTCTGCGACATCTGGGAATACAGCCGCCGCTATGGCGTTCGCAAGCTAGCGAAAGCCGGCTACGAAGTAAACGGCTACGAAAATATAGAAGACCTTCTCGAAAAGGAAAAGGACCTCGACGCCGCCATCATCGCCACGCCCGACTTCTGGCATGCTCGCCATACCAATGCCTGCCTCCAGGCCGGGCTGCACGTCTATTGCGAGAAGATGATGGCCCGCACGATCGAGGAAGCGCGTTCCATGGTCCAGACGTCCCGGCAGACCGGCAAGCTCCTCCAGATCGGACATCAACGCCGCAGCAACCCGCGCTATATACACACCCTGGAAAATCTCATCCGCAAGGCCCGCATCCCCGGTCGCCTCACCAACGCCAATGCCCAGTGGAACCGCTCCGTCACCCCAGACATCGGCTGGCCCAGGAAATACGAGATCCCTGCGGAAACCCTCAAGCGCTACGGATACGCCGACATGCATCAGTTCCGCAACTGGCGCTGGTTTCGCGACCTCAGCGGTGGTCCCATCTCCGATCTCGGGGCCCACCAGATCGATATATTCAACTGGTTCTTCGACGCCCCGCCCACAACCCTCTTCGCCAGCGGCGGAGCCGACTACTACCCGAACCGCGAATGGTACGACAACGTAATGGTCATCTACGAATACGAGTCGCCCGAAGGAACCGCCCGGGCCTTCTACCAGACGCTCACCACCACCAGCGCCGGAGGCGGCTACTTCGAGTACTTCATGGGCGACGAAGGCTCCATAAAGATATCGGAAAACCCCCGCATCACGAAAATCTATCGCGAGGAGCGAGCCGCCGAATGGGACAAGTGGAGCGATCTCAACTACATCCGCCGCTCCGCCGCTCCACCCAAGACGGACGAAACGAAAATCGATGTACGCGAAACCGCCCCACTCGCTTCCTACGACATCCCTATCGTATTGGACAAACCCCTACACCAGCCCCATCTGGAGAATTTCTTCAACGCCATTCACGGCAAAGCCAAGCTAACTGCCGACGGCGAGCATTCCTTCAAGAGCGAGGCCGCTATCTTCCCAGTCAACGCGGCTGTCGCCTCGAAGAAGCTTCATGTCTTCAAGCCAGAGGACTTCGCAGTTTAAACCAGAAACCCCGTAGAAAAAATGAAACGCGCCGCCTTTGTATTGACTCTCGCTACGACACTTCCCTTCGCCAATGCGGACGAAGAGCTCAAGCCCCTCGTCGTCGAATACCCGCCGCCCTTTCTCATGGGCACGCCAGTCCCCATCAATCTGCCAAATCTAGAGGATGCCAGCGCCAAGGCTCCCGACATCCTAGTCCCAGCCGACATCTCTAACCTAGCCCGAGACAAGCCCGTCACTTCGAGCGACGACTTTCCTATCATCGGAGAACTCGAGTACGCTACCGATGGAGACAAGGAGTCGGACGACGGCTACTTCGTCGAACTGGCCTCTGGCCAGCAATGGATCCAGATCGATCTCGAAAAGGAAGCCGAGATCTACGCAGTCGCCGTCTGGCGTTACCACGCCCAGAAGCGAGCCTATCAGGACGTCGTCATCAAGGTCTCCAACGATCCCGAATTCAAGGACGGCGTCACCACCATCTTCAACAACGATCACGACGACTCGTCCGGCTTCGGCAAAGGCGCCCAAAAAGCCTTTATAGAAACCAACCAAGGCCGTCTCGTTCCAGCCCATCAAGCTAAAGCCCGCTATGTTCGCCTCTATTCCAACGGCAATACGAGCAACGAGATGAATCACTATATCGAAGTCGAAGTATACGGCCGATGACGGCCAGAGCCAGCTTGCTCAAGCTCTACATACCGATCGCGCTCCTCATCCTCGCTACAGCTCTCGCGCTTCGCTTCGAAAGCTCGGGCAACCGCCCGCTGCATGCGGACGAGGCCGTGCAGGCCTACCAAACCTGGCAGCTTTCCAAGGGAGAAGGCTACCACTACGATCCTGCGGACAAGCACGGACCCACCCTCTACTACCTCTCCAGCTGGCTCGGTCAACTGCGTGGCTTGGATCCCGACGAACTCGCGCCACGAGACCTCCGCCTACTGTCCATAGGAGCGAGTTCGCTTCTTATCGTCACCATACTTTCGATACGAAAGCGTATCGGCTCGATAGCCTGCCTTGTCACGGCCACCCTCGTGGCCATCTCTCCGCTCTGCGTCATATACGGCGCCTATTTCATCCAGGAGAGTCTTCTGGCCATCATCCTGTGGCTTCTTGCCATTGCCATCTGGAGCTACTTTGAAAAGCCGAAGCAGACCACTGCTCTAGCTATCGGCCTGCTCGTCGGGCTTGCCATTGCCACCAAAGAGACCGCCGTCCTCCACTTCCTATCCCTGATTCCTGCTCTTTGGCTTGCCCGCCCGAAAACGCCGCGAGAGCCCATAGCGAAACCCTCCCGCATTATCGCGGCCCTGGCGGGAGCTCTCAGCGTTTGGCTGCTTTTCTACTCCTCGTTCTTTTCAAATCCACAAGGACTCGTCGACAGTATCGCCGCCTACGGCAAGGCGATCAGCCGATCGACCGGGCAAGGCCACGAAAAGCCGGGCTGGTACTACTTGTCGATGCTCTGGCCCCTGCGCCGCGAAGGCGTCCTGTGGGGAGAAACGGTTTTCATTCTCTGCTCTATCGCCGGCCTCTTTCTTATGGCGCGTCCCAAAGCAATCTGCCAACGCTTCACCCTCTATCTCTCCCTGCAAGGCATTTTCAGTCTTCTATTATATTCGTCCATTCCCTACAAAACTCCTTGGCTTTTGCTTATTCCCTACACGCTTCTATGCCCAGCGGTAGGATACCTAGTAGCCCGGGCGTGGGAAGGCTCGAAGATCCCTTGGTCTCGCTACGCCTGTCTCGCTATCCTGCTCGCGCTGTTTGCCGACCAAGGAAGAAAAACCTTCCTCGCCACGAACCGCTACGCTGCCGACTCGCGCAATCCCTATATATACCAGCATACAAGTCAGCCATTCGAAAAACTCGCCCAGCGCCTCACAACGCTGCTGCCTCGGAATCCCTCCATCGCCGTATATAGTCCCGACCATGCCTGGCCGCTTCCTTGGGTCCTGCGAAACCACCCGAAAGTCGGCTATTGGCAGAACCTCGAGTCGTTCTCCCCAAGCCATGACATCATCCTGATCGACTCCCGTCTCGGTTCCGAAGACGATCCGTCCCTGGAAAGCGAATACAGCTTGGAACTGCATGGGCTCCGCCCCAACACGCTTCTGCAACTCTATATATCGGAAGAAGCCTAGCCCCGTGATCCAATTCCCACTAGATCCCTCCCTGACGGCATTTCGTCACAGTGCCATGGCGACAGAATGGGTCCTCTACCTTGGAGGCCAGGACTCGGCCTATCTCGGGAGCGCCGCGCTCGAGGCCTTCCAGCTCATCGAACAAATCGAAGACAAGCTTAGCCTCTACCGGGAAAATAGCGACGTCTGCCGCATTAACCGCCTGAGTATCGAAAGCAGCATCCAAGTCGATTTCGATACCATCGCCTGTCTCGAAGCCGCTTTCGCTGCCAGCGCGATGCTAGACGAAACCTTCAACCCCTTTCTCGGAGCTCCCGCTCTGCAGGCGAAAGACCAAATAGACGAGCTCGAACACAATGGCGGACCAAAGGAGAACGGCCACGCGGCGCAGAAGCATATCGTCGCGATCGACAGACAAAACCGGGTCGCGAAGAAGCTCGAGTCCGGCCCGCTTCTCGACCTAGGCGGGATAGGCAAGGGCTTTGCTCTCGACCGAATCGCGGAGCTGCTTCTCGATTGGGAGATCGACACGGGCCTGCTGGTTTCGGGCGGAAGCACCGCCCTCGCCTTGCCCGATACGAAAAAGGAGACCCTGCGGCTCGAAGCGCTCGATTGCCACCTCGAGCCAGGCCGCGCGATTGCAAGCTCCGGCGAAGGCGTCCTCCCCAACCACATTATTGCCCCCCTCGACTCCCAGCCAGGAGCCCGCTACGCCCGTTCCTGGGCGGTGGCCGACGGCGCTGCTCTGGCCGACGCTGCCAGCACGGCAGCGATCCTCATGACAAGCGAGCAGCTCCAGGAAACCGCGAAAAACGCCAACATCGCCTTCGCGATCCAAGCCAAGGAAGGCGAGGCTATCCAGACCTTCGGAGACTTTCGGCAAAAGCCATGAAGCCCTGTTTCCAGATCGTCATCCCCTGCCGCAACGAAGCCGAGCGACTGCCTCCGTTTCTCGAAGCCCTCGCCTGCGAGCTCGCGAAGTCCGATCTGCCTGCCACGATCCAGATAGTGGACGACGGCTCGCGCCCCGAAAATCTGGATACGCTTTCGCAAGCGATCGCTCCGATCGTTTCGAGCCACGCAAACGTCTCTCCGGTCCACGCCTACCAGCCAAATCGAGGCAAAGGCTTCGCCATCCGAACAGGCTGGGACCTCGCCCCCCAAGCTACTCACCTCGCCTTCGTAGACGCCGACGGAGCAATACCAGCCAAAGAAGCCTGCCGCCTGCTCGAAGCGGTCGCGCTCGAACCGCAAGCTCGCCAGCTCGTCTTCGCCAGCCGCTATGCCGTCCCTCGAAGCGAGGTGAAGCGAAGCCGACGACGCGACATTGCCTCCCGAATCTTTCGTCTGCTGCTGAAGGTCCGCTACCATCCTGAAATTCTGGATACGCAATGTGGATTCAAGATCGTTCCGCAAGCCTTCTACCAGGAGGCCAAAGCCGATTTTCACCAGGACCGCTACGGCTTCGACCTGGAGCTTTATGTCCAAGCCAGATCCCTTGGCTACGACATTCGAGAGCTCCCGATCTCGTGGCAGGAAGTCGCTGGCAGCAACCTGAACGGCCGTCACGCCCTTGGGCTGGCAATCTCCATTCTTTTCAAGCGAATATAAACAGTCCCGCTACCGCTCCTATACCAAATCCCAAAACCATTATTTGCAAGCAACGCGCGCCCCTCTTAAATAGTCTATACAACCAACACCCTACCCGATTATGAATGCACTAAATGATTCCTACAGCCGCCGCTCGTTCATCGCGAAAGGAGCGCTCGCCAGCTCTCTCCTGATTCTGCCCCGCGGAATGAAAGCGAACAGCTCGGAAGCCAACAGCCGCCTGCGCGTCGCCCTGATTGGAGTCGGCGGACGCGGGAAAGCCCACCTGCAAGGGCTGCGAAACGAACAGTTCGTGGCTTTCTGCGACGTTGACCAAGATCGCGGACGAGAGAAGCTGCTGGCCAACGAGCAGACCGGACCGATTCTACGGAAATTCTCCGAAGCCAAATGGTTTAAGGACTACCGCGTAATGTTCGAGGAGATGGCAGACGAAATCGACGCCGTAGCGATATCGACGCCAGACCATTCTCACTTCCCGGCAGCCTTGGCGGCGGCGAAGCTCGGCAAGCACATCCTAGTCGAGAAGCCGCTGTGCCGCACCATCACGGAAGTTCGTCAGCTCCACGCTGCCGCGAAGGAAGCCGGAGTCGTCACCCAGATGGGAAACCAAGGCCGGGCCAGCGAGGGAATACGCCTGGCTCGGGAGTGGATCCGGGGCGGCGCGATCGGCGAGGTCCATACGGTGCACGCCTGGACGGATCGTCCGCGCAAGCCGTGGTTCCACGAGCCGGACATCGATATCGACGGGGCGGAGGAAGAAGCGGTTCCCGAGACGCTGGACTGGGATCTCTGGCTCGGCTCGGCTCCCACGCGACCCTACAGCAGCCTCATCGCGCCGGCCAAGTGGCGCGGCTTCGTGGACTACGGCTGCGGCGCCCTCGGCGACATGGGCTGCCACCAGTTCGACGCTCCGTTCTACGCCCTCGATCTGTTCACCCCGACGACGATCTCCGCCGCTTCGACGGAACTCTACCCGAACACGTTTCCCGCCTCCACCTCGATCCACTACTCCTTCCCGGCAAACGACTGGCGCGGCCCGTTAGACCTGCACTGGTACGACGGTCCATTGCGGCCTCCGCAACCCGTGCCCGGCTTCGAATTCAACCCCAGCGGAGGCAGCATCTTCTACGGCACGGAGGGCATTATGCACGTCGGCACTCACAGCAGATCGGCCCGACTCCTGCCCGAAGACTTTATGCAGAAAAGCCGGGCCTCGCTGCCGGAGAAGTCGATTCCCCGCGTGAAGGGAGGCCACTTCAGGGAATGGACCAACGCCATCCGAAACGGGGCCGAATGCGGTTCGAACTTCGACTACGCCGCACCCCTGACCGAACTCGTGCTGCTCGGCATCGCCGCCGTGCGAGCGAACGCTCGACTCGAATGGGACAGCGAAGGCATGAGATTCCCCAACCGCCCGGAGGCCGACGTCTTTCTCGGCCCCGTCTACGACTATCGACCCGGCTGGGGAGTGTAACCGCAAATCGGATACCTATGAGAAACCGTACAGCAACCCTTCTTCTCGGACTCCTGATCTCCCTCTCCTCGGCAGCGGCTGGAGACTGGACCGAGCTCTTCAACGGAAAGGACCTAGACGGCTGGCAGCAGCTCAACGGTTCCGCTCCCTACTCAGTCGAGGGCGACGCGATCGTCGGCACCGCCGTGCTGAACTCGCCCAACAGCTTTCTCGCCACGGAAGCTGACTACGGAGACTTCATTCTGGAATTCGAAGTCTTCATGGACCTCGACAAGCCCTTCAACTCCGGCGTGCAGTTCCGCAGTCTGAGCCTGCCCGAATACCGAAACGGACGCGTGCACGGCTACCAGTGCGAAATAGATCCCTCCGCTGGAAGGCAGAGCGGTGGCATCTACGACGAAGCCCGTCGCGGCTGGCTCTACCCTGGGTCGTTCAATCCCGCCTCGCAAGACGCCTTCCAAACCGGCGAATGGAACCACTACCGTATCGAAGCCATTGGCTCTCGCCTGCGCACTTGGGTCAACGGGCAGCCCGTAGCCTACGTGATCGACGAGCGTACGGCCCAAGGCTTCATCGCCCTCCAGGTTCACTCCATCTCAGCAGACTCGGGCCTGGAGGGCGGCAAGGTGAAGTGGCGCAAGCTCCGCATCCAAACCGAGGATCTCGAGCCCTCCCCTCCTACTCCAGACGTCTTCGTTCGCAACCTGCTGCCCAACCAGCTTGAACCCGAGGAGTCGGCCAGAGGCTGGCGGCTGCTCTGGGATGGAAAGAGCTCTGCCGGCTGGCGCAGCCGCCACGGCGAGAGCTTTCCGGAAAAAGGATGGTCCATGGAAAACGGCATCCTATCCGTCATGGAGACCTCGCAGGACAAAAGCTTGCGCGGTGGCGATATCGTGACCGAGGACGCATTCGCCAACTTCGAGCTGCAGCTTGAATATAGATTCGCCCGAGGAGGCAACAGCGGAATATTCTATCTAGACCAGACCGAGGCTCAACTTCCGAAAAAGCCCCCAGTCGCCCTCGAATATCAGATACTCGACGACGCCAACCATGCCGACGCTCTGAAAGGCGTGGACGGAAATCGAAAAAACGCGTCGCTATACGATCTGATACCATCCAGGCAACCGCGCCCCGCCAGGCCCAATCGATGGTATCACGCCCTCATCATAGTACGCGGCGCCGAGGTAGAACATTGGCTTAGCGGCTTTAGAGTCCTGAGCTACGATCGATCTTCCCAATCGTTTCAAGACCTCGTGGCGGCCAGCAAGTTCGCCGAGATGGACGGCTTTGGACAATGGCCCGCCGGTCGCATCCGCTTGCAGGACCACACGGACTTCGTCTCGTTCCGCAGCATAAAGATTCGCGAACTGCCTTAGCTTTTCCAGTCCAGCAAAACCCTATATATAAACAAAAAAACCCTCTGCTCGAATGCCCTCTTCCCACACCTACGACGCCAACTCCAAGAAAATCTTCTGGGGCTGCTTTATCGCCCTGGTCACTACCTCCATGGCCTTCATTACCCGCGCCATCCTCATCGGCAGCGGGGTCTGGCCCGAACAGTTCGGACTCGACAAGGTCCAGGCCAGCGAGCTCTTCGGAGCCGGCATCTGGCCCTTCGCCATCAGCATCATCCTCTTCAGCCTGGTCATCGATCGGATCGGATACCGAGCCGCCATGCTATTCAGTTTCGTCTGCTACGCTCTGTATGGAGTGTTCGCATACATGGCCTACGCAGCCGTTTCCGATCCCGCTCTCTCCGGCGAAGCTCTAGCTGCAGCCCAAGGCAAGGCCTGGAATCTCCTCTACTTCGGCTCCATCATCCTCGGGCTTGGCAACGGCACGGTCGAAGCCTTCATCAACCCCGTCGTCGCCACCCTCTTTCCCAAGGAAAAGACGAAATGGCTCAACATCCTGCACGCCGGCTGGCCCGGCGGACTGGTCCTCGGCGGCGTCATCACCATCGCCCTAGGCAGCAGCGTGGCGGACAACTGGCTGGTCCTCGTCGCCATACTCGTAGCCCCTGCGATCATATACCTCGTCATGCTCTTCAAGGCTCAATTCCCCGTCAACGAACGCGTCGCCGCCGGAGCCAGCTATCGCCAAATGCTCGCCGAGTTCGGCATCGCCGGGGCCTTCATCGCCAGCGCCCTGATCGTCTCCCAACTCGGCCAGGTCTTCGGTTGGAGCGGCGGCCTGCGCTGGACGCTCGTCGCCATACTCACTATCGGCTACGGAGCCTACGCCCGCTCGTTTGGGCGGCCGGTCATGATCATCCTCGTCTTGCTCATGATGCCGCTCGCCACGACTGAAATCGGCACCGACAGCTGGATCTCCGGACTGATGGAGGAACCGATGGGCGAGGCTGGCTGGAACCCTGCATGGGTACTGGTCTACACCTCCGCGATCATGATGATCCTGCGCTTCAACGTCGGTCCCATCGTCAAGGTCCTCACCCCGCTCGGCCTGCTTGCCGCCTGCTGCGTAGTCGCCATTATCGGCCTCTACCTGCTCAGCTTCGCCCACGGTCTCGCCTTCATCTTCTTCGCCGCCACCCTCTACGGTATCGGCAAGACCTTCTTCTGGCCCACTATGCTCGGCGTAGTCTCCGAGCAGTTTCCCACCGGCGGAGCCCTCACGCTCAACGCCATCGCCGGCATCGGCATGCTCGCCGTCGGCATCATCGGCGGCCCGCTCATCGGCAAGCTGCAGGAAACCACGGTGGCCGAAGCCATCGAAGCCGACCATCCCGCTCTCTACGAGCAAGTGGTTTCCAAGCGCGACTACGTGCTCGGAGACTACAGCGTCGTCGACGCAACGAAAGTCGAAACGCTGCCCGAAGCCGACCAAGCTAAGATCCAGCTCGCACGCGAAGAGAAAACCCAGTCCGCCCTCGCCAAGGTGGTCGTCTTTCCCGTCATCATGCTGGTCGGCTACCTCGGCCTGATTCTCTACTACAAGAGCCAAGGCGGCTACCGCGCCCAAGCAATGGGCATGCACTGACCCCTCCCCTCGCCAAAGAAAACGCGAAGCATGTCGCCTTCCCTCTACATCTGCTGGACTACTGTTTCCTCGCTCGAGGACGCTCGTCGACTGGCCGCCCTCGCGGTGGAATCCGGCCTCGCCGCCTGCGTCCAGATCGACGCCGCCTGCGAATCGGTCTACCGCTGGGAAGGCGAGACTTGCCGAGACGAGGAGCGACGCATTTGGTTCAAGACCGTCGCGGCCAACTTGGAGAGGCTTGAGCGAAAAGTCGCGGAAAACCACCCCTACGAAACGCCTCAATGGGTCTGCGTGGAGGCCCAAAAAGTTTCGGAAAAGTACTTGAAATGGGCAAGCGAAGCCGCCAGCGTCCACCGCTTAATTTAAACCGGAACCCGTTTCGACCATGTCACAGCATCCCAGCTACAAGTCCAACGCCGCCAGCGGCGCCAAGCGCAACGTTCTCAAACGCTTCGAGCGAGTGGAGCTCCTCCGCAAGCGCGGACAGTGGAAGGAAGGCGACCGCGTCTCCGGCCTGCGCAAGACCAAGCCCGAAGCCTAAGCGCCCGAGCGGAAAGATTTTTTCGAAGACGCCATCCTTTCGAGGACGGCGTTTTTTTTGAGTCCAATCATCTTCTTCTGCTTCTACTTCTTCATCTACTTCCTTTGTTTTTAGAGGGAGATGAAGAAGTAGAAGCAGAAGAAGATGATTTTCACTTCACGAACAGCCGCCGGATCAGAGCATTCAGCTTGGCTCCCGCGCCACCGAAAATGTCGTTGCGGGCCATGTCCAGGCATAGCTTGTCGTCCAGCAGATCGGGACGAAGGACATTGACTGCTATGAACTCCTCCTGGCCCTCGAGATCCGCCGCCGAAAGGGCCTTGAAACGCGTCGGCAAGCCGTACCAGGTAAATTCGATACGCCATCCAGCATGGTCTTCCAAACCAGCAGTGCTCGCCAGAAGCTCGGGATTCAGGCGAACCAATTCCGGAATCTTCGAGTCCTTGACGAAAGCTTCTACCGCGATCTGTTCGCTCATGGCGAACTGCCAAACGTCCGCCGCTTCGCCCCGCAGCAGCGAGCCGCAAAGCTCCCAGACATCCAGGCCGATGATGTTCATGCCATTGTAGGCGCCGTGGTCGTTCTTCGAGTCGAAAGGCTGGCGGTCGTACCAAGCCTGGAAATCGTCCCCCAGCCAGAAGCCGACCTCGAAATGCAGATGGGCCCGCGAGCGAGGGATGACGTAGCCACCGGCACTGCGGCCCATCACCGCGATCTTCTGTCCTCCTTTCACAACTACGCCCGGCGAGATCGAAGCGGGCACCGAACGAAGATGAGCATAAAGAGAGACTAGTCCCGGAGCGATTTCCGGATGCTCGATCACAACGTAACGCCCATAGCTGCTGGTGCCAGACGACCGGTTGACGTAACGCACAACACCTGCGTCGAAAGCGTAGATCGGGTCCAACGGTTCATTGCGCCCATCGCGAGCAATCGGTCGCAGATCGATCCCCTCATGGAAGCGATGTCCATCGTTGCGCACGCAGCCGAAGAGCGCAGAGATCAGTCTACCCGATACGGTCGGCTGCAAGAACTCGCTCAGCTCGCCATGTTCGACGAAGGCCGGGTTTGGCGTCGGCCAGTAGTGAGGGCCAAGCCGAAACGCTTCCGATGCCAGGCCAGTTGCCGCTACGGCCACGGCGAGCCCGCTAGCGAGAAAGTTGCTTCTGAATCTCAAGGTTGGACTTCTCCAGTTTCGCGGCAATCTCCTCAAGGTTCTCGTCGGTCGTCTCGAGAAAGATGCTGATAACGCCCGTCGCAACCGGGCTTTCGATGCGGCGAGCTCCCATGGCCAACCCGTCGATCAGCAGAACGAGCCGCCTCCCTTGGTTTGCCACGGTAATGCCGTAGAACGCGCGGGCGGCCGCGGGTTTCAAGGTAAAGATCAGCCCAGCGCCAAACTCCAGCTCGGCCAACTCGATCTTAGCGTAGTCGTATTCCGAGAGAATCGCCTCCGGCTGTAGCGGTATCGCCACTCCGCTGATCGGCATGCGAGCCACCGCTCCAAATCCGTTATCCTCGGCGCTCTCCAGCACGAACCTAGCCCGAGTCAGGTTCTCGCCCATTCCCTCCGTCGAACGACAACCCGAGTAGGCAAGCAACCCGCCAAACGCCGCCAAAAGGACCAGCGTTCTCCCCATCCAACCTACTCTCGAAAAAGACACGCGGCGAATATCCAGTCCCCAGAGCCCTAGAAGCAAGCGAAGAGTTTCCCAACCATTCCAAAGCTCCTTTTTCCCTTTCCCTAGCGCGCAATTAAAACTTCAACGTTGAAGTTTTAATTGCGCGCATACTAAGGGGAGGACGCGGCGCCAATCACCATGGAAGCGCTGCCTGGCACCGCTTCAGCCTTGATGTTGCCCGAGTTCTGCACTTTTCGTTCTTCGCTCCACGAACAGCGCGAAATGAAGATCGGACTCGCCCAGATAAACACCACCGTCGGGGACCTGCCTGGCAATCGGGATATGGTCCTGAAAGCCTATCGTCGGCTCGTCGACCAGGGAGCCGAGCTCGTCGTGTTTCCCGAACTCGCGGTCTGCGGCTACCCGCCTCGCGATCTGCTCTTCAAGCGCCGCTTCGTACCCGATCAGCTAGAGAGCCTCCGCCAAATCGCAAAGCAAACCGGAGCCGCGCCCGCAGTGATGGGGTTTGTCGAGGCGAATCCCAGCAACTCCGGCCGCAGCTTTCACAATGCCGCCGCCTTCTGCCACGACGGCGAAATCCGTCACGTAGCTCGCAAATGCCTTTTGCCAACCTACGACGTTTTCGACGAGGACCGCTATTTCGAACCCGCAGATCTGCCCGCCGTAGTGGAATGGAATGGCCGCAAAGTCGGCATCACCGTCTGCGAGGACATCTGGGGAAACATAGACGTCAGCCGCGAGCGCTATCCCCGATCCCCCATCGAGTATCTCAAAGAGCAGAAGCTCGACCTGCACTTGAACCTCTCCGCAAGTCCCTGGCACTGCGGCGGCAAGGGCGAGCAACGCGAACGCCTCGTCACCCAGGCCTCCCTCGCCTGCGGCTGTCCAACCCTCTACGTCAATGCGGTTGGAGGAAACGACGAACTCATCTTCGACGGCCGCAGCATGGTCTCCAACGCCAAAGGCGAAATCGTCAGCGGCCTTGCCGCCTACGCTCCCGAAGAGGTCATCGTCGAACTCGACCAAACCCCAACCTTCGCCCCCAGTTTTCGCCAATCGCCGATGCAGAATATCGAGGACGCTCTCGTTCTAGGCCTTCGAGACTACGTCCACAAAAGCGGCTTCAAGAAGGCCCTGATCGGTTTGAGCGGCGGCATCGACTCCGCAGTCACTGCCGCGATTGCCGCCAAAGCCCTCGGCGCGGAAAACGTCACCGGCATCAGCCTGCCCTCCCAAATCTCCAGCGAGCACTCGAAAAGCGACGCCGAAGCGCTCGCGAAGAACCTCGGCCTGGTCTACCACAGCTTGCCAATCGCCGACATCGTCTCGGCCGCCGAGAAAACGCTTTCCCCTCTCACCCAGGACTACGGACGCGACGTCACCGAAGAGAATATCCAAGCCCGCGCCCGCGGCCTTCTCCTCATGGCCCTCTCCAACAAGTTTGGGGCACTCCTCCTCACCACCGGCAATAAAAGTGAGCTCGCGGTCGGCTACTGCACTCTCTACGGCGACATGTGCGGCGGCCTCGCCGTGATCAGCGACCTGCCCAAGGTCCAAGTCTTCGAACTCGCCCGCCACCTGAACCGAGATCGCGAGGTCATCCCGCTCAACACTATAGAGAAGCCGCCCTCCGCCGAGCTCCGGCCCGACCAAAAGGACGAAGACAGCCTGCCCCCCTACGAGATCCTAGACGCGATCCTGCAAGCCTATGTCGAAGAAGGCCAGTCCTCTCAAGACATCATCGCCCAAGGCTACGATCCCGCTGTAGTCAAAGACATGATACGCAAAGTCGATCTAAACGAATACAAGCGCAAGCAAGCCGCCCCCGGCCTCAAACTCACCCCCCTAGCCTTCGGCGTCGGCCGCCGCATCCCCATCGTGCAGAAGTATGTCTCCTGACGGAGACAGGTGTTTAGGTGTTAGGTTTTTAGGCTGTAGGAATAACCTTCAGTCTTCAGCCCACAGCCTTCAGCCTACCTCCCATGACCGCATCGCAATCCCTCTTTGAACGCGCCAAGCAGCTTATTCCCGGCGGCGTCAACTCTCCCGTACGAGCCTTTCGCTCGGTGGGCGGAGCGCCCTTCTTCACGAAAAAGGCCAGCGGAGCCACCATAACCGACGCTGACGATCGAGAACTCATCGACTTCGTCTGCACCTGGGGACCCGCCATCCACGGACACGACAATCCCGTCATCCGCGAAGCCATCGCCCACGCTCTGGAAAACGGCACCAGCTTCGGCACGCCAAATCCCTACGAGGTCGAGATGGCCGAACTCATCGTCGAGATGGTTCCCTCCGTGGAAAAAGTCCGTATGGTAAATTCGGGTACAGAGGCAACCATGTCCGCCATCCGCCTCGCTCGCGGCTACACCCGCCGAGACAAGATCGTCAAATTCTCCGGCTGCTACCACGGCCATGTCGACAGTCTCCTCATCAAAGCCGGCTCCGGAGCGCTCACCCTCGGCAATCCAGACAGTGCCGGCATTCCCGGCAGCTTCGCAGAAGAAACCATCGTGCTCCCCTACAACGATGCCACCGCAGTCGAAGAAGCCTTCGCCAAGTATCCGGAGCAGATCGCCTGCATCATTCTCGAGCCCTATCCCGCCAACGTAGGCCTCATCATGCCTAGGTCCGGCTACCTGCAAAAGCTGCGCGACCTTTGCGCGCAAAACGGCGCGGTACTCATTTTCGACGAAGTCATGACCGGCTTCCGCGTATCCGCTGGAGGCGTACAGGAACGCGAAGGCGTTACCCCCGACCTCACCACGCTAGGCAAGATCATTGGAGGCGGACTGCCAGTCGGCGCCTTCGGCGGCAAGGCCGAGATCATGGACCAGCTCGCCCCCCTCGGCCCCGTCTACCAAGCCGGAACTCTCAGCGGCAACCCGCTCGCCATGGCCGCCGGCATAGCGGCGCTCAAGCTCCTACGCGACTCCGACGCCTACACGCGCCTGGAAAAGATGGGGGCTCAAATCGCCGAGGCGCTGCGAGTAAAGGCAGCGGAGATCGGCCTGCCTCTGCAAGTTCCGCAAGTCGCTTCCATGTTCTGCGTCTACTTTTCGGATATGCCCGTGACGAACTTCGAGGAAGCCACCGCCAGCGACACCGCCAGCTTCGCTCCCTTCTTCCACAAATGCCTGGAACGCGGCGTCTACCTGCCTCCCTCCGCCTACGAAACCTGCTTCATCTCCACCGCCCACGAGCAAGGAGCCATCGATCGAGCCTGCGAAACCGTAAGCGCAGCGCTGGAAGAAGTTCGATAACCGCAGTAGCCGCGTTCGTGAGAACGCGGAATCCGCGCTACGCTATTCGTCATTCTCCTTCCTCATCTTCATCCTCATGCCAGGATAAAGATGAGGATGAGGAAGATGATGAGGATGAAGAAACGTAAGGGCCGCGGGCTTCAGGCTTCGCTCTTCGAGCTACGACCCGACTTCGAAAGCTCCGCGCTACGCTAACCCTCCCTCTCCCACGCCTCTTGGCTCGCTACTCGCCGCTTCGCTACAAGCCGAGCCACCTGGATTGAAGCCTCGTAGAGCAGGATCATCGGCATCGCCATCATGACTTGAGTGACCGGATCCGGTGGCGTCAGCACTGCCGCGACAACGAAAAACGCTATGATCGAGAATCGCCTGAAGTCCTTCAGTTGCTGGACGGTCAGAATATCCAAATACACCAGGACCACCGCAATGAGCGGAAACTGAAACGCCATGCCCAAGCCGATCACCATCCAAGTGATAAAGCCGAAGTAGCTCTCCGGCGACCAAATCACCTGGAAGCCCATCATCTCGTTGAAAAGCATCGTAATGCTGATCGCCTTAGGCAGCAGCAGGAAAAAGGCGAAGGCGCAGCCAGTCAGAAAGAGCAGAAACGCCGACACCGCTCCGGGAGCCAAAAGGCGACGTTCCTTTTTGGTCAGAGCAGGAGCCAGGAACTTCGCCAAGTTGTACAGGAAAAATGGAGACGCCACCGAAACTCCGAAGATCAAGCCGATCTGAAGCATAGCAGTGTAGACGCCCGTCAAGTTGCGCGTCGCGAGCCCCTCGAATGCCTCCGTCTCCGCGTCGGTATAGGTCTCGGAAAGCGGATACATCAGCACCTCTTTCACATCTTTGATGAAGACCATGGTCACAACGAAGGTGATGATGAAGACGATGAGCGGCTTGATCAGCGTCCAACGCAATTCCTCGAGATGATCGAGAAATCCCATCTTCTTCGGATCCTCTGCCCAATCGAGGTCCTCTTCATCCTCGTCTTCCCTGTCATTCGGAACCAATTCGCTCATGCCGCAGCCAAATTTCGCCGCTTATCGCACGACCCAAACCTCGGCGGCAACCGCATTTTCGCTTTCCGTAGCGCATAGCTTTCGAAGTCGGGTCGTAGCTCGAAGAGCGAAGCCTGAAGCCCGCGGCCGCAATTCGCCCTCATCATCCCCTCCTCATCCCAGGATGAAGATGAGGATAAAGAAGATGATGAGGATAAGAAACGACGTGGACGCGGTCCCGCTCTGCGAGATCCACGCTACGGCTCAAGTATGACGCGACAGTGGATTTAAAGCCCGTCTTCCCCCTCTGCCTGCGCAATTAAAACTTCAACGTTGAAGTTTTAATTGCGCAGGCAAGGACGGGAGCAGGTTCGTCATTGGGGCAATGCGGGGATCAGAGCAGCATTGCATCGGGCGATTGATTCGTTCTTCTACTCCAAGCCAAAAAAACATGGAAATCTCTTTCACCAAGATGCACGGAGCGGGCAACGACTTCGTGATGATTGAAAACCTTGCCGGCAAGATCGAGCTGACTTCCGCCCAGGTCGCTGCGCTCTGCGATCGCCGTTTCGGCATTGGCGCGGACGGCCTTATCCTGCTCGATCCTCCTAAGGATGGTTCCGTACAAGCGACCATGGTCTACTACAACGCCGATGGGGGACGCGTCGATATGTGCGGAAACGGGGCGCGCTGCTTCACTTCCTTCGCCCTGCAAAACGGCGTGGGCGATGGATCCTCCATATCCTTCATGACGGATGCCGGACGCATGACTGCGCAGGCGGACGATGGCATCTTCACCATTCGTATGACGCCTATGCACGACCTGCGACTGGACCAGACGGTCAAGACGCCGCATGGGGAGTACTCGTACCACTTTATGAATACAGGAGTGGAGCACGTTGTGACTTTCGTCGAGGACGTGGCGAAGGTGGATATCCGCCCCGAGGGCAGCGCGATCCGCTATCACGAAGACTTCGCTCCGCGGGGCACGAACGCCAATTTCGCTCAGGTATTGTCGGACGGCTCGATAAAGGTCCGCACCTACGAGCGTGGCGTGGAAAACGAGACCCTGGCCTGCGGCACCGGCGTGACGGCGGTGGCGATCGCCGCGGTTTTGAAGGGCTTAGCAACTCAGCCGGTTGCGGTGCACGTGGCAGGCGGAGATGTCCTGAGCGTCGGTTTCGAACGTCGGAGCGATGAGGTAAGCGACATCACTCTCAGCGGTCCCGCCGTGGCGGTATTCAAGGGCGTGGTGGAGGTGTGATCCTCTGCGGCGTGGCGCGGGCGCCAGCCCTACAGGACCGCTGGCTGAAGCTCGTCACTTCCTCACTCTTCGTTCTTAATTCTTCGTTCACTCAAAGATCGCTCATCTTCCGAGAGAGGGCTTTGGCGATGCCTCGCGCCATGAAGGGGCCTTCGTATATCATCCCTGAATACAGCTGTACGAGCGAAGCTCCAGCATCGAGCTTTTCGGCAGCCGTATCTGGATCGCTAATACCTCCGACGCCGATTATGGGGAGCTTTCCCTCGGTGAGCTTCGCGATTCGGGCGACCATGGCGGTCGACATTTCTCGTATGGGAGCGCCACTGATGCCGCCAGCTTCGGTCAGGTCAGCGAAAGGGCCTTCTCTAGCCATGGTTGTATTCGTGGCGATGATACCGTCGAGCTTGAGATCGATGAGAATGCCGAGAATATCGTCGAGCTGCTCATGGCTCAGGTCGGGGGCGATCTTGAGAAGAATGGGTTTGCTGCTGCCGAGTCGGACTTCCTCGCGCCGGGCATTGCAGCGACAGAGCTCGTCCAGGAGTTCACGCAGGCGAGACTCTTCCTGCAGTTTTCTCAGATCGGGCGTGTTCGGGCTGCTCACATTGATCGCCACGTAATCGGCGTGATCAGCCAGCAATTGGAAAGAGCCGAGATAGTCGGCAACCGCCTCGTCTAGCGGGGCCACTTTCGACTTGCCGATGTTCACTCCTAGAGGAATGAGGCGTTTGCCTGGTCCCGGCGCTTTCGCGAGCCTGTCAGCGACAGCTTGAGCCCCTTCGTTGTTGAAGCCCATGCGGTTGAGCACCGCCTCGTGTTCGGGGAAACGGAAGAGCCTTGGCTGCGGATTGCCGGGCTGGGGACGAAAGGTGACGGTGCCGACTTCCACATGACCGAATCCCAAACCGGCGAGGGCTTGCCAGCAGACCGCGTTTTTGTCGAAACCGGCGGCCAGACCCACTCGGTTGGGAAAGGCCAGTCCGAAGAGCTCTACTGGCTCCGCTTCTTCGCTCAAGTGAGTGATGGCGGCGAGGGCTCTGGCAGCGCCAGGGATGGCTCCGAGCGTTTCGAGCCCTTTCACCGCAACTTCGTGAGCCTGCTCGGGATCCAGCTTGAAAAAGAGGGGTTTCAGAAACTTCCGGTAGAGGGCGCCCATGGTGCGGTACTAGAAGCTGATGCCATCATTTATGGAAAGCAAAAACTCGGTCGTCGACCCACCCCGGAGGGCCATTTCAGAGTGGATATCCAAAAATTAGCGACAGTTGCCGAGATAGCTTCGAAGAACCTCGAAATCCCCTGTCCCCAGGGAGGCGCGAGGATTCTCCGATTTCATCATTTTTTGCCCTTTCATTGGTTGACTTAGGAGCAACAGGAGCTTTTTGGATAAGCGTAATTCGTAAACTATGCCAAGAGCCGGAAAACAAATCGAGTGGTGCATTGTTCGTCTCGGCGAGGATAGCAACTGGTGGGTCAAGGAAGTCAGCGACGATGTTCATTGGGATGTCGACGGTCTTAGCATCATTGATCCACGGCAGATTTCTCACCTGCTGGACCTGATTGAGCCGCTAAAGGAATACCAGTTTGACGACTCTATCTTCGATACCGCCTTCATAGCTTTCCGTATCCAAAAAGACCTGGGCGATGGCTTGATCCGCCTCGTCCGTTCCAAGGAAAGCTACGTGGATGCGGAGGAGCCGCTCTTCGGGTTGCCGAATATCGTGGACGACGAAAACAGCCCTTACGCGGACTTCATTACCCAGATCACCAAGGCCCGCGTGAAGATGCTTAACGACCTGATCGACTTCGAGCAGAAGCTGACCGTCGACGAGGTCGAAGACAATATCCGCGAAGAGGAGAACAACAATTTCATCGAGGGCAAGGCCGTGCACCTCTTCGACGAAGCGACTTCCATCCTCGACTACGTTCCTGCAGGCTGGGAGCTAGACGAAGACGAGGGAACCAGCTCCGCCACGGAGGAGGAGATCGACGACTTCCCCGAAATCGAGGAGGAAGACACCACGGAAATCTCAAAGGAAGAGAGCCTCAAGTGGGACGAAGACGAGGAAGAGGAAACCGACGAAGCCTACGAAGGCGGGCCGCCGACGGACGATGAAGAGGATGGCGATGAGGATCTCGAAGAGGAAGAGGAAGACAAGCTGTAGCTCTGAAACTCGGAACCGAATTTGAAACGGAAGCCGCTGCTTAGCCAGCGGCTTCTTCGTATCCGGTTTTGTGAGACTTCAGCTCTTATCGGTTTGGGGCGCTTGCCACGCGAAGACTTGTATCGAAACACTCCCTACAAGCTCTTCGCAACCTCTTTGGCGAAGTAGGTCAGGATCACATCCGCGCCCGCGCGCTTGATGGCGAGTAGAGATTCGTCTCGCGTCTTCTCATAGTCGAGCCAGCCAAGCTGGGCAGCAGCATGGATCTGAGCGTACTCGCCGGAAACCTGATAGGCCGCAACAGGGACCTCCGAGGCATCGCGAAGCTCGCGAACGATATCGAGGTACGCCCCGGCCGGCTTGACCATCACGAAATCAGCGCCTTCTTCCTCGTCCATCAAAGCATCCATGATCGCCTCGCGACGGTTTGCCGGGTCGAGCTGGTACGTCTTCTTGTCCAATAGCGTTGTGCCTGCAGCCGAAGCGCTGCCGACAGCCTCCCGATAAGGCCCATAGTAGGCAGAGGCAAATTTGGCGGAATAGGCCATGATCGCCGTGCTCTCGAATCCCTCTTCGTCCAGCGTTTCCCGGATCGCCCCTACCCTGCCGTCCATCATGTCGGACGGCGCCACGATATCCACACCCGCCTCGGCCTGCAAAGTCGCCATGCGGCAAAGTCGCTGCACGGTAGCGTCGTTGAGCACGTCTTTTCCGTCGGGCGAAAGCACGCCGTCATGACCATGCGAGGTATAGGGATCCAAAGCGACATCGGTGATAACGGAGATCTGCGGCGCATCGCGTTTGATCGCCCGCACGGCCCGCAAGACCAGGGAGTCTGGGTTCTCGGCTTCGGAACCGAGCGGATCCTTCAAACTAGGATCTATGAAAGGAAAGATCGCCACCGCTTTCACGCCCAGTTCCGAAAGCTCGCGGCATTCGGCTACCAGATCGGCAATGCCGAGCCGAAACAGCCCCGGCATGCTGCCCACCGGTTGCTTCTCTCCCTCGCCATCCATCACAATGAGTGGAGCGATCAGATCGTCCACCCCAACGCGGGTCTCTCGAACCATGGCCCTAAGCGACGCGTTGCGGCGCAGGCGTCTTGGGCGCCTGAGCAGATCCAGCTTGAAATCCATACCCTTATCGGAACTGTTCATAAGCTTTTCCGAAAACTGGGCCCAGCCACCCTGGCAGGCAACCGAAACCTTTCCACCCTTCCATGTCAGAAGTCAGCTTTCACAACACCCTTACCCGCGCAGTCGAACCCGTCATCCCGCAACGAGGAGATACCGTCGGCATGTACTGCTGCGGACTGACTGTCTACGATCGCGGGCACATCGGAAACTTCCGCACCTTCCTCCTCCAGGACGTTATGGTCCGGACACTAAGCGTCGCCGGACTCAAGGTCAGACACGTCCGGAATCTCACCGACGTCGATGACAAGACGATCGCCCAATCCATCCAGGAAGGCCGTAGCCTGAAGGAGCTCACCGAGCATTGGACCGACGTCTTTCACCGCGACTGCCAACGCCTGAACATGCTGCCCCCGAAGATCGAGCCCAAGGCCACGGAACACGTCGCAGAGCAGATAGCCATGATCGAAAAGCTCGTCGCCTCCGGCCACGCTTACGCCTCGGAAGACGGCTCGGTCTACTTCCGCGTGTCCTCGTTCGACGGATACGGAAAGCTCTCCCGCCTCAAGGAACGCGAACTGTTAACCGACAGCTCCGAATCCGACCCCATCGACAGCGATGAATACGAGCGCGACTCCCTAGCCGACTTCGTCATGTGGAAGAGCCGCAAGCCCACCGACGGCGACGTCTTTTGGGACAGCCCCTGGGGCGAGGGCCGCCCGGGCTGGCACATCGAGTGTTCCGCCATGGCCATGAAGTACCTCGGCGACCACCTCGACATCCACAGCGGCGGCGTCGACCTCATCTTCCCCCACCACGAGAACGAGATCGCCCAGTCCGAGTGCTCCTGCAACGTCAAGTTCTTCAATCACTGGATACACACCGCCCATCTTCTCGTCGACGGCCAGAAGATGTCCAAGAGCCTCGGCAACTTCTACACGGTCGACGACATCGAGGCCAAGGGCTTTACCCCGGTCGTCCTGCGCTACGCCCTCACCAGCGGCCACTACCGCCAGACCATCAACTTCACCGAAGGCTCGCTCGGCGCCGCCCAAAGCGCTCTACTCCGCCTGAGAAAGTTCTCCGACGAACTGCTGGCGGCCAGCGGAATCGAACGCCCAAGCCTGCTCAAGGAGATCGCGAAGAACCGTCACGCCGACTCCACTTGGGGCCCTTTCCAAGACGCCTGGGACAAGCTCCGCCAGGATCTCAACACCTCCGGCGCCCTCGGCGCCATCTTCAGCGCCATGAAGAGCAAGCCCGGCCCCGAAGCCACCATCCCCTTCCACAAGCTCGTCTACGCCCTCGGCTACGACCTCGACGCGGTCGTCGTCGAAAAGCCAAAAGCCGAAGCCCCAGAAGAAATCAAAGCCCTCGCCCAGCGCCGCTGGGAAGCAAAGCAATCGAAGGACTGGCCCACCGCCGATGCCCTGCGGGGCGAACTCGAAGCCGCCGGCTGGAAGGCCCTCGACCGCAAGGACGGCTACGATCTGGAGCAACTCTAAATGGAGGGGCGGCATCTTGCCGCCCACCCCCAAGCCCACTCTCCCAGAGGCTGGACTTCCCTGTCCTAAGCCAAGTCGAAGGAAGTCCGACCCGAGGAGTCCACGTCCATCTGGAGGGACACTGTCCCTTTGAAAGCCTGAGCCTGCCGAATGGCCAGTGTCCTAACCCCACCCCCATTACAGGCACGCACACCCTCCTCAAATCCCACCCCGCTCAGCATGAACATTTCTTCCTAAATAATAGCGCATTCATGCCGAGGACATCTCGGAGGGCGACGCCGATCCTCGTACCTCCATCCGTCAAGCAAATCGAAAGCGCCCAGACCCATTCGAGCAACCACTAACCATGTCTCCCTTTTTCAGAACTCTGCTCTTCGGAGCGCTCGCATTGTTCACGGGGGCGGCGGCACTGGGACAGTATTCCGATATTTGGGGAACTTCCTACGGAGGAGGCAGCCAAGATTGCGGCTACCTTTTCAGCATGGCTGCCGATGGCAGCAGTTTTGAGATCGTGCACCATTTCGAAGGCGGACTCCACGGCCAATGGCCCAACGGCGCCCTGACCGAAGGTGCCGACAAGCGGCTCTACGGGATCACCGCCGCGGGCGGCGCCCACGACAAGGGCGTCATCTATTCCTACGATCCGCAGCGCGAGGTCTTCACGCTCGAACATCATCCCGACATCTACATCGGCCAACAATTCCTCCTGGCTCCGGACGGAAAGCTCTACGTCATGTCCACCGAGAGCCGCGGCTCCCTCTACGCCTACGACCCGGTAGCCCGTTCCTTAGACCTCGTCTACGACTATCCCATCGCAGAAGGCCGCAGCCCCTTTACCGAACCCAATCTTCTTCTGGTAGACAATCACCTGATTATCGGCACGACCTACAGCGGAGGCGACCTAGACAAAGGCGTGCTGTTCAAGTACGACCTGACAACCGAAACCTGGAGCGTCCTCCACAGCTTTGGAGCCGAAGGAGGCCGAAGCCCCTCGCCCACCCTCGCGCTGCAAGGACGCCGCATTTACGGCTCCACCCTGTGGGGTGGCGATTCCGGACGCGGCGCCCTGTTCTCCTATGACCTCGACTCAAGCGCATTCAGCGAAGAGGTCCATTTCGTCGCTGAACACAGCTGGGCAGCAGGCATCGCCGTTGGCCCTGACGGAAACCTCTACCTGCAGTCACCAACCGGAGGAGCCAACTACCACGGCGGCGCGCTCCGATATAATCCCATCTCCAAAAGCCTGGAAATCGTCCACAGTTTTCCCACCTCCGGCACCAATATCACAACCGGTTCCTTCATCACAACCTGGGCCGGGCGACTATACGGCGTCACTCGCTACGGCGGCTCAGGCTCAGGTCTAGGCACCATTTACGAGATCGATACGACGACCGATAGCATCACCCAACGACAAAGCTTCAACGACGGCTTCCCCTACGAATCTCGATTGTTAGAAGTCGGCGAACGCCCCGTCACATCCGTCGCCATCCAGGCGCCCGCTACCAGCATCGATATCGACGACGGCACACTAGCCCTAAGCGCGACCCTGCTCCCCAACGAAGCCGCCAATCAGCCCGTCGTGTGGTCGGTCGACAACCCCTCCGTAGCCACGATCGACGCCAATGGACTGCTTACCGCCACCAGCAACGGGAGCGTCGTCGTCACCGCGACAGCCAACTACGGTCTAGGCGTCGACGACACCATCGCCATCTCCGTGACCAACCAGGACGGCATCGCCCCGGCAATCCCCGTCGAATCCCTCTCCCTCAGCCACCCGCAGGTGTTTTTCACCGCCTACGGCGACACCCAGCAACTCGCCGCCGAAGCCTTCCCCTCCAACGCCAGTGACCAGAGCGTGACATGGCAAAGCTCCAACCCAAGCGTAGCGACCGTATCCACGACAGGACTACTGCAAGCCATCGGCACAGGAACCACTACCATCACAGCCACCGCTCAAGACGGCTCCGGCGCCTCCTCAAACCTCTTGGTATCCGTCACGCAACTCGTCACCTCGCTCGCCATCACCCCCTCCACGACCACCCTTGATCAGCCAGGGCAGACCATCGACTTCGACGTCATCGTCTCGCCCGACAACGCAAGCAATCCGGAAGTAACGTGGTCCATAAACAACATCACCGCATCCATCGATGCCGACGGCGTGCTGACCCCACTTGGCAACGGGACCATCATCGTGACAGCCACCGCCACAGACGGCTCCCTCGTCACCGCCACCCGCGAGCTCCTCATGTCCAACCAATACACGCCGGTCCAAGTCATAAACGCCTATGTAACCACCTCGTTCTCCACCCGATCGACTATAAATGAAAACCTCGGTACGCTGCAAATGCAGGTCGGGCATTTCCCACTCGACGCCACGGACCCCTCCATTACCTGGACCTCGTCAGTCCCTTCCGTCGCCACAGTTGACTCGAACGGGCTCGTGACCGCCTTGCAAAACGGCATCACCAATATAACGGCGACCTCCGCAGACGGCCCCTCCGACACCCACGAAATACTCGTTTTCAACCAAGAGGCCGGTCCGGTGACAGCCACTTCCATAACCATCGATCCTCAATCCGCCGCCATCTACCGACCAGGAGGCACGCTGCAAGCCACCGCCACGATCCTCCCCGAAGACGCCGCAGAAACTCAAGTCACTTGGGTCATGATCGGAGACCACGCGAACATCTCCAATGACGGACTCATCGCCGCCCTCTCCGACGGCACTGTCCATTTCCTTGCCCAAACTCGAAACATCTACGGCAATACGGTCCAAAGCGCCCTCGTCACGCTGAACATCACCAACCAAGACTTATCCCCCACCCTAGAGAACCTTTCGATCAGCACCGGCGCCGGCAAAATCCGCCTCATCCACACCCGCTTCCTCCCGCCCCCCAACGTCTCCCCACAATACAAAACCTCGACCAACCTCCTCGAATGGACCCCGCTAGTCGAAGACACTGACTTCACAATACTCAGCTCCACCGACCAAGGCAACGGCACCGAAATCCTCGTAGTCGAGCTAACCGACGAGCCCCTCACACACTACTTCCTAACCTGGCAGAGCCAGAGCCAATAGGCGTTTAGTCTGTCCTTCGACGGGCTCAGGATCTGCGATAGGCGTTTAGGTTTCTCAAGCTACCGACTAATAAGCTCCCCTGTGACGTGACTGCGAATACACGCAAAAACGTCGCTACGCGCCGCTGCTCGATCTCTGGGAACGCGGGCGGCCCGCCCGCAATTCGCATAATCTTAGACTGCTGCGGGCGCCGCCGCCCGCGTTCCCAGAGATTACATTCCATTTTAAGAGTTGTTTTTTCAAACAAAAACCTCATTAACCCACATAAAAGTTTTATTTTAAGCTTTTATGAAACCTGAAAAGACTATCATCAGACTTGGCGAAAAAGGTAAGCAACTCCGTATCGACCTGGAACTGAAACAAGACGAGCTTGCCCGAAACGCGGGCGTCAGCTTAAGCACCGTCAAGTCCTTCGAAGCCGGCAAGTCGATCAGCCTGGCCAACTTCGCGAAAATCATCTCCCAGCTTGGCTGTCTCGAAAACCTCGAAAAAGCGATCCCAGAGGTCGCCCCAAATCCGCTGGACCTCATGAAGCTCGAGGGCAAGGCGCGTCAACGCGTTCGCTAACGGTGGCCCACGATCTCGCCAACGTTCTTTATCGCGGCCAACGCATAGCCGCCGTCTATTGGGACGCTCCCAAAGGCTGCGCCAGTTTTCGCTACGATCCCTCCTTCATCGAAAGCGGCATCGAACTTTCGCCGCTCAAGCTGCCGCTAGCCAATCGCACCTATCAATTCGCCAGCCTTGACGAATCCTATCAGGGCCTCCCCGGACTGCTCGCCGACTGCCTGCCAGACACCTTCGGCAATGCCTTGATCGACGAATGGCTACGCAGCCAAGGACGCTCGCCCATCGACTTCAACCCCGTCGAGCGTCTCTGCTACATGGGAAAGCGGAGCATGGGCGCCCTGGAATTCGAGCCCGCCCTCGCCAATGGAAGCAACCAATCTCAAAGCATTGAAATCGATCGTCTCGTCGATCTCGCAAGCAAGGCGCTTTCCATAAAGGAAGGCCTCGCCACACATCTCGACGACAAGGAGGGCCTAAGGCAGATCCTACAAGTGGGCACTTCCGCAGGCGGCGCCCGCGCCAAAGCTGTAGTCGCCCGGAACGAAGGCACAGGCGAAGTCCGCTCCGGGCAGAGCGACTGCCCGCCCGGATTCTCTCACTGGCTGCTGAAATTCGATGGCGTCGATTCCTCCTTCGACGGCGTGCGCGATCCGCAAGGGTATGGAAAGATCGAATACGCTTACCATCTCATGGCAAGAAAGGCTGGTATTGATATGGCCCCCTGTCGTCTTCTGAAGGAAAGCGGACGAGCCCACTTCATGACCCGACGCTTCGATCGCGACGCCAACGGCGGGAAAATCCACTACGCTTCTCTTTTCGGCATTGCCCACATGCCCTATCGAGCCCCCGGCACCCACTCCCATTCCTACGAGGACTTCTTCGAGGTCATCGAAGCCCTGCAGCTTCCAAAAACCGACGCGTTGCAAGCCTTCCACCGCATGGTCTTCAACATCCTCGCTCTCAACAAAGACGACCATGTAAAGAACTCTGGCTTTCTCTTCGATGGCCACTGGCGGCTTTCTCCAGCCTTCGATCTCAGCTACGCCCATAACTCCGCGCCGGGAAAGTGGACCGCAACCCAACAGCTTTCCGTTCGAGGAAAAAGAGAGAACATTCGCGTATCGGACTTGATCCAATTCGCCAAAAGCCACTCCCTAGCGACCCTACCGAAAATCAAGCAAATGATCGACCAAGTCACCCAAGCCATCCAAAGCTGGACAGCCTGCGCCCAAGAAGCCGGAGTAGACGAGACCACCGCCATGAAAATAGAAACCGCCCTCCACGACACCGCCCGCCGCGCCACCCAAACCTAAATCCTCCCCTTCAGCCTACAGCCTAAAGACCTTCAGCCTATTTCCCCCATGAAAGAGCAAATGACTCCCCTCGAAGAAATCCGCCACTCCGCCTCCCATGTGCTGGCCACCGCAGTGCTTCGCCTCTTCCCAGATGCGAAACTCGACATCGGACCTCCCACCGACAGCGGCTTCTACTACGATTTCGACCTCGAGCATAAGTTCACCCACGAGGACCTCGAGAAGATCGAGGCCGAGATGAAGAAGGTCATCAAGGAGAACCAACGCTTCGAACGACAGGAAGTCTCACGCGAAGAGGCGATCCGCATGATCGAGGAATTCGGCCAGGCCGAATACAAGCTCGGCCGACTCGCCGACATCCCCGAGGGCGACACCATCTCCTTCTACCGCAACGGCGAATTCCTCGACCTCTGCGCCGGCTCCCACGTCAACTACACCAAGAAGATCAAGGCCTTCAAGCTGCTCTCCGTGGCCGGAGCCTACCACCGAGGCGACGAGAGCAACAAGCAGCTCCAGCGCATCTACGGCACCGCCTTCGCCACCAAGGACGAGCTCGCCGCCTACCTCGAGCAAGTCGAGGAAGCCCGCAAACGCGACCACCGCCGCGTGGGCAAGGACATGGGCCTCTTCCACATCGACGAAGCCGTCGGCCAAGGCCTCATCCTTTGGAAACCCAAGGGCAACACTGTCAGACAAGAGCTACAAGCCTTCATCATCGAGCAACTAGACAAGCAAGGCTACACTCAGGTCACCACCCCACACATCGGCAAGCTCGATCTCTTCAAGACCTCCGGCCACTTCCCCTACTACCAAGAATCCCAGTTTCCACCCCTCATCGAGCGCGACTCCCTGCAAAGTCTCGCCACAGAAAACGCCACTTGCTCGACCCTCACCAAACAACTCGAGACCGGCGACATCGACGGCTACCTCCTACGCCCGATGAACTGTCCCATGCACATCAAGATCTACGATTCGGAGCCCCACTCCTATCGCGATCTTCCCGTGCGCCTCGCCGAGTTCGGCACCGTCTACCGCTGGGAGCAATCCGGCGAACTCAACGGCATGACCCGCGTACGCGGCTTCACCCAAGACGACGCCCACATCTTTTGTACCGAGGAACAGCTGCAAGACGAAATCCAAGGCTGTCTCGATCTGGTCAAGATCGTCTTCGGCACCCTCGGCATGGAGGAGTACTCCGTGCGCGTCTCCCTCCGCGATCCCAACTCCGACAAATACGTGGGCGATCCAGAAGACTGGGCCAAGGCGGAATCCGCTCTGCGCGAAGCCGTCAAAACCCTCGGAGTTCCCTACGTCGAAGAGGAAGGGGAAGCCGCCTTCTACGGCCCCAAGATCGACTTCGTGGTCAAGGACGTCATTGGCCGCGAATGGCAGCTCGGAACCGTACAAGTCGACTACAACCTTCCTGTCCGCTTCGATATCAACTACATCGGTTCCGACAACAAGCCCCACCGCCCCGTCATGATCCATCGAGCTCCCTTCGGGTCCATGGAACGCTTCTGCGGGCTGCTTATCGAGCATTTCGGAGGCGACTTCCCCACCTGGCTCGCGCCAGAGCAGGTCCGCATCCTGCCCATCAGCGACAAGGTGGCCGACTACGCCGCAGAGCTCCTCGCCGATCTCAAGGCCGCCGGCGTCCGAGCCACCGCCGACTTCAACTCCGAAAAGCTCGGAGCCAAGATCCGTCTCGCCGAACTCGACAAGGTGCCCAACACCCTAGTCGTCGGAGCTAAGGAAGCCGAAGAGCGAAAAGTTTCGGTGCGCAGCCGATTCGAAGGCGACCGCGGTTCGATGAGCTTCGCCGACTTCAAAGCCGATCTGCTCCAGCTGATAGAAAAGCGCCAGCTGCAGATAAAGAAGTAGCCCAAAGAGCGAAGCCTGAAAACCGCGTCTGCTATCTTCTGCGCGTTTTTCGCTCCGCCGTAGGCTTTCGATACTTGCGAACGTGGCTACGGATCGCGCAACGGCCGCGGACTGAAGCTCCGCGCTACGACACAGCATGCTGTAAGCCTCCTGCGACGCGGCATGGCGACGAGTGTCATCCCCACTCTCGCAACACGGAAGGCATGCCAAAACGCCAGTTGCTTTCCAGAAAGAATTAAGCTACGTGACAACACGAGCCGATACCCTAAGCTGAAAAGGAAATGCAGCGGGAATCATCAGATGGACAACAACTTCGGAACTTCCACGTCTCTCGGCGTCGCGAAGCGCTGAAGAAACGCCGTTGCCAACGCTACATCTGCAGCGACGAGAGCCATGCTGTGGTGGCCAATGCGTATTCCTTCGGCCTGCCAAAACCCTTTCAAGTTCTCTTCGAAAGCCAGGAAAGTCCGAGACAGATAGAAGCTCGCCCCCGCAAGAGCTACCTGCACACCGGCAAAGTCGATCTCCTAGACGCAATCAACCAGCATCTGCTCGCGACCCTGAATCGGACCGGAGATCTCCTGGATCCCGAGGAAAAACCTCTTGGCCGCTTCGTTTCGAATGGTCGAGGACGAGAGCCCGGTTTTGAGATCCAACTCCACGGCGCCTCGGTCGGCCACGTCGCGCTTCAGCAGCCAGATCCCAAAACCCAAGGCGGCCTCCGGCAGTTCCTGAAAAAGCTCCTGCCCTCCGAACGAGACCACGCCGAGTGGAGGCTGCGCCTTGCAGAGTCCATCAGCTTCGGCGAAGAGCGACTGCTGCTGGCCAGCATCCTTGCCATGATCGAGCTAAACCGAAACGCCAGCTAGCCGCTCCACCCTTTCGAGGGGCAGTCCACGCCCCCACCCACTCCTATCGAAGATCGGCGCGCCCGGAGGTCGACCGTCAAAAACTCGCCTCTTGATTTTTCACCGAGCTAGTTGCATGTTCTACGGATCGAAATGATGCTAGCCCAACACGAAACCGCCGCGAAACCTAGCGGCGTCGCAACGGAGATCGGTGGCGATCTCGGAGACGAGCCTGACCCGTCTGGCCATTGGCGAAGCAAAACGTCGGCCCGCAAGCGATCCCTCTCCGGATCGCCTAGTCTTTTGGAAGCAGGCCGAAGATCATGATTACCGCGTTCTTTTTCGCCGTGGCATTCACGGTCGGAGTATCCTTTCTGTGTTCCACTCTAGAAGCCCTCATTCTCAGCACCACCACCGCTGACATAGAGAGCCTCAAGAGAAGCCACCCAAAGCTCGGCAAGCTGCTCGAGGACCACAAGACCGACCTGCCCAACACCCTCTCCGCGATCCTCACCCTCAACACCATCGCCAACACCGCAGGCTCCGTGGTCGTAGGCGGACTTGCCACCCAGATCTGGGGCAGCGCCATCGTTGGACTGATTACAGGCCTGCTCACCCTTGGCATTCTGATCTTCGCCGAAATCATCCCGAAGAACCTCGGCGTCGTATACAGAGTTCAACTACAGCCTTGGGTCGTTCATCCCCTGCGATGGATGAAGATCGTTCTCTGGCCAGCCACCTCGCTCACCAATCTCTCGGTGCGGCTCGTCGTCAAGGAAGACAGCAATGGCGACGACGCCTCCTCCGACGAAGAGGAGATCATCCTTCTAGCCGAAAAAGGCGCCAAGGACGGCACGCTCACCTCTAGCGAATCGGACATGGTGACCAACGCTCTCAAGCTCGACGAGGAAATGGTGAGCGCCATCATGACTCCCCGCGTCGTGGTGACCGCCCTGGAGAAGACGCTTACCATAGGAGGCGTTTTTCAGGCGTATCCAAATATCCCCTTCGCCCGCATGCCGGTCTACGATGACGAAATCGACCAGATCGTCGGCCTAGCTCGACGTCGCGACCTGCTCAAGTACGTGGCCGAAGACCAGGATCGCGTATGCGTCGCGGAAATCATGAACGAAGTCTTCTTCGTCCCGGAGACCGTTACCGTGGCGTCCGCCCTGCAGACCATGCTGAAAAGGCACCAGCAACTGCTGGTCGTGGTAGACGAGTACGGCTCGATGGCGGGCGTCGTCACCATGGAGGACGTCATGGAGTATATACTCGGTCGCGAAATCTTCGAGAAGGACGACATCGCAATCGACATGCGCGAGCTCGCCCGTACCGAGGCGGAGGGCAAAAAGGCCGCAGAAGACCTGGCGGAAGCCGAGGACGAAAAGCGTTCGCAACAGGTCGATCGAATCTGACGGCTTGCCGTATCCGGATTCCACATTCAAAGACGAGTATGCTGTCGATTTGGGTCCATGATCTCGATCCCTTCATCTTCCGCTTCTCCGAAAGCTTCGGCGTTCGCTGGTACGGGTTGGCCTACGTGCTCGGCTTCCTCGCAGGCGCCTACCTACTTCACCTCTACCACAAGAAGGGCCTCTCTCCGCTCGACAGCAGCAAGCAGAGCGATCTCTTCTTCGCCATCATGCTCGGAGTCATCGTTGGCGGCCGCCTCGGCTACTTCATTTTCTACTCGGAGACCTCGCTGCTGAGCGATCCGCTCGCCTTCTTCAAGTTCAACCAAGGAGGAATGGCCAGCCACGGCGGCTTCGCCGGAGTGATCCTCGCAGCCTGGGTGACGGCTCGCCGCTTCAAGCAGCCGTTTCTGCGCATCGGAGATCTGCTGGCCACGCTCGCCCCGCCCGGCCTCCTCTTCGGCCGCATCGCCAATTTCATAAATGGCGAACTCTGGGGCCGACCGACCGACGGAAGTTGGGGGGTGATCTTTCCCGAGGCAGGAGACTCCCTGCCACGCCACCCTTCTCAACTCTACCAGGCAGGCCTCGAAGGCTTGCTCTTGCTCGTCTATACGCAGATCCGGATCTGGACAACGCCCGTTCTCAAGGAACGGCCGGGCCAACTCGGCGGCGAGTTCCTCATCGGCTATTCCATCGTCCGCATCATCGGAGAGCAATTCAGAGAAGCCGACGCCCAGATCGGCCAAGACTTCGGTTTCATCAACCGCGGCGCCCTGCTATCAATCGGAATGGCAATCGTCGGCGTGGCGATCGTATTGTACGCCCGTCGGAGGCGAGCAAACTAGGCCGTTCCGCAGTCAGCAGCAGATTCAGTCGAAGAATTCTCTGGGAAAGCTCCTTAAAACCCGTGATCTTGTTGGCATGAAGACGGTTCTAAACCTAAACTCCATGACAAAGGTCGAAAAACTCCGGGCGATGGAAGAGCTTTGGCAGGATCTCAGTGGCTCGGAAGAGGAGATCGACTCTCCCAACTGGCACCTCGACGTTCTAGAAGATCGGGAATCGAAGCTCAAGGAAGGCAAGGACGAGTTCATCCCCTGGGAAGCAGCCAAGGAGGAACTCAGAGATCGAAGAACATGAGATTGGTCATACTTCGGTCCGCGATCGATGACCTAAGTCGTGGCTATGACTTCTACGAGAAGAGGAACCGAGGGCTAGGAGAGTATTTCGAAGACTCCATCTACTCGGATATCGAGTCGCTAAGAGTCTATGCAGGAATCCATCGCAAAGTTCACGGCTACCATCGGCTGCTTTCGAAGAGATTTCCATACGCTATATACTACGAGATCGAAGAGGACTCAGTCCGGATTCGAGCGATTCTCGATTGCAGGAAAAATCCGACCTGGATCTCGCGGAGGGTAAAATAGGGACCTATCTCGTTCTCGCGCCTATGAGCGTCCGGCATAGACCTCTTCTTCTGCTTCTACTTCTTCATCTTCTTCCCAAATTGAACAAGACAAAGATGAAGAAGTAGAAGCAGAAGAAGATTATTATTATCAGCCGAGCCAGATTCGGGTCCCGACATTCAACAGTACGCAAACTACGAGCGCTGCTGCCACGTCGTCGGCAACCACCCCAAAACCGCCGTGATAGCGTTGAAGCCGCTTTATGCCAAACGGCTTGAGAATGTCGAACAGCCGAAACAGCAGAAAGCCCGCTAGGATGATGAGACCCGAATAGCTCTGACCCATGTAGCCGCTAAGGCCAATAAAGCAGATCGGCATCGCCACAAACTCGTCGAGGACGATTTCACCAGGATCAACCTTCTTCAGCCGCTTCTCCGCCTCTCCGCAAATCCCGATGGCAAAATAGCTGGCCGCCGCCAAAAACAGCGCCGCAGCCAAGTCGCTCATATGAGCCGTCACCACGGCGTAGATCAACAGGCCCGCCAACGAACCCCACGTGCCAGGCGCCTTCAGCTTTCCCAAGCTGCCAATGGTCGCCAATCTCACCACCACGTGATCCGGCCAGTAACGAGCCCATCTCGGATTTTTGATCATCTTAAGCTCTCCTCATTCAGCGCTGAAAATCAGCTGACCGTAGCGTTTGAAGTATTTGACTCCCGAATACAAGGTCATGACCACGCACAACCAAAACAAAACGCGACCGATCCAGTAGATCCACTCCGCTATTTCATCGGCTCTCGGCAGCCCAGCAGCCACCAAGTCCACACTGAAAACCGCCGAAAGCAAAAAGCCGCCCACCGCAATGATCTGCGTGACCGTCTTCTGCTTGCCAGCGCTTTCCGCCGCCATGACCACGCCCTTAGTAGCCGCCACTAGTCGCAAGCCGGTTATCATAAACTCCCGGCCCAGAATGAGCAGGACCAGAAAGATCTGCACCATGCCCAGCTCGACCAGGGCGATCATCAGACCGAGCATCAGGATCTTGTCGGTGAGAGCATCCATCAGGATGCCGAAATTCGATACGAGCTTCAGCTTCCGAGCGTAGAAGCCATCCAGCCAATCCGTTATCCCCGCCGCCACGAAGAGAGCGAAGGCCAGAGAGGCCGCCCCCACGAAATCCTCCCGCATGAGCCACACGATCACGAACATCATCGGGATCCGAGATAGCGTAAGCAGGTTGGGCAAATTCATCGGCGGCACTCAAGAAGCTACACCCAGCAAAGTAAAGCCCGGCCCCAGAAAATCTCCGACAACGCGGGCCAGCGGAAACTTGCCGCGCTCGGGAAATCCTAGAGCTTTCTTCGTTCAGCCAATCGCCTACTGGTGGGTCGTCTTCTCCGAAGGCGACCGACTCGCTCACCAAATTGTCGCGAGAACGTGGCCTCGGCCAACAGCCAGTCGAACGAAACGCGGATTTCCCGGAACGATTCCACGTAATCGTGAACGCAACTGAACTGGAAAGCCCGACCTACTCAACACCCTCACAGGTAGTTGCTCCTCCGGCGCCCAAACAAAACTTCAACGTTGAAGTTTTGTTTGCGCGCGCTCGGTTGCCATTCTCCAACCCAAGTAGCTGGCGCGAATCTTCCCCTTCTTGCTTTCCAATCGATTTTCGCCTTTCACCATTCACTCTTCAGCATTCACCCTTTCACCTAGCCGCTCTCATGAAGACCTGCATCTATCCTGGCACTTTCGATCCCATCACCAACGGCCATCTCGACGTCCTGCACCGGGCTTGCCGCATGTTCGACCAAGTGATCATCGCGGTCACCGACAATCCGGACAAGAAAACCTTCTTCTCGACAGAGGAACGCATCCGACTGGTCAGCGAAAACCTGGAAGCGACGCCCAACGCTCGTCCCATGGCCTTCAGTGGACTGCTCGTCGATTTCGCTAAGGCCCAGGGAGCCACCGTGCTCATTCGCGGCCTGCGGGCGGTATCCGATTTCGAATACGAATTTCAAATGGCCCTGATGAACCGCCATTTGGATGCGGAAATCGAAACGATTCTGGTGATGACCAAGGAAGGCTACAACTACACCAGCTCCAGTCTCGTAAAGCAGGTGGCAGCCTATGGAGCGGATATCAGCGACTTCGTGCCCGCCAACGTAGATGCCGCTCTAAGGGCTCGTCACGACCTTTCCACCTAAAGCCTAAGCTGGCAGAGCCAGAGCCAAATAGGCGTTCAGTCTGTCCCTCTCCCGCAGTCGCGCATTGGCGTTTAGCTTTCTCAAGCTACAGACTAAACTGCTACGGACTAAAAAGCTCCCCTTTGACCAGACTGCGAATACACGCAAAAACGTTGCTACCGAGGTACGAACGCGCCGACATGACCACAGGAGCCCAACATGATCGTTTTCGAGAAGTAAGGTACTAACCTTGTCGGCATGCAGTTCGATTTCGCCACAGCTAACGCGATCCGCTTCGGACCTGGCACAGCCAAGACCATCGCCAGCCTCCTCCCCGCTGAGCTCGATCGCATATTCCTGATCTCCGGATCCGATCCGCTTCGCTACCAATCGGTTTTCGCCTGGCTTGAGAAAAACGGCTTCGACCTGGCCGTCTACTCGACATCCGGAGAGCCGACCATCGATTCCGTCAACGCCGCTCTTTCCGCCGCGCGCTCCTACCAAGCAGCCTGCGTGGTAGCGCTTGGCGGAGGAAGCGTCATCGACACGGGCAAAGCCGTGGCGGCCCTGCTCCCCAACCCCGGCCCCATGCTCGACTACCTGGAAGGCGTAGGACGCGGCAAGCCGCTAGAGCGCGCGTCGCTGCCTTTCATGGCAATCCCGACCACTGCGGGCAGCGGCTCCGAAGCCACTCGCAACAGCGTGATCGCCGTGCCGGAGGCCGGTCGAAAAGTCAGCTTGCGCAGCGCTGGCATGCTCCCTCGCTGGGCCGTGGTCGATCCCGAACTCACCTACCACTTGCCCCGAACCGTGGCAGCCTATTCCGGTCTGGATGCCTTGGTACAGAATCTTGAAGCCTACCTTTCGCGAGACGCCAACCCGCTTTCCGACGGCATTGCTCGATCCGGCATCCAATACGCAGCTCGTTCGCTGCGTTCCGCCTGCGGCCCGAAACTGGATCCAGCATCGAAAGCCGATCTCTGCGTCGCCAGCCTGTGCGGCGGCATCGCCCTGTCCAACGCTCGGCTCGGCTCGGTGCACGGTCTAGCCGGCGCCCTCGGCGGAATGATACCCGCGCCCCACGGGGCGATCTGCGCCAGCTTGCTCGTGCACTGCTTCAAGGCAAACCTGCACGCCCTCTCGACCCGGCAACCACAGCATCCGAGCCTCGAAAAGATGCGAGACCTGGCTACCCTGATAACCGGCAATCCCGAAGCCAAGGCGACCTACGCCGTCGCCTGGCTGGACAGCCTGGTTTCCGATCTGGAAATACCCCGTCTCGGCAAGCTCGGCCTAAGCGCCGACCAGATCGGGGAAGTCGCCCGCAAAGCAGCCGCATCCAGCAGCATGGCTGGCAATCCCATCGAGCTCTCCCGTTTCGAGGTGGAGGAGATTCTCGAAGAGTCGCTTTAGGCCGCGTAGACAAATTGTGGAACGAGCCTTACGTATCATCTTTACCCTTACGGGCTGCTAAGATTTTCCCGGAAACTACACTGCTCCCAAATCCGTTTTCCAGTTTTAAACCTAATTGTAACTTGAAGAAAATGCGCTCTTGAAGTCTATTTGCACCAGTGTGCCGACCCGCGCGGCGACGCTCGTTAGTAGCCATACCCAACCAACTTCCCATGACACCAACCAGACAACGCAATCGGGGCTTCACTCTGATCGAGCTCCTCACCGTAATCGCTATCATAGCCATTCTCTCCGCAATCCTCGTTCCCACCGTCGGCCAATTCCGCACGCTGGCCAAAAAGACGAGCGACGTAAACGACCTCAGGAGCATCGTACAATCGAGCCAAATGTACGCTGCTCAGAACGGGGAAAACTTCGTTGGGCTGGGAGACAGAATAGAAGGAGGAGTCATTCTCAGAGACGGGACCACCAACGACCTTACCGACGTGGCGGCCGTACTCGCTTTAGATACAGGCCTGAATGAACCAGGCGTCTGGGTCAGCGAAAACGAGAGCAGCAAGACACCTGACGGTTCGATCGTTACGACCGGAACAACCCCAGCAAAGGTGATAGGCGATGATCCTACTGTGTTCTCTTTCGACTATGTCGCAGGCCTCACAACTTTCGCCAGTTCTCGGACACCACTTGTTTTCAGCCGCAAAGAGACATTAAGTAACCCACGCTGGGAAGACGACGACGTCTATGGCGACAAAGGAGGACACATCGCATTCGTTGGAGGAAACGTGAGTTGGTATGAAAGTCTAACCGGCGAACTGGTCACAGAGGATGGAAGCGTTGCAAATAATATACAAGAGGCACTCGGAACTGATCTTTCGGGTGGTAGCATAGCGATCCGTGGCAGCACGCCTCCTTCTTCTCCCTAGCCGTACCATACTAGTTTTGAGAGTCTCAGCCGTTTCGGCTGAGGCTCTTTTTTTGCCTTCAACCAAACCGATTGCTTCAGCTCCTTTCTGCAAATCGGCATCTTGGTCAACGCGGCACTTGACCGTTTTTTAGTCGAAGAAGAGGAGTTTATCGCCGCAGTCCGCAAAGGGCAGGAAGACGCTCGAAACGGACGCGTCACGCCACATGAAGAGATTTTCAAGGACATCAACACACGGATAGAAGCCAGGCTTGATGAACTGAAGAAGTGAAGATCGTTTGGACGAGAGAGGCCAAGACCAATCTTGGAAAGATCTTTGATCATATCCTTGCCGAAGATCCCTTCGCTGCTCGAAACGTCAGCGACCCCGTAGCGCGGAGCTTCAGCCCGCGTCCGTCGTAGACCCCGAGTCCGTCGAAAGGCAATGCAGGATCAAACCAGCACTGACGCGGGCTGAAGCTCCGCGCTACGGGTTAAGGAAAAAGAAACGACCCGCTTAACGAACCCGCTCACTTCCGCGTCACCACTGCCTTTTTCCGCCCCGGATACAGCTCCCGGCACATCGGGCAAACGGTGCCGTCGCAGCCGCGAGCCGTGCAGTGTTCTCGACCGTAGAAAATGATCTGCAGGTGCAGCTCGTTCCAGCGTTCGCGCGGAAACAGTCTCTTCAGATCCGCTTCCGTCTGGACCACGTTCTTGCCGGAGCTCAAGCCCCAGCGTTGAGCAAGCCGATGGATATGCGTATCCACCGGAAAGGCGGGATGGCCAAAAGCCTGGGACATGACCACCGACGCGGTCTTGTGACCGACTCCGGGCAAAGCCTCCAGTTTCTCGAACCCCTCAGGCACCGCGCCGCCATATTCGTCGACCAGGATCCGCGAGAGATCTCGAATCGCCTGCGACTTGCGCGGCGAGAGCCCACAAGGACGGATAACGTCCCGTATCCGTTCCACCGGTACGCGTGCCATGTCGCTTGGATTGTCCGCCAGTCTCCATAAGTCCGGCGTAATCTGGTTAACTCTCGCGTCCGTACACTGAGCCGAAAGCAACACCGCGACCAACAATGAGTACGCGTCGAAATGGTCCAGCGGTATCGGCGGATCTGGGTACAACTCGGCCAGCTTCTCATCAACGTGCAACGCTCGCTCCTTTTTAGTCATTCGAACCATCTAGAAGCCCACCCCACCCACAATCAATCCCAAGCTTCCTCAGCTATCCAGGAACGCGGCAACTAAAAGAGTATCCTCTGATGGTCAGAGGTAGGGCTCGATCGCCGAGCGGGCCGCAGTACAGGATCTTGCAGCGCGGACCGCTCGGCGATCGGTCCCTACCAGGACAACGTTTTAGTCGCGCCCATCCACGAAGGCGACCAGACTAGTGCGAAACGTAGCGCGGAGCTTTAGCAAGCCCGCGTGTGCAATTCGCCCTCATCATCCCCCCTTATCATCCCAGGATAAAGATGAGGATGAAGAATAGGATGAGGATAAAAACCGCAATTCCCTAGTTGATTTGCCGCTTCTCGTTTTTAGAGTCCGGCCTCATGCCAGAGACCGCCTCGGACGCGACCGACAGAACCAATTCAACCAACCCTCTCTCGAAGCTAGACCACTTTGCTCCACGCCACCTCGGCACCAATGGTCCAGCTGCCGACAAGCTCGCTCGCTTCGTGGGATACGACACGCTTGACGCCCTCGTCGACAAGGCAGTGCCGGACTCCATCCGAATCGAAGCGCTCGAAGGCCTGCCCGGCGCCATTGGCGAGCACGACATGCTGCAGGAGCTCAAGGCTATCGCGGCTAAGAACGACGTTCGCAGGTCCTATATCGGCCTCGGCTACTATCCGACGATCACTCCACCAGTCATCCAGCGCGGCATCTTGGAAAATCCGGGCTGGTACACCCAATACACTCCCTACCAAGCCGAAATCTCCCAAGGTCGCATGGAGGGCCTGCTCAATTTTCAGACCATGGTCTCCGACCTCACCGGCCTGGAGATCGCAAACGCCTCCCTGCTGGACGAAGGCACCGCCGCCGCCGAAGCGGTCAGCCTAGCCTACGCCCAAACAGCCAAGCGCGGAACCAAGGAGACAGTGCTGATCTCACGGCATTGCTTCCCTCAGACCATCGAGGTGGTGAAGGCGCGAGCCGAGCCGCTTGGCATCGAAACGAAGGTCGTCGACCTCGAAACGGAACAGGATTTCACCAACGTATTCGCGATTCTGCTACAGTATCCCGACTCCGAGGGCATCGTCCGCGACTTCAGCTCTATCGCGACTCAAGCCAAAGCGAACAAGGCCCTCACCATCGTCTGTACCGATCTGCTCGCTTTGACCCTTTTCCAAGCCCCCGCAAAGCTCGGGGCGGACATCGCCGTGGGCAACGCTCAGCGCTTCGGCGTGCCGATGGGCTTCGGCGGCCCGCACGCCGCGTTTTTCGCCACCCGCGACGCCTACAAGCGCAAGATACCCGGCCGCCTCATCGGCATCTCCAAGGATCGCGACGGCAAACCCGCTCTCCGTCTCGCCTTGCAGACCAGAGAGCAGCACATCCGCCGCGACAAGGCGACCAGCAACATCTGCACCGCCCAAGCCTTGCTGGCGAATATCTCAGCCGCCTACGCCGTCTATCACGGTCCGGCTGGCTTGCGCCGGATAGCTGAGCGTATCCAGCTGCTCGCGACACTTGCCGCTGAAAGACTGAAGGATCTCGGCCTCCGCATCGCGCCCGGAAGTCGCTTCGACACCATCACGGTCGAACTGCCGCAGGAGGAAGCTGAATCCGTCCAGCAAAGGGCCGACGCCCAGCAACTCAATCTACGCCCTTTAAGCGACTCTCGCATCGGCTTCTCGCTCGACGAAACCACCTCGGCGAAGGACCTGGCTACGTTGCTCACCCTCTTTTCTCCAGAACGGCCGGTAACCGGGCAGCAGCTCGAAGAAGCCGCTCGGGAAGCATCGCTGGACCTCCCTACCGAACTGTATCGAAAAATCGACTACCTCAGCCATCCGGTCTTCAATTCCTACCATACGGAGACCGAGATGCTGCGCTACCTCAAGCGCCTAGAAAATCGCGATCTCTCGCTCACCACCTCCATGATCCCTCTGGGCTCATGCACCATGAAGCTCAACGCAGCGGCGGAAATGCTTCCGGTCACCTGGCCCGAGTTCGCCAATCTGCATCCCTTCGCGCCCCGATCGCAAAGCCGAGGCTACCAGATGCTGATCCGGCAACTCGAGGACTGGCTCTCGGCGATAACCGGATTCCACGCTACCTCGCTGCAGCCCAACGCTGGCTCGCAAGGAGAATACGCCGGGCTCCTCGCCATCCGAGCCTACCAGAGGCATCGCGGAGAGACCCAGCGCGACGTCTGCCTCATCCCTCTTTCCGCCCACGGCACCAACCCGGCGAGCGCCACCATGGTCGGCATGAAGGTCGTGCCCGTGCGTTGCGACGATCAGGGCAACATCGATGTCGAAGATCTAGAAAACCAGGCCGAAGCGCATCGCGAGAAGCTGGCAGCCCTGATGATCACCTACCCATCGACGCATGGCGTATTCGAGTCCTCAATACGGAGGATCTGCGAAATCGCTCACCAGCATGGCGGCCAAGTCTACATGGACGGGGCGAATATGAATGCCCAGTGCGGCCTGACCAGTCCCGGCGAAATCGGAGCGGACGTCTGCCATCTGAACCTGCACAAGACCTTCTGCATCCCCCACGGCGGTGGAGGACCTGGAGTCGGCCCCATTTGCGTAGCGGAGCATCTCGCTCCCTTCCTTCCCGGCCACGGCTTGGAGGAAAGCTTTGGCGGCGACCGGCGCATAGGAGCGGTGTCCTCCGCGCCTTTCGGCAGCGCCGGCATCCTGCCCATCCCCTGGGCCTACATTCGCATGATGGGCGCCGAGGGCATCACCGAAGCCACCAAGATCGCCATCCTCAATGCGAACTACATGGCGAAGCGGCTGGAGAACGATTTCGATATCGTCTACCGAGGCGAGACCGACCTGGTAGCCCACGAGTTCATCATCGATTTCCGCTCCTGGAAGGATCGCAGCGGCGTCGAGGTGGAAGATGTGGCCAAGCGGCTCATGGACTACGGATTTCACGCTCCCACCATGTCTTGGCCAGTGCCTGGGACGATGATGATCGAACCGACCGAAAGCGAGTCCCCGGCCGAACTCGACCGGCTTTGCGACGCGCTGATCGCAATCAAGGGAGAGATGGAGGCCATCGAACGCGGCGATTGGCCGACAGACGACAATCCGCTCAAAAACGCGCCGCACACCAGCGAAACCGTAACAAAGGCGGACTGGACCGCGCCCTACTCGCGCGAGGTCGCAGCCTTTCCCGCGTCATGGACTCGCGAATACAAGTACTGGCCGCCCGTCAGCCGCGTCGACAATGTCTACGGAGACCGGAACCTGGTGTGCTCCTGCCTCCCGCTGGAAGCCTACTCGGAGTAGCGCTTGCCGGGAACGCTCCTAATCGCGCCCGCAGCAGATCCAAACTCTGTCGAGTTCGGCTACTAAAGCGAGTCCAGCAAAGTCGAGGTAGCCGAACTCGACAGAGTTTGGAACGCCTGCTAGGAGAGACCGACAGCGGCTTCGTTCGCGCAACGCTCGTAGGCGTATTCGAAAACCTCCGACAACTGGAATCCTCGGAAAACTACCGGCCCATCCTCGCTGGAAATGGGAGTCGATCCGCGCAAGGCAATCGCTACCTTGCTCGCTACGAAACGAGCCATAGAGAGCGACTGCACGGCTTCGAGATATGGAGAATCGGGACGAACCTTGAACTGCTGCTCGATAGGACCGTACACGCTGGCGGGAAAGTTCCAGGAACGCAGGGCCATACCGGCGACCTGGGCTTGATCTAGGCCCAGAAAGCTCTTCTCTACCTCAGCGAGCTTGCGAGCCGACCGGCCTCTCAGGTGGATAGGTTCGTCTTCCTGGCGACTGACGACCGCATCGATGAAGACCTCTCCGATGGCGTGCAGGAGGCCAACCGTGTACTTCTCTCCACCGGCATCGCTCTCTCCGCTGTGCAGCAGGTCCATCGCCGCCGCGCATGCCACGGACTTGCGAAAGAAGTCGTCCGCTCCGTCCTGATAGCTTGCCATTTCCGCTGGCATCATCGAACGCAAGGCCAAACGAAGCGCGATCTTGCGGACGCGCTTCAACCCGAGAGTCAGTACGGCTTCCTCTACGCTATCCACTCGACCTCTGGCGAATTGGGCTGCATTGGCCAGGCGAAGCAATTCCACGGACAAGCAAGGGTCTTGTCTCGAACTTTCAACTACGTAGTACAAGATCGGGTTTGGCTCCGCCAGGTACCAGTACAGCTGCCACGATGCAGTCGTAGGCGTAGGGAGCGTTTCGATGCAATGGGAAATCTCATCCGCCCAGTCGGAACAGGCATCGCTCGCAGAACGGCCTTCAGGGAGAATGGATGTATTTTCTGAGTCGCGCATATATCTAGATTTGGAAACTGGGATTTTAGCAGATTCGAAGCCGTGTTGTGAATAGAGTCGCTCCGCAAAAGACCGCGCAGATAAAAGTCATTACCCAGAGAGGGCTACGCTTTGAAGCTTAGGGGACCTGCCAAAAACGCGACCGGAGACAGTCTAGAGCCCTAGAGCGATTTCCTGAATTGAACTTAGGAAACGGAACCTCATGGTGCGTGGCATGGCGCTCATGCAGCTCGACGTAAAATCCCAGACACTGGGCCTGGCCTCCAGCGTTCATGTCGTGTCCAACCAAGCGGCTCGCGTCGCCGCGGGTCCCAGCAAACCAAGTCCGGTGCTCTATTTGCTGCACGGGCTTTCCGACGACCACAGCGCCTGGCTGCGCAAGACGTCGATCGAACGCTATGCCGAACGGTATGACCTGACGATCGTGATGCCAGCCGCCCAACGGAGCTTCTACACGAATACGTATTCAGGATCTCGATACTTCGATTTCATCGCCGACGAGTTGCCGGAGATCTGCCAAGCGTACCTGCCTATCTCGCGTCAACGAGAAGAGACCTTCGTAGCGGGAGTCTCGATGGGCGGCTACGGAGCTTTCAAGCTGGCCCTGTCCAGGCCGCAGCAGGTCGCAGCTGCAGCCAGCCTTTCAGGGGCCCTCGATCTGCGCAGTCTCATCGATCAACGAGATGAGCTGCTGCCGGAATGGAACGCCATCTTTGGCACCGACGAGGAGTTTCGAGGCGGAGAGAACGATCTAGTCGCGTTGGCCGAGAGGCTGGCGACCGCCCGTTTCTCCAAACCAGCTCTCTACCAGTGGTGCGGAGCAGAGGACTACATGCTCGCGGCTGGGCGAAGCTTTTTGCGCTCTTGCCGCGACATCGGCATGGAAGTCGACTACCGCGAAGGCCCAGGCGACCACAGCTGGACCAGCTGGGACCGCGAGATTCAGGAGGTTTTGCGATGGCTGCCGATCGAGCCCATCGACCAGGAGACAACTAAAACGCCCAAAGACTCGACGGAGGGCCCGAAAACCCTTTCCTAGGCCGCCATGAACAAGAGCTTGGCAACGAATATCGCTGCGGCGGCCCTTCTTGCGACCGGTCTGTTTCTCCCCGAGACGCCCGCGCGACCATACGTCTTGAATGCCGGGATCTTCGCCCTAGCTGGAGCGATCACCAATTGGCTTGCCGTGCATATGCTCTTCGAGCGAGTGCCCGGGCTTTACGGTTCGGGCGTGATTGCGGCCCGCTTCGAGGAATTCAAGGCAGCTATCCACAAGCTCGTGATGGAGAGCTTCTTCACCGAGGAGAATTTCCTGAAATTCGCCGATGCCGCCTTGCACCAAGGCCTCGACCCTGAGACGCTGGAAAAAAGCGTGGACCTCGACGAGCTATTCAACGGCTTCCTCGAAGTGGTCGGCCGCTCGAAGTTCGGCAGCATGCTCGCCATGTTCGGAGGCACAAAAGCGCTCGAACCGCTACGCGACCCGTTCAAAGCCGAATTCAAGGTCCGCATCAATCACATCGTAGACTCTCTTGACATCAGTAAATCGCATGCATCCTTCGAAAAGATGAAGCCGACCATCGACAGCATGGTGGAAGGCAAGCTCGACGAACTGACCGCTCCTCAGGTAAAAACGATCCTCTCGGACCTCATTCGTGAACACCTTGGCTGGCTCGTTGTCTGGGGTGGCGTCTTCGGAGCCCTCATAGGCCTCGCGACCACACCATTGCAAACTCTGGCCCACTAGCCTCCTCTACTCCCAAGCTGCAACCAGGATTCAACCCTGCCATGAAAATCAACCCCCTCCTCCTCGCCACCTCACTCCTAATAACCGCTCTGTGCATCGCATCCACGGCCCAAGCTGGAGTGCGCTTCGCCCAAGGCAACGTCACGGCAAGCGCGACGGTCAGCCTATCGGAAACCAGCCGAGCGAATCCCAACGCCAACAGCGCCTCGGACACCATCTACGCGTTTACCCCCGCTCTCAACTACAGTCGCGAATCCGCTCGCCTGAACCTGAACGCCAACCTCAGCGCCCCCTTTCGTCGCTACGATTCCCAAGGACAGCTCGACTCCGACTCGCTGAACTTCACGCTCAACGGAAACATTCCTTACGGAGCCGGGCCTCGCTTTTCCGGGAGCTGGAGCCTGAGCTACTTCGACGGCGTACAGTCCAACTTCCTGCTGAACCGCAACCTGAACTCCGAAAACTTCCAAGCAGGCATCTCCTCCAACTACCGCCTGCGCAATAGACTCGGCCTGAAAACCCGCCTCAGCTACTCGGATCGCAGCAGCTCCGGCATCGGCGATGGCTTCGAGAACAGCAATGAAACCTTCCTCTACTCCATCGGCCTCCACGCCCGGGAGATTGTCGGAACGATAGGGGCCTACGTCGAGTATCGCGTGCAAGACCGCCAAACGACCCGAGGCTTCATGCCGATAGGCATAGACGATACGGATAAGGGCCTCAACTTTGGCGTCACCGGACAGCTCCTGCCCGAGCGTCTCTTTCCCAAGCTCGAGGCAGACCTCTCCTTCGGATTCACCTCCACCAACAATCTAGACGATCGCGGCAGCGACAGCAACCGCCTGAACCTCAACGGCAGTCTCCGATACCCTGCCAACGCCCGCACCAACGTCGCCCTCCATTTCGGTCGCAACCTCCGCATCACCGACGACGATCGCACCGTCGAGCAAAGCAGCATCAGCCTCAACGTTCAATACACCCCACGCCAAAAACTCGCCCTGTCCGGCAACATCGGCTTCTCCAGCAACGACTTCCTAGACGGCGACGTCAGTCGCGACGACGACGTGTTCACCTTCGGAGCGAACGCCACCTACTCCATCCGCCAGAACTGGAAGGCCAGCCTGGCCTACAGCAACCGCGAATCAAGCTCGACTCGCTCCATTGCCGATTTCGGCTCCTCCCTCATCACGCTCTCAACCACCATATCCTACTAAAAGACCGAACAACCCTAATACCCCTAGCGAATTTCCTTAAAGCCCCATCGACTCAGTCCGTATACCTCCTAGGATACAAGCGAATCGGGCGATTGAAATATCTTGCGTCCCCACACACTCGGCTAAGTTTTTCTGTCACACGACCGCGCCACTCACTTATTAGAAACCCAGCCATGGCAATCAGAGTATTCATCGTCGACGATCATCCGCTAGTAAGGCAAGGCCTGGCCCAAATCATCGGCAGCCAACAGGATCTGGAGATCTGCGGCGAAGCGGAAGACGCTTCAACTGCCATGCGGGGCATCGGCGACTCGAATCCCGACGTCATCATCGTCGACATCTCCTTGCAGGGAAACAACGGACTCGAGCTCATCAAGAACGTCAAAGCCATACACGAGAGCATCCCGATACTCGTCTTTTCGATGCACGACGAGTCGATCTACGCTCAGAGAGCGCTCCGGGCGGGAGCGAAGGCCTATGTCATGAAAAAGGAGTCTTCGGAGAAGATCGTCGAAGCCATCCGCAAGATTCTCAAAGGCGAGATCTACGTCAGCCCGCGCGTCGCCGACCAAGTCCTGCACCAGATAGTCAACGGACCCAGCAACGCCGCCGCCTCGCCCGTAGACCGACTGACCGACCGCGAGCTCGAAGTCGTACAGCTCATCGGCCGCGGCCTCTCCACACGCGAGATTGCCGAAAGCCTCAATCTCAGCGTCAAGACCATCGAGTCCCACCGCGCCCACGTGAAGGAGAAGCTCAACCTGCGCAACGCCACCGAGCTCGTCCAATTCTCCGTTCAATGGGTCGACCAGCAAAACATGTAGGCGCGGCCCAAGGTCGAACAAGATAGGCGCTAAGATCCATCCGCAAGGCCTTCATCGCCTAGGGTTCGCTAGTCGGAAGACGCCACGCCCCCTAGAGCAGGCGCCCCACGAAGAGAGTAAGGGCTAAGCAGTTCGCCTCCAATTTATGCCGCAGGAGACGGACTCTTGTTCCGCCAGGTCCAAGCCAGCCTACCCCCGATTGCGAAAAACTCGGGTAATTCGCTATTATTGGAGCCAAAAGACCCGAGCTTCATGAACCAGTATACCGCCCGAAAACGCATCCTCCTCATCGACGAATACCCAGTCTGCCACCTCGGACTCGAACGTGTCCTGAGATTCGAAGCAGACTACAAGCTCGCCGAGACCAGCTGCACGCTACCAGGCGCTCTGAGACTGCCCGGCTTCGATCTCACCATAATAGAGATCGCCAGTGCCAATACTGGAGGGCTCCTAGCTATCAAGGAACTGCGAACCAAGCACCCTGACACCCCTATCCTCATCTACTCCCGTTTCGACGAGAGCCTGTATGCCGAACGGTGCCTCAAGCTGGGCGCCTCTGGATACCTTATGAAAAGAGCGCCGATCCCGGAAACCCTGCGGGCAATCAAAGCCGTCGCCAACAAGGATCTGTTTGTCAGCGACCATATCAAGCGCTTGATGATCAACCGATTGGCTCATCCAGGTGGCGATCGAAAGGAGAATCACCAACGCCTCTCCGACCGCGAACTGCTCATCGTCGAGCAGATCGGACTTTCGAAAAGCAACAAGCAGATTGCCCAGGTCCTCCAGACCACGATCAAAACCGTCGAATCCCACCGATCCCGCATAAAGTCCAAGCTCCAGCTTGAAACGCCCCAGGAACTCATCCGCTTCGCCATGAGAATACACTGCGTCTAGCTCGTCCGCCGCACAGCTCTGCTTCTCCACAATTGGCACTAGTGTGGTGCAAGCGAAGTTCGCTGCATAAATTGGGGAGCGCCCGCGTCTCGCGGGCTGCTTGAGGCGTCTCGCCTCAAGCGACTCAACCAGAAGG
>JANQRJ010000003.1 GCA_028284635.1 Pelagicoccus sp.
GCCTAATTTTGCGAAGCAAAACCTATATCGAACGATGCGAGATCTTGACCGATTAGTGGATAGACATTTGTACCACAAACTTCAATGACACCACACTAGATCGGAGAATGACTATTGTAACTTATGAAGCCTTTCGTATCTTCTCAGCCCTATGGAGATTTGGAGGGGTTTTTTTGCATTGCTGTTGCTCGGCCTGGTGGCAGGAGTTTTCCCTGTCTTGGTCAACGTGGAGAAGGTGGAAACTGATATGGACGAGGCCCAAAGCCTTTTCGATGAGCTGAATGCTTTGCAGTGGAGCGAGGTTTTTCACTATTCCGGAGAAAAGGATTGGCGTGAAAAGTGGTTTCTCGATGGCAAGCTGGCTACGATCTCCAATGGACCTGAGGGCATGAGCTTCGCTGCGGGACCAGTGGCTTGGGAGGACGAGCACCATGCCGTGCTGTGGACCAGGCGGACTTTCGAAGGGGATCTGCGAATCGAGTACGACTACACTCGGCTCGACGATGCGATTCGGTTCGTAACGATCTTATATGTCCATGCTACTGGCAAGGGTACGGATGGGTTCGATGAGGATATCATGAAGTGGAGAGATCGGCGGGAAACGCCGAGCATGAGTCACTATTTCAATCACATGAACACGTATCATGTCAGCTATGCGGCGTTTGGCACGAGAAACGAGGATCCGGAGCTCGACTATATAAGAACTCGTCGCTACTTGCCTAACGAGGGGGGCGGTTTGCAAGGCACCGGGTTGCAGCCGGACTACTGGCGTACCGGGTTGTTCGATACGGGGGTTCTCCATCGTATCGTGGTGATCAAGAAAGGTGACAGCCTTCTTATGCGGATCGAAGCTGACGGTCGGCAGTATTTCTGCCATTGGGACGTGTCCGTTTTTCCGCCTTTGAACTCGGGGCGAATCGGGCTGCGTCACATGTACACGAGAAGCGCGACGTATAGGAATTTTCGAGTGGCGGAGCTGGGCGATCGCGAATGATCTCCGGGAACGCTTTGCGGCAAGTTTACCGCAAGGTCGCCCGCGTTCCCAGAACACTGAAATCCAGGAAATTGAAGGCGACAGGCTTTGGTTCTCTGCTTGTCCCAAAGTCTGTCGACTTCGGCTACAAGGAGACAAATGTTGCGGACGCGGTTCCGCGCTACGGTTTCATGTATAGCGCGAAACTCTAGCGTCCTAGCGTTTCGCCTTGCGTAGGATGATCGCCTTCTTGTCGCTGTGCCACTCGGCGTCCATGCCGAAGCTCGACTCCATGAGGCGAACGAATCCCTCGACGTTGTCGGACCAAAAGACGCTGCTTAGCTTCAGGGGTTTCAGCGACGAGTCATCGAGCACCAGTTCGATCGATCGGTTGTAGCGATTGAAGGTCGCTACGATCTGCTCGAGAGCGGCTTCCTCGAAATCGAGCAAGCGGGGTTGCCAGAGTAGGGCTTCGTTTTGCTCCGCTTCGGTGAGGGAACTGACTTCCATGCGAGGCTCTTTCTCGTCCAGGGTGACGATGGCGCGTTGGCCTACCTCAAGTACAGGCGGCTCCTCTTTTACGGAATCGGCTGGCTGGTCGGCGATGTTGCTGGCGGTTACCTCCACTTTTCCTTCCGTCACGATCACGTCGACGAGTTCCGCCGTGTATCGAACGTTGAATGCAGTTCCGATTGCTCTGATATCGACGTCGCCGACGTCGACCACGAAGGGGCGGCTTGGGTCCTTGGCGACATCGAAATTCGCTTCGCCGCTGAGTAGCCTCACCCTTCGTTCCTCGGGTGTGAAGACGGTTTCCAAGACGGCGCCTCGGTTGATTTCGAGAACGGTGCCGTCTTCGAGCGTGCGTTGTTCGATACGAGTGAGGAGAGTGGCGGCTTCCTCCGAGTCGTGCAGGCTTTGCACGCTGGGGGTTGGCCAAAAAGCGACAGCGAGAGCCGCTGCGAGCCCGGCAGTGAGAGTCGCTGCTGCGTGCCAGGGCGTGAAGGTCAAGAGCCTGCCCATTGAGAACTTGCGCGAATAGCGATTTCCGGGCTTCAGCAGATCCACATCGACTGGGTCGCTAGTGGTTGCCTGCAGGCCGGCCAGGCGGTCGAGCTCGTCCCAGCTCCACTGGTACAAGGAGATCGCCTCTCGGTGCCTGGCATCCTCGCTCAACCATTGCATGTACTCATCCTGCTCCTCGGGAGTGAGACCGCGGTCGATGGCGATCGCCCAATTTGCGGCAATTCGCTCGATCTTTGAAGGTTCGCTACTGTTTGGTGACGGCTTTTTCATTTTCCGAATCGAGAAAGGTATCCGTGCTGTCGGAAGTGGGCGATGCACTTATGCAGGCCTATGACGCTTTGCGCTTCGACGGTATGCACGGAAATTCCCATTTTCTCGGCCACTTCCTTTTGGGAGAAGCCGTAGATCTTGCGCAGGGTCACGACTTGGCGACAGCGCTTGGGAAGAGATTGAATGGCTTGCACGAGATGGCGTAGTTCCTCTTGCTTGGCGACCGATTCCGGGGGACTTGTCACCTCGTCCACGATGCTCAAGGGATCGATGGATTCGCCCCCTTGAGGCCGGGTGTAGCGCATGTGGCGCAGCTGGTTTAGGGCGAAGTTCCTGGCTGTGACGAAGAGAAAGGCGCGGGGGTTGACGATGGGGCCGGATTCGTGGGCCTTGATTAGGCGGGAGAAGGTCTCCTGTACGACGTCGTCGACGTCGTCGATAGCAGGGAAACGCGTCTCGAGCCAGGAGCGAAGATCGTTTTCGTGGGGTAGAACTTCTTCTGTGAACCATTTCTCCTGGGTAGTATCCTGGTTTTCCATATTTGGGGCTTAAATGGGGGGGAAGTAGTTTGGTGTTGTTAAGGCGTAGCGCGTTTTCGCGAAGGGACTATACCATTAAGACACGTGGCGAGGCAAAAGCATTAAAAATAAATCCGGAAAAACTGTCCGCCGCGAAACGGGTTCATTTAGCTTCCAGAGCTGAATTGCTGGCGGAACTCTCGGGGGCTGGAGCCAATGGCCGCTCTGACGACTCGGGAGAAGTAGGCCGGATCGAGAAAGCCGGACTTGAAGGCCGTTTCGGCGATCGAGTACTCGCTTTGCTTCAGAAGGGCGAGTCCTCGCATGACGCGGAGGTTTCGCAGGTATTGCTTGGGCGAAAGGCCGTAGGCGGATCTGAAGGCTCGGTAGAGCGTGGAGCGGTGGACTTTGCGCTCAGCGGTCAGGCTTTCGACGCTGAGGCGTGGATTGGTGAAGCCTAGGTCGAAGCGCTCCTTGGTCCACTTCGAGAGGCTGGCTCCTTCCGCAGGGCTAAGGGGGGCTGCCTGGGAGGCGGCAAGCAGAATGGCGTAGGCGGCCACCGAAGCGCGGCGTTCCCCGCTAGGGGTGGCGTCGGAAAGGGCGTTGTCGATCTCCTCGAAGCGCTCTACCGGGCAAGGCCCGACGCATGCTGCCCGCCGACTCGCCAGTCTCATTGCCTCGAGCCAGTCCGAGGTGTCGGAACCGTCCAGGGTCAGCCATCTGTATTCCGTGCCGTCCTGCAGGACTTCAGTGTGGTGGCTTTCTCCGGGGTAGTAGAAAAAGACGTCGCCTTCGCGGGTGATGATCCGGTCGTCGCCAAAGCGGAAGGCAAGAGAGCCTTTGATCGTCCAGAAGAGTTCGTAGAACCAGCGTGACTTGCTCGCCTCGACGAAACTTTTGTCTAAGCAATAGTGGCCTGCGGATCGGACGAGGATCGGAATCTGAGGAGTTCCGACCGGGTAAGGTCGAAATCTGTAGTGTTTGAACACGCAACATTTGTCCTGTTATTGCATCCGTTTTGCAATCCCCGTTTTCCAGGTCTAGCGCTAGCCTTGCTCATCATTTCCCGACCTGACATATTCTGGATCGTCTCGGACGAGTACCGTTGCGATGGCATAGGAGCCTATGGCAACCCTTGGATCCAGACCCCCAATCTGGATCGTCTGGCCGCGAGAGGCGTTCTTTTTCGCAACGCGTTTTGCCAGTCGCCGATCTGCGTGGCCTCGCGTGCTTCGTTCATGAGCGGCATGTATCCGAAAAAGACGGGGAACTGCTGGTTCGAGAGGACGGCGGAAGGGGTGCCCTTCGTAACTGATCGCCTGGCGGAGGTAGGCTACAGGACGGTGAGCTTCGGCAAGCTGCACCATCGGAGAACTTCGGCTGATGGAGCGCCTCGGACCGGCTTTTCGGCAGTCCATATGCGAGGCCCTGGAGATCGGGAAGGTTTTTTCGCGGAAGGCAGTCCCGGCGGGCTTGGCGAGCGATTCGCTGGACGGGAGGAAGAACTGGGCGTCTTGAAACGCTACACCTCGCCCTCGTACAAGCAGCTCATCATCGGCGGGACCAATCCTCTGCCGCCGGAAGAGGCGGGAGCCGGCTATCTCGCTCGAGAGGCTATCCAGTATCTGGATACAGAGCAGTTCGCCGATCCTCTTTTGTTCCGGCTTTCGTTTCTGTATCCGCATACGCCTGTTCTGCCGCCCGAGCCTTATGACACGCTCTACGATCCGGATGACATGGGGTTTCCTGGAGACGGTCAGGAAAGTCACAACCCCGTGGCGATCGACACGGGGCTTTTTCGGACCCGCACTGGGGTGGGCGGGATGAAGCCGGATGAGATCCGCAAGGCGCGGGCCCACTACTATGGGCTTTGCTCCTACGTCGATATGGAGATCGGGCGCTTTACGGACTATCTGGAGGCCAACTGGACGCGTCCTTATATTGTCGTGTTTCACTCGGACCATGGCCGTTTGCTCGGCGAACACGACATCCATGAGAAGCAGAATCTCTACCGCGAGGCGCTGCGGGTGCCGTTGATCATCGCCGGCCACGGTTTGCCGGAAGGGCAAGTGGTGGAACGGGGGGTCGGCCTGGTAGATATAGCTCCGACTTTGCTGGATTTCGCTGGCTGTTCTCGCGAGGACTCGAGCGGCATGCAAGGCCGGTCCTTGCGTCCCCTCATGGAGGGTCGCGAGGATTTGGGCGAGGATATCGTCTTTTCCGAAGGGACCTTTATGTCTCTGGACGATCTCTTGGAGCAGGACGTTTTCTGGCCCTTCGTATTTACCGAGGTCGGAGGGAGAAGGGGCTTCGAGTTTTCCAAGATAGCGGAGCGCCTGCAAGCGGCGAATGCTGGGCCGGCTGACGTGGGCAATATTGGCGAGGGCTATCGCTTTTGGCGGCCTGCCTTCAAACTGGCTCACACGCCGAACTATTCGATTTTCGTCCGCGCTACTTGGATCGAAAACCAAGGAGACGATATGATGGGAGCTCTCTATGATTTGCGTCGAGATCGGCAGCAGCTTAACAACGTATTCGACGATCCGGAATACCGGAACGATCGCGATGCTTTGATCGAAGCAATTAAGCGGTGGGACGCGGAAAGCTCTATTGGTTGCAAGGAAAACGAATTGGTTTACGTCTGAATACAATGAACAAGGATCTCAAGATATCTCCTCGAAAACTGTCTCCCGAGGCGAAGCACTGCTTCTTCGGCTACTATGATATACCGTCTTTCAGCGCTGATGGCCGGCGTCACCTTTGCCACTCGGTTCCGTTCTGGGATCGCATGCCGGAAAAGGCGGACAAGGCAGAGCTGGGTGTCTACGATCTGGAGTCTGGCGCCTATCGCGCTTTCGGCAGTACGGGCGCCTGGAATTTCCAGCAAGCGAGCTTGCTGCAGTGGACTCCGGCTCTTGGCGAAAACACGGTTTTCTACAACGATCTCGACGAGGGAGGAACTCCTCGGGGAGTCATTTGCGACCTGGAAAGCGGCTCGAGGCGTTTCCTGGACAGGCCGCTCGCCAACGTGGACCGGCAAGGCCGTTTCGGGTTGAATATAAATTTCGCTCGCATGTACGACTTTCGACCGGGCTACGGCTATTGCCACCAGCCGGATCCTTTCTTCGACGATCCTCATCCGGAAGAGGATGGAGCCTTCGTGACGAACCTGGAGACCGGAAAGAGCGAGCTGGTCCTGTCGCTCGCCACCGTTTGGGAGGCGATGAAGGATTGGGTAGCTCCGGAGGATGGGGAGAAGATTCTTATAAACCATATCACCTTCAACCCGTCGGCAGAGCGCTTCCTGATTCTCGCGAGGGTCATGAAGCTTGATCCCCCTTGGCTTACCACCGTGTTTACCGTGAATCGGGACGGCAGCGATCTTCGCCCTCTTTTCAAGAACACCAATGCCTCGCACTACTGGTGGGCTTCGGATGACGAACTGGTTTTCTGGGGAAAGAAGAACGACCATGATCGAGCTCATTTGTATCGTATCCACGATCCAAGCGCGGCCTTCGAGATTATCGATGACGATTTCTTTCGAGCGGATGGCCACTGCACCACTTCTTCGGATGGGAAATGGCTTCTCTACGACAGCTATCCGAAGGCCAAGCTTCCGGAGCGGTGGCAGACGCTTTTCCTCTACAATCTGGAGGCAAAGAAGGGAGCGATCCTCGGAGACTTCAGTTCGCTTTCGCTTCCCGGCGGCGTGCAGGATCTGCGCTGCGATCTGCATCCGCGATGGGCTCCTGACGATCGAACGATATCGTTCGACTCTATGCAGGATGGACATCGCGCTCTCTATACTGCGGACCTCTCCGCAGCGATGAGCGAACTGGAATGACGCCTGGATCGCCTGCCAAGAAATATTACACAAACTTACTAATGACTCGAACAAACGCGGCGCTTCGCAAGCGAAGGCCCTACATAGCAACTCTTTGTAGGGTCGTCGCTCGCGACGTACCGCAGAGCGATTCTTCGATTTGAATGTGCTCAATTCACGACTATTTTTAGTATAGCACATTCGAACTTTAATATACAATGCCAGAAACAAGACTATTCAAACAGCACGATGTGCGGGAAACGCTTTCGCTCGACGGCGAGTGGGAGTTCTATTTTCCTTCGGAAGGAACGACGATCGCCGCAACCGATTATCTGCAAGGCGACAAGACTCTCCTGGAGATGCCGGGAGTCTGGGAGACAAACGATAAGTATATCAACTACCGGGGTCAGGCTGTGGCCAAGCGGGTGTTGACGCTTGCCCGTTCGGGAGCGGTTCGGCTGGTCTTCAAAGGCGTCAGCCATACCGCAACCGTTTTTCTCGATGGGAAGCAAGTCGGGTTTCATCACAACGCCTACACGCCATTCGCCATCGACCTTCCTTGGCTGGAAGAGGGCGAACACGAGCTGCTTTTGCATATAAGCAACGAGCACGGCGAAATCTCCGCTCTGCACGTTCCCAACGACTATTATAACTACGGCGGAATCAGCCGCCCCACCGAGCTCCAGTTTCTGAATACGCAAGCCTACGTTCGCTGGGTTCATTTCACGCCCGTTTTCTCTGCGGGGAGATGGTCTGCGAAGCTTCAGGCCCTAGTCGTGAACCTCGGAGCGGAAAGCAAGGAGCTGCGCCTCGATCTCGCCTTGGCTGGCGAGACTTCCTCTGTGCAGTTCGAAGCGAAACCAGGAGAAACCAATCTCGATGCGGAAATCGGATTCCAGGCGGACGAAGTCGAAGCTTGGTCCTGCGAATCTCCGAAACTCTACTTCCTGAATGCCGCTTTGCTCGATGGGGAGGAGATCATCGACGACTGGATCGATCGGGTGGGGTTCCGTTCCGTTCGCGTGGAAGGCGAGAGCATCCTGCTCAACGAGCAGAGCGTGTTTCTCAACGGATTCAACCGTCACGAGGACCATCCGAACTATGGTTGCGCTCTGCCTTTGGAGCAAATGATCGAAGATCTGGATATCATTCAGGATCTCGGCTGCAATTCGGTACGGACCAGTCACTATCCCAATGACGAACGCTTCCTCGACCTGTGCGACGAGCGAGGGATTCTCGTCTGGGAAGAGAATCATGCCAGGGGCTTGTATAAGAATTCGGGCACGGCTCCTCCGGGAATCCATCCGATGGAGCATCCCAAGTTTCGCGAGCAGTGCCGACTGGTGAACGAGGAGATGGTTAACGAGCACTTTAACCGGCCTTCGATCGTCATATGGGGCATTCTAAACGAATGCGATTCGGTGAGCGACTATGGCAGATCCTGCTACAAGGAGCAGTTCGAGCAGATTCGCTCCCTCGATGCGTCGCGGCCTACGACTTTCGCCAGTTGTCTGAACGACGACAATTGTCAGGATCTGCAGGATATAGCGAGTTGGAACCGCTACTTCGGCTGGTACGGGATGGACGATCCCGCTATCCAGTTCGACAAGTTCCTGGCGAACTGCGGCGAAAAGTTCGCTGGCATGCCATTCATCTTGAGCGAATTCGGAGCGGGCGCCCTGCCCGGCTACAGAGATCCCGTGCGGCGAGGCAAGTGGTCCGAAGACTTTCAGGTCGATTTGCTGGATAAAAGCATGGAGGTGTATCTGAATCACCCCCGAGTTGCCGGCGCGTTCATCTGGCAGTTTTGCGACGTTCGGGTCGATGTGAAGTGGGCCATGGGCCGCCCGCGCACCATGAATAACAAGGGTGTGGTGGACGAGTATCGCCGCCCGAAGTTGGCCTACGAGACGGTCAAGCGACAGTTCGGAGAACTGGCCCGCTCTCGCGAGAAATTGCTTTCCACATAGAGCTGCCAGCCGTAGCCTCTGGGCTATGGCTACTGTCTTGATCACGGGGGCGAACCGAGGAATCGGTTTGGAGTTCGCATGCCAATACGCTGAGGACGGCGATCAGGTGATCGCCACCTGCCGCGATCCGGAGAGCGCGAACGCTCTGCACCATCTGCAGCAAAGCCATACCGGCGTCTCCATCGAGACTTTGGATGTGGCGGATGCCGATTCGATCTCCGCCCTTGCCGCAGCGTTGTCCGAACGTAACGAAAAACTGGATATCCTGATCAACAACGCTGGGGTCCTCATTCCCTCTCCCTTTGGCGAGTGGAATTTCTCTGACATGCGAACGACTTTGGACACGAACTTGATCGGGCCGGCCTTGGTGATGCAGGAGCTCGCTCCGTCGCTTGCCGAAAAGGCCCGCGTCGTTTGCATATCCTCCTACATCGGCTCGTTTTCCATGACAGTCGGCACGGGCGGCACCTATGGGGTCTATTCGACCAGCAAGGCGGCGCTCAACATGATGGTGACCCGCGCAGCCAGCTATTTCCGGGAACGCGGGATGACGCTCGTGACTATGAGCCCAGGTTGGGTGAAAACCGAAATGGGGGGAGAGGGCGCTCAGCTGGAGGTCGACGATTCGGTTTCTTCCATGAGAAAAGTCATCGCCGATCTGACCTTGGAGCAGTGCGGCGCGTTTTTCAGCCATTCCGGCGAAGTCCTTCCTTGGTAGGTCTGTCATGGCAATCCAACTACGCCGTCGAAGCAAGAAGCGTTCGCTAGCGGGCGTATCGATGGCTCCGATGATCGACATGGTCTTCTTGCTGCTCGTCTTCTTCATGACGGCCAGCGCCATGTCCCAGGCGGGCGCCAAGCTCGAGCTCGATTTGCCCGAGTCCCCCAGCAGCGAAGTCCCGCAAGACCTCTCCGGCCGTATGATCGTCAGCATCGATGCCGAGGGACAAGCCTTCGTGGGCCTCAGTCCGCTCGCCGAAGAAGAGTTGCGGGTCTGGATGGAAGGCTTCCGGGAGCAGCAGCCCAACGCGAAGCTGCGTATCCGGGCAGCAAGGACTACTCCGTTTCGCGCCGTGAAGTCGGTGATGCGCCTGGCCGCAAGCTCGGGAGTGGAGAGCTATCTCTACGCTACCTATCAAGCGGAGCGCCAATAGGATGGCCGTGGTCTCGGGAAAATCCAGGAGTCGTCCAGAGGTGGGAGAGTTGCCCATCGCTCCGATGATCGATGTGGTTTTCCTTCTGCTCGTCTACTTCATGGTCAGTTCGAGCATTCAAAAGCAGGAAGCGGACATCGGCTTTTCGCTCCCCGCCGTGGTCCAGCAAAGCGAGCCAGTGGAGTTCCCCGACGAGCAAATCGTGGAGCTCGACGCAAGCGGTCGGCCATGGATAAACGGTTACGCCTACGACGAGCCGACCGAGAACAGCTACCGCAAGCTGGCCCAGACGCTTTCCCGTTTTCGCCAGGCGACTGAAGCGAACCAGAGCCGCCCGCGTATCACGATCGCAGCTAGCGACGAAACGCCTCACCAGATGGTGATCAAAGTTATGGATGCCTGCGCCGCCGCGGGCGTGGTCTCCGTCGGCTTTGCCGTAGAGTGAGAGGTCGCCGCTCCTCCCTCATCTTCATCTTCATCTCCTTCTACTTCTTCATCTTCATCTGCATCTGCTTCTTCATCTACTAAAAACTGGGTCTAGAAGAAGATGAAGAAGTAGAAGGAGATGATGATGAAGAAGATGAAGATGAGGGGAGAACGCTCCCTCCTAACTTTCCTGTTGCTAATCGGGGGTCGATTCGAAGCCTCTCGGTCATGGCGAAGAAAGCTCAAGCTACTTGGGGCGGCCGTTTTTCGAAAGGTCCGGCGGATCTGATGCTGGCCTTCAGCGAATCCGTGTCCTTCGACAAGCGACTCGCTCCCTACGACATCCAGGTGAATAAAGCCCACACTGCGATGCTTCATCACGTCGGCTTGCTCGCCAAGAAAGAGTTGCGAGAGATCCATCGCGGCCTGGACGAGCTTGCCCAGCGCGTCGAGCGCGGTAAGGTGCAGTGGAAAAGCGAATACGAAGACGTGCACATGAATATCGAGCAGGAGCTGACCAAGATCACTCCTGCCGCTGCCAAGATGCACACCGCCCGCAGCCGCAACGATCAGGTTGCCACCGACGTCCGGTTGTTCTTCAAAGACGCCTGCCAGCAGACCCTCGCTAGGCTGAACGCCTTGCTCGGGGTCCTGCTCGATCTGGCGGATCGCAATCGGTTTGTATACATTCCCGGATACACCCACCTCCAGCGAGCTCAGCCAGTGTCGGTTGCTCACCACCTGCTCGCCTACGTCGAGATGTTCGGGCGGGACGTCAACCGCTTCGAGCGCGTGCTTGACGATGCCAACTGGTGCCCGCTGGGCTCCGGAGCGATCGCCGGCACGACCCTGCCCATCGACCGGGCGTTCACGGCCCAGGCTCTTGGCTTCGTCGACAAGCGTGGCCGGCCGCGGATCACGCCCAACAGCATGGACTCCGTGGCGGACAGGGACCTGTTTCTGGACTTCGCTCACGCTTGCTCGATGGTTGCGACTCACTTCTCTCGCCTCGCCGAAGACGTGATACTCTGGAATTCCTCGGAATTTGGATACGTCGAGCTGCCGGACGCTTTTTGTACCGGCTCCAGCCTGATGCCGCAGAAGAAGAATCCCGACTCGCTCGAGTTGTTGCGCGGCAAGTCAGGTCGCATCGTGGGAAATCAGCAGAGCCTCTTCGTCATGGTCAAAGGCTTGCCGCTCACCTACAACCGCGATCTGCAGGAAGACAAGGTCCAGGCCTTCGACAGCTTCGACCAGACCATTCTCTGCCTCGAGGTTCTTGCCGGCACGCTTGAGGGCATGGAGTTTCGCATCGACCGCTGCTCCGAAGCCGTATCCGATCCAGGACTACTGGCTACGGATTTGGCCGACTATCTGGTCGACCGCGGAGTCGCTTTCCGCGATGCTCATCACGTCGTCGGAGCCCTTGTCGCTCTGGCGGAGAAACTGGACTGTCCGCTCAACGAGGTGCCGGATCGCGATGCGAAGAAGCTGCACCCCAAAATGGGAGCCGACTGGCGCGAGGTCTTCGATCTGCAACGCGCGATGAAGGCCCGAGAGGGAATAGGCATGCCTGGGCCGAAGCAGCTCGCCAAGCAGCTCGCCCGTTGGCGAAAGGCTCTCGGCGGATAGATGGAAGTCTGCCCACAGATCTCGCAGACAATCGCGGACGCAAAGCGATGGGACTATCGGAAAGCTGTCTATTTACTGATTTCCAAGGTAGGGCCCGATCGCCGAGCGGGCCCCACTGCAGGATCCATTCTCCGCGGCCCGCTCGGCGATCGGGTCCTACCTCGAGATGAATTCCCATCACTTTTGTGCCTCGCAGACAATCGCGGACGGTTTCCTTTCGAAGCGCTCTGCGGGCAACCATAACTCCTTAAGTGGCCAAAGTACGTCTACTTCCTTCTCAAGTCGCCAATCAGATTGCTGCTGGCGAGGTGATCGAGCGTCCGGCGTCGGTCATAAAGGAACTTGTGGAGAACAGCATCGACGCGGGAGCCAAACGCATCGAGGTGGAGTTTCGCAAGGGTGGAACCAGCCTTATGCGTATCGAAGACGACGGCCAAGGCATGTCCCGCGACGATGCGTCGCTCGCTCTAGAACGCCATGCCACGAGCAAGATTCGCAATGCCGAAGATCTCGACGGCCTGCTTACAATGGGGTTTCGCGGCGAGGCGTTGCCATCCATCGCATCTGTATCCAGATTTCAGTTGCAGACCCGCGAATCCGGATCGGATGAGGGCACGGACATCCTGATCGACGGCGGCCGCATGGTCCACACTCGGGACTGCGGCATGCCGACCGGGACTCGCATTACCGTGAGCAAGCTTTTCAACACGGTGCCTGCCCGTCGCAAGTTTCTCAAAAGCGTAGCGACCGAGTCCGCTCACATCGTGCATTGCTTGCGTCTTTACGCGTTGGCCCATCCGGAAATAGGATTCACGCTGATCGACGATGGCCGGATCCTTTTTCAGTCGCCGGCCTGCGCTGCCTTGCTGGATCGAGTGACGGAGATATTCGGCAAGCAGATAGCCTCCGGACTGATTCCTCTCGATATCGAAGAGGAGGGCCTGCGCCTGCGTGGCCTGATCGGCAAGCCGACCCTCTCACGCTCCAGTCGCCACGAGATGCTCTTTTTCGTAAACGACCGCCCCGTGGAGAACAAGACGCTCAGCTACGCTTTGGTAGAGTCCTACTATGGGCATATGGCAAAGGGCCGCTTCCCTGTGGCCTTCCTTTTTCTCGATATCGCCCCAGAGCTGGTCGACGTGAACGTGCACCCCGCGAAGCGGGAGATTCGTTTCCGCGAAGAGGCCAAGACCCGGGGCTTCGCCGTGCGCGCTATCCTGCAAACCTTGCGAGAGGAAAGCGAGGCCCTGCAAAAGCTGAAGCCCGTCGCGGTCAAACGCGAGTCGCCGCCTCCCAGTACCCCGCGCCCTCGTTTGACGCAAAGCGGGCCAACTCTGCCAAAGGAAACCACTAGACCGGCAAGCCCCAGTCCGAAGAAGGAGGCGCCGCTATCGTCATCTCCGGCGAAAGCCGAAACCGAGCTTCCCGCGAAGCCAGCAGCTCCTCCACCGCCGAGCGGCCAGGACTGGAACTATCTCGGTTGGGCTCAAAGCGAGTTCGCGGTCTTCGACACCCCGTCAGGGGTGATGCTGCTCAACGCAGGAGCGGCCCGCCAGCGTATCCTCTACGAACGCATGCTGGTCGAGTTCGCCAGCAAGTCGGTCGAGTGCCAGAAGCTGCTTCTACCCCAGCCGGTGGAGTTCGATCCCGTCTCCGCAGCTTTGGTCGAGGAGAACCTGTCCTACTTGCAGGGTCTCGGTTTGGAGTTAGCTCCCTTCGGTCGCAATTTCTTCCGTATCGAAGGCGTTCCCAATTGGCTTGAGGAAGGGGAGGCGGAAGGCTTTCTCAAGGAGATCGTAGCCCTGCTGCGGCAAGGCAGTCTGTCGAACGAGAGCGAAGGGGTGGCTATCGAGATGATCGCCAAGCGGGCCGCTCTGCGGGGAGTTCGTCCACGTGGCGAACCCAGTTCCGAAGAGATTGCCAGCCTGGTCGCCCAGTTGTTCGCTTGCGAAAAGCCCCTCAGCGATCCCGAAGGCAGACCAACTCTCGTCGAGTTTCCCTCTAGCGAGATCGATCGGCGTTTCCTGCGAAAGCCAAACCGACGTTCGCATGACCCCTTCCTCTGAAACGAGGATTCCGTCGGCGAAAATGAAGAGAGAAGGATTGAACGCATAGTATGAATCAAACTGAGGAAGAGGAATTCGACTGGGCGAAAGGAGAGATGGCTTCGCTGCGGGAGAAGCAACGGTGCTGCGCGCTGGGTACGGTCTCGAAGAACGGCGCTCCGCTTTCGAGTTACGCTCCGGTTTTCATAGACGAGCGTTTCCGCCTGTACGTTTTCGTGAGCGCTATGGCGAAGCACTATGGGCACTTGCGAGGTGAAGGGTTGGCGAGCGTGACCTTGATCGAAGACGAGTCTGCTGCCGAGAATCTGTTTGCTCGAAAGCGGCTCACGGTAGACTGCGTGGCAACCTTGGTGCCTCGGGATTCGGAAGAGTGGAAACAGGGGACGGCGGGAATCGAGAAGCGGTGCGGCGAGACGATGTCCTACCTTGTGGGGCTGAGCGATTTCGATCTGTTTCGTTTGGATCCTAGCGAAGGCCGTCTGGTTCTAGGCTTTGGCAAGGCCTACCGAGTTTGGGGCGAGGGACTTGGAGAAATCGGTTACCTTGGAGCTGGTGGACACCGAACGAAAGGGTAGTTTTTTGCCCGCAGATGGCGCAGATGAACACAGATTCAATTCATTTTGAGAGAAGCCCCAACTCTTCCAGGGCAACGGACATTACAGCCTTTTTAGGTTAGGCGTTTCGTTTCTCCTCGGGGAGCGCTCGCGGTCTCGCAGGCAGTCTTGGGCGTCTCGCCCAACCGAGCACGCGAGACGCGTGCGCTCCCCAAGAATCCCATCGCTTTCATTCGCACCTGCTCAGATCTATCTGTGTTCATCTATGCCATTGTCTCGTCTCGTCGCTTCACCCCTCGGTAGCGGGCGAAAAAGCTTCTAGCGTTCTCCTGCTGCTGCGAGGCGGCGGCAGTGCTCCAGCGTGTCGATTTGATCCGGAGTCTTGTCTTCGCGGATGCGTTTGATGCGGGGGAAGCGGAGGGCTAGGCCGGAGTCGTGGCGCTGGCTGGCTCGGATGCTGTCGAAGGCAATCTCCAGCACGACGTTGGGCTGGACGCGTTTCAGTCGGCCGCGATCTTCGATGATGTTCGCCAGGAAGTACTCCGTGAGGCGCTCGATTTCGACGTCCTTCAAGCCGGTGTAGGCTTTGCCAATGGTTTTCAGGCTGTCGCTCGCCTCGTCGCGCACGGCGAAGGTGTAGTCGGAGAGAACGTCCTTGCGTTTGCCGTGCCCGTATTCGACGGCGGTCACCACGACGTCGATCGTCGCGAAGGCTTTTTTCAGCTTCAGCCAGGCGGAGCCTCGCCGGCCTGGCAGGTAGGGACTTTGCGGATCCTTGAGCATGAGCCCTTCGTTGCCTCTGGCTCTGGCAGCGGTGAAGGCTTCCTCGATAGCGGAGGCTCCGGTGAGGACGGTCACCGGGGCGATGCGGATCTTCGGGTTCACAGTGAAGGTATCCAGTCTTTGGCGACGAGTTTCCAATGGAGTGTCGAGGAGATCCGTTTCGTCGTGCCAGAGCAGGTCGTAGAGAAAGAGAACGACGGGAATCTCTTCGGCTAGGAATAGGTCTTCGCCTTTGCGTCCGAGGCGCTTCTGCAGTTCGGCGAAGGGTAGAGGGCGTTCCTCGTCCCAGGCGACTGCCTCGCCGTCGCCGATGAAGTCGGAGGGGATGAGCCTGGCGGCCTCGGCAATCTCGGGGAACTGGTGGGTGATGCGATTGAGGTCGCGGCTGTAGAGCTCGACGCGTTCTCCGACCTTGTGGATCTGGCAGCGGATGCCGTCGTACTTGTCTTCGGTCCAGACGGCTTCGCCCAGACGGTTGACGATGGCTTCTCCGCTTGGCTCGGGGCTGGCGAGCATGAACTGCAGGGGGTGGAAGAGCTTGAGCTTGATAGTGGCGAGTTGATCTCGGGCGGCGGCAGCGGTTACGGCCCGGATGTCGCCGCTGCGCAGGTTGGCGTGGCGTAGGGCCTCCTTTTCGACTTGGTAGGCAGCTGCGATGGCTTCCTCGACGAGGCCCTCCTTGAGGCCGATGCGTAGGTCGCCGCTGATGACTTTCATGAGGAGCTTGCCTTCTTCTGGAGTCGTTTTGCGGAAGGCTTCGGCGAGAAGGGACTGGCGAAAGGCGGGGCTGGGGGCTTGGGCGAGGGAGTCGAACAGGCTGCGGACATCCTCGAGAGAGAGTCGAGCGACGTTTGCCGCGCGGGAGAGCAATGCTCCGGCGACCTCGGAACTGTCTCTAGAATTCTGATACAGCAGTTTGAACTCGGATTCGCTTGAGCCGGTGGCGAAGAGCAGCGACTGGCGAACGAGGGACCAGCCGATTTGCAGCTTGCGCTCAGAGGATTGAGGAAAGGGGCGTCCGGTCAGAAAGAGGGCGGCGAGGGCGGCGGATTCGGTTTCGAGACTGGCGAGGTGCGCTCGCAGCAGTTCGACTTTCTTTAGTTTGCTGTCGGTCTGGCCGATGGCTTCGGCGACTGTGGCGAGGCGCGAGAATTGGCTGTGGGCCTCTGGCTCGCTGGGCTGCGAGTCTGGAGCTGGCTCGTGGGGTGGGGTCGGCGTTTCGATGCCTAGGTCTAGTTGGTTCTGTCGCCCGAGAGCCCAGGCTTCGTAGCCCTGCTGGCGGAGGGCGCTGGCGAACTCGCGGGCGAATCCATGGACCGTATAGACGGTGCGAGGCTTCACTTGAGCGACGAAGCTCTGCAGGTCTAGATAGTCCGAGTGGTCGGAAAGGGGGAAAGCCTTGTCGCATTGATAGCGATAGAGTGCGGCAGGATCGGTCGCCCAGCCGGAAATGATAGCCGTAATGGGGTTTTTGATACGTTTGAGCCACTTGGCGCTTTTGGCGAGAGGCGGGCTGATGATCACTTTGCCTTCCTGCGTCGCTTCGTCGAACTTCTGGTAGGCGGGGAATTCCCAGCCTAAGGAGCGGCAGGTTTCGGTGAGCTTGAAGCTCTGCGGGTGCAGCATGGCTTCGAGGCCGGAGTCTGTGAGAGAGCGGAGGATCTCCTGACTCTTGCCGAGGCTGTAGCCGAAGAGTACCGGCGTTTCGCCGTTGTCGAGCGTCTCTCGGCAGAAACGGAGGATGTCGGCGATGACCTCGGACTCTGGAGGAAAGGTGTATCGAGGGAGCCCATACGTGGTTTCGATGACGAGCGTATCGGCCTCGACTGGCTGGCAAGGTTCGGCGGAGATACCTGCAGTGAGCTTGAAGTCGCCGGTGTAGAGCAGGGATCGTCCGTCTTTTTCCAGCCAGAGCATGGCGGAGCCGGCAATGTGGCCTGCGGGGTAGAGACAGGCATTCACGCCGGGCAGCAGTTGGAAGGTTTCGCCGAAGTCGTAGGCTAGCCATTGCCGCTCGCCGGGCAGACGGTCTTCGATGAGCCGCTTGGTTGGCGCGCTGCAGAGGATCGTCTGGTGATCGCCCATGTGGTCGAAATGAGCGTGGGAGACGAAGGATTTTTCGACGGGCGAACGGGCGTCGAGGTACCAGCCTAGGTCCGGCAGGTGGATGCCGTTGTGCTGCTCTACACGCCAGGTCATGGGTTTGGTCGCAATAGCAAGTTTCCATGGACGACGACATCGCTCTCCAGTCGCCGAAGTCGACAGACCTTGGAGGGAAGGCGAAAGGCCGAAGTCTGTCGACTTCGGCTACGGGAAGGAAGGCGCTCGTCTTGAAATCCAATCATTTCGAATGGCGCTTCAGGCCGCAGCGAAGCGAAGGCAAGAAGCGCTCCTGCAACTGCGGTCTCAGATGCCCTTGCGGTCCAGACTGACGCGTCCTGGTCCGATGAATACAAGGGAGAAGAAGACGAGGGCGATCTGCAGATGGGCGAAGAAGGCGAGCTCGAAGTTTTGGGCGGCGATAAGATTGGCCAGCGGAAAACTGGCGGCAATGGTTAGGCAGAGAGCGGTGCCTCGGGTGAACAGGCCGAGAACGAGCATGACTCCACCGAATACTTGAGCCAGGCAAGCGACTAGGCCGGCTACGAAGTAAAGGCTTGGGTTGAGCTGGGCGATGGCGGCCCCTTGACCGATTTCCGTCCAGACCGCTCGCCCACCCAATAGGGAGGGAAAACCGTGGAAAACGGTGAGAGCTCCCACTCCGATGCGAAGGAGAAGTACGCCGAAAAAGTCGAATCTGCTGAGTCCCGCCAAAGTGAGTTTCATGTCTAGGTCGTCGCGTGGTGTTCTGTGGCAGTGAGCTAAGACAAGCTTGCGACAAAGGGCAAGGTCTGGGGTGCGTTTCAACGAAGGTGTCGTCCCTCGATTTGCGTTGCTGCTCCAAACTCTGTCGAGTTCGGCTACTGAAGGTGAGTTCAGAGTAGTCGAGGTAGCCGAACTCGAGAGAGTTTGGGAGCTCCTTGCTGCTAAAGCCTCTAGTCGTGTTGGAGGGATGAGGCTTGGTCCTTGAAAGCTTGTACGGCCCGGGCGAAGGACTCTCTCGGATCGCCCTCCGGTGCTACGATGGTCGCGGCCTTTTTGGCGGCGGGCCAGGCGTGATCCATGGCGACTGAAAAGCCCGAAAATTCGAACATGGGCGTATCGTTATTGGCGTCGCCGAAACTGGCTAGCCTCTCGGGAGCGATATCCAAGTGGCGGAGAAGAGCTTCAAGTCCGGTCCGTTTGGAAGTGTTGGGATGAGCCTTCTCGAAGATGTTCGTCAGGCTGCGTACCGTGTAGAGATGGGTGTCTCTGAAAGCGGGCAGCCTTTCGATCTCGTCCAGGCGTTCCGCCTCCTCGAAGAAAGCGACCTTGAGGACGTCCATTTGCGAAACGGCCTCGATGGAAACGTATTCGGGTGGGAAGCCGGTGAGTTTCGAATAGTAGTCGACCCACGGCCCGGTGGAGAGAGTGTGAATGCCCTGCGAGCTGTAGACTACGATGGAGAGGTCGTGCTCCAGCCCGAGGCTGATAGCGGCGAGGGCTTCGGCATTGTCCATGTGGCAGGAGAAGATCGTATTCGAATTCTCGATATCCGCCACGTAGCCTCCTTGGGCCGAGACCATGTAGGAGACTTGGGGAATCTTCCTCGCATGGCGCAGCATGCTCGTGTGGTGGCGGCCGGAAGCCAGGATGATCTCCAGTCCGTGGGAGGAGAGTTCGTCGATAGCCGCTCGATTTGCCGGGCTGATGTCGAGCTCGGGACCGAGCAGAGTTCCGTCTAGATCGATGGCGACCGCCTGATAGGGAGAGAAAGGATGGCTCACGGGAGCAGGTGTGAGCGGGGATCGAGTTAAAGTGAAGAGTTAAGAGCGAAGAAGGTGGAATTTGCCGGGAGCGGAACGAAAAAAGCTCCGGAACGTTCGGCTGGAACGCTCCGGAGCGGCTGTTTGGTCGTTTGGAATTTTGGTTTGTTTCGCGTCTAGGCCACTCTGGCCACGCGTTTGCGAGCGACGAGTTGGAAACCAAGGAGAGCGAGGAAACTCATGGCGCCAATGTAAGGGGTGGAGTCGGACACCCGCTTTGGCGCGCCTTGGGAGACGCGTATGGTCGCTAGCAGAGTGTCGTCGGTGAAGGTCGAAGTAAGCGTGGAGCCAACGGCGAGGTTCGTGCCGAGAAACGGCGTGTCGAGTCCGCTGTGCGAGGCAATCACGCTTGTGGGGCTGGTCGGGGTGCTCGGAATATCGTCGGCAGTGCCTGGCAAGCCGTCATGGCCGAATCCCAGCACTGAGAGCGGAGCGCCGAAGCCATCGTTTTCCTCCGTCCCCGCGTCGTAGATGTTGGATCCGAAGATGTTGATTTCGAAGTCGCCCACGAAGTCGCCCAAAGCGTCGAACAGCGTGTAGGCTTCCGGGTCGTCGTTGCCGAAGAAGGCATCGTTGGAAGGGAGAAGCATGGAGGCGAATGAGAAGAACCTGTTGGCAGTCGGGTCGAGGTGCACTTCAGTCGACTGGGATTGGCCAGGGGCGAAGAGCACGCCTGGGGGGCCTCCCGCCGTAGGGTCTTGGAAGAGAACCTTGCCGATTCCGCCAGCGACGGCGGCAACTTCGCCAATCAGGCCGCTGGGCACTCCGTCTTCGGCGATCAGCTCGAGAGCTGCGCTGGCTTGGGATCCTACATCGAATGCATCGAAGGAGCCGTCGTGGAAGCCGAGGAACACCGGAGTGAACCAGAGTCCGCCTCGCTCGCTCCGGTTTTCGACCTCGATCTTGAGGACCGTGGCATGGACGTTGACTGTGGCGAGGCTGGCGAGCAGAACGCAGCTGCCGATCGCCGCTTTGGCGATAGTTCTAGATTTGGATATCATCATTATTCTAAGCGTGAGGTTGAGTTGGCGCTAACAACCCGCAGGGCCGAATTGCCCTGGGGCCGACGAATAGAGCCGCCTCTCGCCCAGTTTATTCCCAGGCGGGGAAATTTATTTGCTAGTGTCGCGTCACGCATGAACCGTAGCGCGGATTCCGCAGAGCGCATTGGCATTAACTTAACGTAAGAAGCATCCTTTGGAGGGCAACGCTCCGTCGTTGCCGTGCCGGTTATTCCCTCTGTAGGCTCTGCGGTCCCGCAGTCGCGGGAGAGCATTGCCCTCCAGCCCATCGCCTTTCGGCTTAAGTTGACGCCTATGCGCAGAGCGGGACCGCGACCGCGGTTTTAAGGTGTAGCCGAAGTCGAACGACTTTGGAGGACAGGTAGAGAACCAAAGTCTATCGACTTCGGCTACAAGGAATCCAACCGATGCGGACGCGGTCCCACTCTGCGGGATCCACGCTAGGGCTTCCCAAGTTCCTGCTCAATCCCACTGGAAATCCAGGGTGCGAAGCGCGTTTTTCGCGATGACTAGGTGACCTGTCATAGTGGGGTGAATACGGTCTGAACTGTAGGTCTCTGGATCTCGGTGTTCGAGTCTGGCGTCAAATGCCGGCTGCAGTTCGACGAGATGCCCGTCGAATTCCGACGCGAGCTTTTCGACGATGGCGCCGTACTGCGCGAGCATGATCCTCGTGGGATCGTTGCGATCATTTTCTATTATGTAGGGCGCCATGAGGATGAGTCCCTTGAGCGTCGGCCGTATCTGGTCGAGGATCTTGCGATAGGTGGACTCGAAAAGCTCGGGGTCCACTTGAACGACGGTGTCCTGCGGGTCGATCTGCCGCCAAACGTCGTTGAACCCGATGAGTATCGAGAGCCAGTCCGGCTCGATGTCGATCGCATCGCTTTGCCATCGGCTTTCCAGGTCGATGACGCGATTGCCATTCACGCCTGTATTGACAACATCAATACGAATATCGGGATACCTGACGGCGAGCATGGCATCGACCATGGAAACGTAGCCGGATCCTAGGTCGCTGCCGTTCGGATCGCTCGACTTGTCGCGACTGGAGTCGGTGACGGAGTCGCCTATGAAGAGAATTCTGTCGTTGTTCTGGAGTTTCATGTGGGTGTTGTCGCTGGGAGGAACTCGTCTCCGCTGCTTGTCTGTCGGACTTAGGGCGTATAGCATCCATGATGCAGCTCCAATGATCGAGTAATCCAGGCTAGAGGTTGAGAGTATCCTGTTCGGCGGCCTCGGGTGGGAGTTCGTCGTCCGACTCTTCCTTGTCCTTGAGATGGCGTGGGGGCTTGGCGACTCTCTGGGCGAGGTAGGCTTCTCGGTCGTCGACGATGCGCTGGCAGATTTTATGCACGTGCATGCGCAGCCACATTGCGGTATTGCTGTCGCCCGAGTAGCGGGCTGGGCCATAGGCGTGGATGCGATTGGTCTGCAGCAGGACGTCGTTCTGCTCGAACTCCTCGTCGTTGCCGGGCTTGTACACGGCGTAGGCCTTGCCGCCGAATTTGCGCAGAACGGAAAAGCAGGGCACGTCGCTAGGACCGTCGGCTATGTATATCATATTCTGAAACGGTATGCGTCGATCCTCTGGAGCCATCTTGGCGTTGACGTCTATATTCTCGTCGCGGTTGGAGCCTTTGTTTATTTCGAATAGGGCGCGGGTCTTAGTGGTGTTGTCGATCATGGTGCCGATCTGGCTGACGATGTCCTCGCTTTCCAAAGGGAAGTCGTCTTGGGTGAGGTAGCCGGGCTGGAGCGGATTTTCGATGAATTCGCTGCCGTAGATGCCATCGACATAGGAAGCGATCTTGCTGCCGTGCACCATTTCGGCGATGCCCGTGGTGATTATATAGTGCTCGAGCTGGAGGTCGTGCTTGACGTACTCGGGCTTCGAGCGGGCTTCGTCGCGCAGCTCTTGGAAGAATTTCGGGAGGCCCTCGTAGAAGACGATTTGCTGGCCGAGTTCGCGCAGCATCCGGTTGTTGAGGCCTGGCATCTTGCCGGCTCGGGCGTAGGTGAGGATGTGGTTGAGATAGACGGATTCGCCGGAGACCGTGTAGCCGCGCTGCTTGTAGCGTTGGGCCATGGTGTTGACCTCGTTCCAGAAGTTGGTCTCGTCGATCTCGAAGGCCTCGAAAAGGGGCTGCTGCATGTAGCCCGGGATAAGGGTCTTGTCGAAGTCCCAGACGAGGGCGATCTTGTTTTGGGTAGAGAAGCTTTGGGCCATGGCGAAAGGGTTCTGTCGTTTCGACGCAATCATTTGCCAAAGCCAGCCTCCGGGTCGAGCGCCTTCCTCGCCAAGACGCCTCTTCTTCAAGGCCGACCGCCGTCATCTCTCGCCTCCCGCGGACATTTAATTCTCCAACGTTGGAGAATTAAATGTCCGCGGGAGGCGTTTCGGGATGGATTTCTTGGGGGAGGATGGGGGGTCTTGTGGGGAAGTGGCGCGTACTAGCCTTGCCAAGGGCTTGGCTTTGCGTAACGGATTCGTGTCTTGCCGGGCGGTTCCGCGATCATGCTGTGCCGCCGTTTTGCTTCCATGGCCATCACGCTTCCAGATATTTCCCCTTTCAAGACGCGCGTCGAAGAGATCGACGCCATGATGAACGAGCCGGACTTCTACAACGACGCTCGGCGTTCGGCGGCTCTTTCGCGCGAGCAGATGAAGCTGCGCGAGTTGCTCGCGGCAAACGACGAGCTGCTCAAAACCAAGTCCCAGCTGACCGAAAATCGCGAGATTCTGGAGGATCTCGAGGGCGATGCGGAGCTCAAGGAGCTTGCCGAGATGGAGATTCCCGAATTGGAGGAGAAGGTCGAGAAGTTGGAGACAGAGATCCTGGCGGCTATGATCCCCCCAGAGGAAACCGATTCGCGCAACACGATCATGGAAATCCGGGCAGGGGCGGGCGGCGATGAGGCGTCTCTTTTCGCAGCCGACCTCTTTCGGATGTACACTCGGCTGGGCGAGCGGCGTGGCTGGCGCGTCGAGCAGATGAGCGCCAGCGCCAGCGGGATGGACGGCTTCAAGGAGGTCATTTTTTCCGTAACGGGGGAAGAGGTCTACAAGCAGTTGAAATTCGAAAGCGGCGTGCATCGGGTGCAGCGCGTGCCAGAGACCGAGTCCCAAGGCCGTATCCATACCTCCACCGTGACCGTGGCAGTGCTTCCCGAGGCTGAAGAGGTTGACGTGGAGATCAATCCGCAGGATTTGGAAATCACTGCGGCCAGAGCGAGTGGAGCAGGGGGCCAGCACGTCAATACGACTGACTCGGCGATCAATATCGTGCACAAGCCCACGGGCATCACCGTCTACTGCGCCGACGAGCGCTCTCAGATCAAGAACCGGGCCAAGGCCATGAAGGTCCTCTACGCTCGCCTGTTGAAGCAGAAGGAGGACGAGGAACGGGCGAAGTATGCGGAAAACCGCAAGAAGCAAGTCGGCACGGGCGACCGCAGCGAACGGATTCGCACCTACAATTTTCCTCAGAGCCGCCTGACCGACCATCGTATCGGGCTGACCGTGCACAGCCTGCCTCAAGTGATGGACGGAGAGCTCGATGAAGTGCTGGAATCGCTGCATGCGGCGGATCAGAATCTGAAGATCGAAGCGCTCATGGCGCGTCAGGGCTGATGCGTCCGGTTTTTTTCGGGATCTCGATGCCGGACGTTTCATTTCGACATGTCTGACGCGCTCACAGTGCTGGAAGTCCTGCAGCGCAGCGCTGGCTTCCTGGAGAGCAAGGGTGTGGAGAACGCTCGCCTCAACGCGGAGTGGCTGATCGCCTCCGCACTGGGCATCGATCGCATGCGGCTCTACATGCAGTTTGATCGGCCGTTGGTCGAGAAGGAGCTTGCCGACATGCGGTCGAAGGTCGCTCGCCGAGCGAAGCGAGAGCCCCTGCAGTACATTCTTGGCTCGGCGCCGTTTCAGGAGCTGACGCTCAAGGCGGACGCTCGGGCCTTGATCCCGCGTCCGGAGACCGAGCAGCTCGTCCAGCGGGTGGCGGATTCCGTGCCGGAAAACGACGCCTCTCTCCGTATCTTGGATCTCGGCACTGGAAGCGGAGCGATCGCCCTCGCTCTGGCTTTCGCTTTGCCACGCAGCGAGATCGTAGCGATCGACGCCAGTGAGGCTGCCTTGGAACTCGCGAGGGAAAACGCTCTGCTTTGCGGCTTGCAGAATCGAGTCGAGTTTCGGCGGTCGGATTGGTTCGAGGAGCTTCCGGTAGAGGAAAGGTTCGATCTGATCGTGGCCAACCCGCCTTACCTCACGGAGGCCGAGTTGGCTAGCGCGGAGCCGGAGGTGCGCGACCACGAACCTCGCAATGCCTTGGTGGCTGACGAAGCTGGGTTGTCTGACCTGCGGATCATCGTCCAAGAAGCGCTTCCCAGAATGCAGTCGGGAGGGACGCTTTGGTTGGAGACCGGCCTTGAACATCGCGAGGCCCTGCTAAAGCTTTGTTTGCAAGTCGGTTTTGCTGCCGCGGAGGGTCTTGACGATTGGAGCGAACGACCGCGCTTCATTCGAGCTACGTGTTGAGCTGAGACCTCGTTAAGGTTTTGGCTTCCGTATCTGACGTGGAAGCGCGTACGAAGGATCGCGTTTCGAAGTGGCCTTCTACCGGTTTCCACGGAAAAGTGGCCTGGAATCCATCAGAACGGAACTTAAGCCATTAGGGCCGTCTAAATTTGAAACCGATTTCCTGAAGCGTTTTTACGATTTGGAACGTAGAAGTAGATAGATGTTTAATTTTAGCAAAACGCCGCCCGTGGCTCCAGCTGCTGATCAGCCGGAAACCCAGCTTCGCTCGCTTCGCACGCGCGGAGTGGCGGATGCGGACGTGTTCAGCAGTTGGACGGAGCTTGAGGAGCATCTGGTAAGGACTTTGGATCTCAGGAGCGCTGCAATCTGCCTTCTGCCCAATTTCGTGGGCTCGGAAAGAGTCGAGGATCTAGGCAGTCTCACTAGCTGCGAATTGGACAACGGGGCGATTCTGCTCGAAGTGAATATCGGCTACCGGGCTCGCCTGGCTGCCCATCTGGTGAAGGGTCGTCGTAGCGAGGAACGGGTTGACGCCTGGCCGCCGAAATCGCTCTACAATCAGATCGCCCGATATGCCCTCGACGTTTTCTCCCGCACGGTCTCGGATCGAGTGGTCGAGCTTATGGCCGAAAAAAAGGGCCGCAGCGTAGCCTGGTTCTACTTCACCTCGGAGGCGGAAGTGGAGTCGGCTTCGAGCGATGCGGAAGAGTTCTGTCGCAGTTTTTTTCCCGCCTTTCACTCGTTCGAGGGCTATTTTCCGAAAGAAGTGGAGGACTACATCCACGCGCTGTTGGGCAATTTGCCCGAGCCCGATGGATTTCTAAGCGACGACGGACTGGCGTTTGCCATCTCCATTGAGCATAGCGTAGCGAATTGCCTGCTGCGCCGAGTAGATAGCCAAGGCTACCTCTTCTCGATGTGGCGTGAAGACTGAAGCCGGGGAGACGCTCGAACCTTGCTGCCGGATCAGTTCAATAAACATACCCGAACCCGTCCCGTTTACGGGTGCGATTAAAATGTCGTCCTGGTAGGGCCCGATCGCCGAGCGGGCCGTGTTGCAGGATCCATTCTCCGCGGCTCCCGCGACGGCGCATAGGCGTCAACTTAAGCCGAAAGGCGGTGGGCTGGAGGGCAATGCTCCGTCATTGCCGCAGAGCCTACGAGGGAATAAACGCTGCGGCAACGACGGAGCGTTGCCCTCCTAAGGATGCTTCTTACCTTAAGTTGACGCCTATGCGCGACGGCGGGACGATCGGGCCCTACCTCTGCCCGTCAGAGGAAACATTTTTAATCGTACCCCCGCCTGCCGGTTTTTCGCTCCAGGTTGTACGGAGAATTCGTGTGGTTTGAAGTAGTTCTGGAGTCTTTGTCGTCGGTGACGAGAAGGGTGTTCGCTCCGTTTTTTTGACCTCGTTTGACGCTGTCCGGTTTTCCGCTATTCTCGAAACCGTGAAGCGGAACGTTTATTTCGATTTAGGCTTGATCCATAAGCTCCGATCATAATAAAAGAAATAAAGGTATTTAATAATTGGTAAATTTGCTGTATCTTGTAAGCGCCGCTAACTCGCTAAGTATGAACGTGATCCTTCTCACCGCCTTCATCGGCCTGATCCTCGTGGGTCTGGCCGTTTCGTTTTTCGTGTTTACGAGAAAGTCGGCGGCGACGAGCAGTCCGGAGCGCGACAGTCTTATGCCGCTAGAGGACGAGCAGGTAGCCCGTCACGGCGACCGACGCTAGGTGTCAGCCTTTTCCGATTCCTCCTTCGTTTCAAACCCACACCCACACCATGACGGAAAAAAAACGTGTCATAGAATACAACGACCAGATCGTGCGCCTGTTCATGCTGGCATCGATTGTCTGGGGAATCGTCGGCATGCTGGTCGGCGTCCTCATCGCAGCGCAGCTGAACTTCCACCTGCTGAACTTCAACATGGAGTGGCTGACATTCGGCCGCCTCCGCCCGCTGCACACGAACGCGGTGATCTTCGCCTTTGTGGGCAACATGATGTTCGCCGGGGTTTATCATTCGACTCAGAGACTGGTCAAAGCCCGGCTGGCTTCGGACTTTCTGTCGAATCTGCACTTCTGGGGCTGGCAGGCGATCATCCTTTCGGCGGCCTTGACGCTTCCCTTCGGTCTGACCCGGGGCAAGGAGTATGCCGAGCTGATCTGGCCGATCAATATAGCCGTCGCTCTCATCTGGGTGGTCTTCGGCATAAACTTCTTTTGGACCCTAGCTCGTCGCCAGGAGAAGTCGCTCTACGTGGCGATCTGGTTCTACATAGCGACTATCGTCACGGTCGCGATGCTCTACATCGTCAACCACCTGTCCATACCCACGAGCCTGCTCCATTCGTATCCGGTTTTTGGAGGCGTGCAGGACGCTCTCGTGCAATGGTGGTACGGACACAACGCCGTGGCCTTCTTTCTGACCACGCCGATTCTCGGCATCATGTACTACTACCTGCCCAAGGCTGCTAACCGGCCTGTCTATTCGTATCGGCTTTCAGTGGTGCATTTCTGGTCGCTCGTCTTCATCTACATCTGGGCCGGCCCTCACCATCTGCTCTACACGGCTTTGCCGGGCTGGCTGCAAGGCCTCGGCATGATTTTCAGTCTCATGCTTTGGGCTCCGTCGTGGGGCGGCATGCTCAACGGCCTGCTCACCCTGCGAGGCGCTTGGGACAAGCTCCGTACGGATCCCGTACTGAAATTCTTCGCCGCAGGGGTCACGTTCTACGGTATGGCGACTTTCGAGGGACCGCTGCTCTCCATTCGCTCGGTCAATGCCCTAGCTCACTATACGGACTGGATCATTGGACACGTGCACTCAGGGACTCTTGGCTGGAACGGCTTTATGGCGGCAGGCATGTTCTACTTCCTCGCTCCGAGGCTCTGGAACACGAAACTGTACTCCGTGGCCATGGCCAACATGCATTTCTGGCTCGGGCTGGTCGGCATCCTTCTCTATGTCGCCTCGATGTGGGTCTCGGGCATCACGCAGGGCCTGATGCTGAACAGCGCGGATGAAAACGGCATTCTGGCCTATCCCGCTTTTCTCGAAACTCTCCAGTCCATTCGCCCCCTCATGCTGACCCGCGTGGTTGGCGGCGGCCTCTACTTGGTCGGATTCATCCTGATGGCCTATAACATCTGGATGACCATGAAGTCCGGCCAGAAGGTGAACGGGGTACTCGAGATTCAAGACGATGCCGAATCCGAGAAGCCCATGGGGCTGTTCGGCGCGATCGGCCATCCCGCCTTCCTCTACTCGGCTGGGTTGGTTGTCTTCTTCTGCCTCTGGCTTTTCGGCAGCGGGTTGACAGAGCTCCTCGGGATGACGCTTTCCATCCTGACTACCGTTCTCTGCGTGGTTCACTTTGCGAAAAGCGGAGAGAATTTCGCTGCCTGGTACGATCAGCTGCTGAAGAACTCGCTGCCCTTCACGGTACTCGTGCTGCTCTCCGTGGCGGTCGGCGGCGTCGTGCAGATCGTTCCGCTGGTCAATATCGATCGAGACAGCGTAGCCGAAGACCGGATACAGAAAGTCTACACGCCACTAGAGCTCGCTGGACGCGATATCTATATAGCCGAGGGCTGCTACAACTGTCATTCGCAGATGATTCGCCCCTTCGTGGCCGAGGTGAAGCGCTACGGCGAATACAGTCGGCTTGGCGAGTCCATCTACGACCATCCCTATCAATGGGGCTCCCGTCGAGCGGGGCCCGATATCGCTCGCATCGGCGGCAAGTACGGCGACGTTTGGCATTATGATCACATGCTCGATCCGCGCAGCACGTCGCCGCAGTCCAATATGCCGAACTACCCGTGGCTCTTCGAGAAGTTTACCGACTACAGTTCGCTGAACTCCAAGATTGCCGCTCTCAAGCTTCTCGGCGTGCCGTTCCCGGACCGTTCGCCTGCCGAGATCGACTCCGCTGCGAAGGCCCAGGCTCGGGAGATCGCCAAAGGCTTGGAAGAGCAGGGCAAGGAGATCGATCCGGATAAGCAGATCATCGCCTTGATCGCCTACCTCCAACAGCTTGGATCCTTCGAGGAACCGACTCCCAAGGTTGCCAAAGCGGAGTAACGAAACGACCCACATCACTATGTTGCAACGCGTAGCTTATACAGACTGGCATCTGCTCTTTCCCAAGATCGGCATAGCCCTCTTCCTAATAGCCTTCGGCATCATCGTCTGGAAGGCCCTCTCGATGGAGAAGCGCGACAGCGACAGAGCCAGTCGCCTTCCCCTCGACGACGAATAGCGTAATCGAAACTCAACGACGAATAACCTTTCTTAGAAAATGAAGCAATCACCGCAAGAAGACCCCGTTCGCGAGCACAGCTACGACGGAATCCAGGAATTCGACAAGAAGCTGCCCAACTGGTGGCTATTCACCCTCTACGCGACGATCGTCTTCGCCGTCGCTTACTGGATCTATTATTTCAAGGCCGATCTCGGTCCGACTCAGGAGGAAGCCTTCGACCTGGCGATGGCCGACATCTCCGCCCGCGCGGCCGAGGCAGCGGCTAAAGCAGGCGTAATAGACGACGCGGCGCTCTGGGCCATGGCGAAGGACGCGGACGCGGTAGCCGCCGGCGAGCAAGTCTACATTTCTACCTGCCTCGCCTGTCACGGGGCGAATCTCGAAGGTGGAATCGGACTCGCTCTCAACGATGGGGACTGGAAGTACGGAGGAGACCCTTTGCAGATAAAGCGCATTGTGGTCGAAGGACTTCCCACTGCCGGCATGCCTCCATGGGGCCCCGTGCTTGGCGACGAAAAGGTTAACCAGGTCGTGGCCTACATCCTGGACAAGCAGGAGAATTAGGGCGGTGGCTTTCTTCCCGGGACGATCTCTCGAAGTAGCCGAACTCGAAAGAGTTTGGAGAGGTCCGAAGTCTATCGACTTCGGCTGCGGAGAGAGAATCTGAGATGAGCCCCAAGCCATCAGCTCATCAGCCCAATCGGAATTCCGTTACCTCCATCAACGAGGACGGTTCGCGCTACATCATCCATCCGGCTGATGTCAAAGGCCGCTATACCATGGCCATCCGAGTTGTAGCGTATTTTCTGATACTGATCTACGCTGCGTTGCCTTGGATTCCTATCGGAGGCTATCCGGCGGTGTTTTTGGATACCAGCGCGATGCGCTTCCATTTCTTCGGACTGACTTTCGCCTCTCAGGATCTATGGCTGGCTTTCTTCCTCATCACCGGTCTCGGCTTTGGATTGTTCTATGTCACCGCTTTGGCTGGGCGCATCTGGTGTGGTTGGGCTTGTCCGCAGACGGTATTTCTGGAGCATGTCTACCGTCGATTGGAGCGTTGGATCGAGGGAGATGCGGTGAAGCGCCGACGCCTGGACTCGGCGGGCTGGAGTCCCGAACGCATTCTCAAGCGTGGCCTGAAGCACGCCGCTTTCATTATGGTATCGCTCGCCGTGGCCCACCTTTTCATGGCCTATTTCGTCTCCATTCCAGGTCTCTGGGAGATGATGCAGGAAGCGCCTTCGCGTCACTGGAAGGTCTTTCTTTTCGTTTTCCTTTTCGCGAGCGTATTGTACCTGAACTTCGGCTGGTTTCGCGAGCAACTCTGTATCGTTATCTGCCCATATGGACGATTGCAGTCCGCGTTGATCGACGAGCATTCCATGGTCATAGGTTACGACGAGAAGCGCGGCGAGCCTCGCGGCAAGGCTAGCGACCCAGCCGCTGGCGACTGCATCGACTGCAATCGCTGCGTGCAGGTCTGTCCTACCGGAATCGACATCCGCCAGGGCCTGCAAATGGAGTGCATCGGCTGTGCTGCTTGTATCGATGCATGCGATACGGTGATGACGAAGCTCAATCGCCCCAAAGGTCTCGTGCGCTACGACTCGATGGAAGGCTTGAGCGGTCGTCCGACCCGCATCGTTCGTCCGCGCACGATCCTCTACACGTTTCTGCTCGCCCTCGGCTTGGGTGTTCTGCTCTTCTCGCTCAGCGGCCTGGGAGACGCTACTTTGACAGCCTGGCGGGCTCCGGGTTCTTCCTACTTCGTAGACGAGGGCGTGGTGCGCAATCAGTTCATGGTTCGCGTGACCAACAAGAACAACGAGGGGGGCGTCTATCGTCTCGCTGTGACTACGGACTTTGCGGCGGCTCAAGTGAGAGGGATCGAAGACGCCTTCTCTATCGAGGGAAATGCAGAAGTCGTTAAGCTCGTCGTCATCCTTGTTCCGAAAAATGAATACATTGGTGGCTTCAGTCTTTCGGTGAGTGTCCAAGACGAGACGGGCGAAGGTCTCATGGAACGGCCTCTCGAATTCATCGGTCCCGATCCAGACAAGCTTCCCTGAGATCATGGCGGACTCTCGAACGAAAAAGCGCCGCAGCGGTTTGACGCTCTGGATCTGTGTGACGGTAGCCTTTGCGATCCTGATAGGAGCCTGGGCGACTCTGATTTCCGTGGCCTCGAAAAACGCTCCTGAACCAGTTCCGTTGAAAGTGGCCCCATGAACGCGGAGATGAATATGTTTTCGCTGTTGAATCCAGCAGCAGCTTTGGTAGCGGGTCTGGTGGCGAGCCTGCATTGCGTAGGCATGTGTGGGCCGCTGAGCTGCTCGCTTATCGGCGCCAAGCAGCCAGGTCGCTCCGAGGCCGTCTCGCGTGGGCTCTACCATTTTGGACGGCTGGCGTCCTATTCGGCGCTCGGCGGCTTGGCCGGAGCCTTGGGAAGCCAGCTCGTTTCCTGGCTGGGAGAGAATCCCGCTCGCTACGCGCCTTGGGCCTTTGCTCTGTTTTTTCTCGTCTTAGCTCTAGGCTGGGATGCTACCTTTACCCGCTGGCAGGCCAGCAAGGGATACGGCCGTGGCCTTGTGCAGAGAGCGTATCGCGTTTCAGGGCACACGCGCGGTTTAGCGCTCGGCCTAGCCACCCCCTTGATCCCGTGCGGTCCGCTCTATCTCATTCTCTGGGCCACTACGATGAGCGGCTCGGCAATCGGTGGAGCGATGGTCATGGCTGCCTTCGCCCTGGGCACGGTCCCGCTCTTGCTGCTTGGGCAAACGGGGTGGTCGTGGCTGGCAGGTCGAGCGCAGCCGCAACGGTTGAGCTACTTGAGGCGTGGCTTGGCCCTGGCTGCATTGGCGGCGCTTTGCGTTCGCGGATTTATGGACGTAAGCGTAGCAGGCGTCGCGGCGGGAGGGGCGTTATGCAACTGAGCGGCAGGCGAACCCAAAAAGGTAGCGTGCGTAGCCGCGTTCGTGAGAACGCGGGACCTGTGACCTCGATTCCGCGTTCTCACGAACGCGCTCGCGCTACTTGCGAGCACTGCGGCACTCGCTTCGCGGCTACGGCCGAATCGGACCGCTTTTGCTGCTCCGGCTGCGAATACGTGTATCGAGTTATTCATGACGAGTCGCTCGAACGTTTCTACGAGCTGCGAGGCAGCGTTTCGCAGCCGGTCGGAGCCAATGTCTTCGAGGACACGGATTTCCACTGGATTCATGCTTTGCAGGAAACTGCGGAACAGGCTGGCCCGGCTGCCTCTCTGACTCTGGCTTTGGAGGGCGTTTCCTGCGTGGGCTGCGTTTGGCTCGTCGACCGGCTTTTCGCGGAGGCTCCTGGCGGCCTGAGCTGTCGCGTCAACGTGCAGTATGGCAGTCTGGATCTACAGTGGCGAAGCGGAGAATTCTCGGTCGCCGATTTTGCCGGAGAACTCAAGCGGTTTGGCTATCGGGTGTGTCCGGCTCGCCAGAACGCCGAATCCGAATCTCGTCAAGTCGCATGGAAACTTGGCTTGGCCGGCGCCTTTGCCCTGAATGGCATGCTGTACACCTTGCCTGGATACTTGGGCATGGAAAGCAGCTTCGCGTTCGCTCCGCATTTCACCTGGCTTTCGGCTGCCTTCTCTACGTTGAGCATGGTTTTTGGCGGGAGCTATTTCATTGCGAAGGCGGCGAAGGCAGCGATGCAGGGGATCGCCCATCTCGATCTGCCGATATCGATCGGTATCGTATTCGCGTATCTCGCCAGCTGGTATGGGATGTTCACGGGCGCAGAGAGCCTGATCTACTTCGACTTCGTCTCCACGTTCGTGTTTTTCATGCTCTGCGGCCGCTGGCTGCAAATCGTAGCTATCGAGCGCAATCGCAATCGCCTTGCCGACCTGTCCTTTGCGGCTCCGGAGGTGGAGATCGAGAGCGCATCCGGAGGACGGATACGCGCCTCGGCTGAACAGCTCAAGCAAGGCGACTCGTATTGGCTTCGCCCAGGGCAGCGCCTGCCGACTCACTCGCGCCTTGAAGGCGGTGAAGCGAGTCTGGGCATGGACTGGATCAGTGGAGAGACGGAATCGCGTCTCGTAGTGAAGGGCGAAGATGCTCCTTCCGGGGCCGCTCTTGAGTCTCCCTATCCGTCGACCTGGCGTTCTCTAGAAGATTGGGACCAATCGCTTCTGGCCAAGCTGGCGGGCCGGTCGGTCCGTTCGCAGGAGCGGGACCGGGTCGCCCAGAAGTGGATCTTCCGTTATCTGGCTGTCGCCTTTGGCGTGGCCTTGCTTGGCGGGATGGCCTGGTGGCTGGCCGACGGGCTTACGATGGGTTTGAAGGTTTTCATAGCGGTTCTGGTGGTTTCCTGCCCTTGCGCTCTGGGCATAGCCTGGCCCTTTGCCGATGAGATCGCTTTAGCCAAACTTAAGAGCCGAGGCGTGTTTGTGACAACGCATTCGCTGTGGAATCGACTGAGCCGCACGCGAAAAGTGGCCTTCGACAAGACAGGCACGCTGACCAGGTCTTCATTGACGCTCCTGAATCCCCAGTATCTGGATACATTGACTGAACGATCTCGACATGTTCTCAGTGTCTTGTGTGCTCGCTCCCGACACCCCGTGGCGCGATCTCTGCGAGAGGCTATGATGGCCAAGGGACTCTTTCGGGACGATGAAGGACTCGCCGCGACGGTGAAGGAACGGGTCGGACTGGGGCTGGAACTCGAGGCTTTTGGTCGGCAGTGGCGTCTAGGACGAGCCAATTGGGTGGCTTTGGGCAAGGAGGGGAGTCGAGGCACCACGTTTGCTGCAGATGGGGAAGACATAGCTGTTTTCGAATTCGATGACCGACCTTTGCCTGACGCTCTTGACGAGGCCCAAGCATTGGAAGATCTGGGATTGGAGCTTTTCATCCTGAGCGGAGACCGAGAGGAAAAGGCCAAGGCGGTCGGCCGCCTTCTGGGAATCGGACCTGAACGCGTATTCGGAAATATGCTACCGGAGGGCAAGGCCCGCTGGATAGAGGAGAATGGCCATGGTCGATGCTTGATGGTGGGGGACGGAGCCAACGACACCCTGGCCTTCAAAAAGGCTCTTTGCTGCGGAGCTCCAGCCAACGAGCAGGGCATTGTGGCTGAACGGGCCGATTTTCACTATTTGGGAAATGGCATTCAGGGAATTCGCAGCGCGATTGAAATGGGCGAGCGTCGCCGCCGAGCGGTAAGAGCTTTGCTGGCATTCGCCATCTCCTACAACCTCGCTGCGGGAGGCTTTGCCTTGCAGGGGGCGGTGACCCCGCTGGTCGCTGCCGTCCTCATGCCGCTCAGCTCCATCGCCAGTCTGGCTATCGTGTGGAGCGCTCTGCGAGACCGCAGCTAGCTGAAAACTGCTCATATGGCTGGAAATGCGTTCCGAAGTTGCATTCGAATCTCGAAGCCGGTTTCACCTTTGGCATGAGCTTGGACTTTCGAGTTTTTCCGTCTGGCTACCTGCAGACTAACGCGTTTCTCCTGACCGATGCGCAGCGCGGCGAAGCTGTCGCCATCGATGCCCCGCATTTTCTGTGGAACGACGTCTCGCCGGTATTGCGCGATAGCGGTTGCGAGCTCAAGGCCTTGCTGCTGACCCACGGCCACTATGATCATATTGGTGACGCGGCCCGCATAGCGAAAACTGGAGCGCCGGTCTATGGGCATGCGGCGGACAGGGCTATGTTCGAAACGCCGGAGATGATGCGTTCCTACGCCTATCCGCCGGACATCCAGCTCGAGGGTTTTTCCGTGGATCACTGGGTCGAGGACGGCCAGAGTTTCGAGATTCTCGGAACGAGCTGCGAGGTGAGACATGTGCCGGGGCATTGTCCGGGAAACGTTCTTTTCTATTTCGCCGACTTGAAGACTGCCTTTGTGGGTGACGCTCTTTTCGCTGGTGGAGTGGGGCGCTGGGATTTGCCTGGCGGCGATTTCGAGGTTTTGCAGACCTCGATTCGGGAGCGAATCTATACCCTGCCGGATGACGTCGTTGTGTGGCCCGGACATGGTCCGGACACCACCGTGGGAGCGGAGAAGGCCACGAATCCCTATGTCTCGGCGCAATAGGGAATTGCGCGTCCGGGGAAAACCCTTTCTAAAAGGGGCTTTCAGCAAGCGCTCAAGCCTATGAACCAATCTGAGAAGGAACGCTTTATGCAAGCCGCTCTGGCCGAGGCTCGGAAGGGCTGGGGGCGGACTCATCCGCAGCCCATGATTGGCGCGGTCCTAGTCGAGGACGGCGACGTGGTGGCGGCTGCAGGCGTAGAGCGACCTAGCTCCAGCGGTCCCGAGTCTCGTCTGCTCGAAGAGCTGGGGCGCAAGCCTAAGTCAGGCGCCAGTTTGTTCCTGACTCTGGAGCCCGGTGCTTCGTCGAATCGCCTCGAGTCCGGGCTTCGCTCCATTCTCGACTCGGGCATAAAGTCCGTGCTGATCGGGGCGAGCGATCCCGTGCCCGAACACGCCAACAAGGGCGCCGACGCCCTCAAGGAGGGCGGAGTGAAGGTCGAGCGCCGCATCCTGATCGACGAGTGCGAGGACCTGAACCTGATCGCCAATCACTGGTTGCAGCGTCGTGTGCCGATTTTCGCAGCCAAGTCCGCTACTACCCTCGACGGCAAGATAGCTTGCCGCAGCGGCGAGTCGAAATGGATCACTGGCGAGGAAGCCCGAGCGGACGTCATGCGATGGCGACGGCTTTTTCCTTCCATCGCGGTAGGCGCTGGGACCTTGGTGGACGACGATCCGAGGCTCACGAGCCGCATCGAAGGCGAAGAGGAATGGTGCGGCATGCGCTTCGTATTCGATGGTCTGCTACGCACCGCTATGGGACGGTACCTGCCTTCGATCTACACCGACGACTTTCGCGACAACACCATCGTGGTGACCACCGACGCCGCTGGCACCGGCTACATTCGCCGCCTCGAGACCGAAGGAGTCAATGTATGGGTGCTGCCGGCCGAGAATATGAAGGTGCCGTTCTCCGTCTTTCGAAAACGCTGCTTCGACGTGGGCATCAACGGCGTCTATTTCGAAGGCGGCAGCCGCCTGATTAGCGAACTGCTGCACACTCGCGAGCTTGATTATCACTTCAACTACCGAGCTCCCATCCTCCTAGCCGACGACAAGGCGAAGTCTGTTTACCGAGGCTTCCGCACCGAGCGGCTTTCCCAGGCGATCCGCCTGGACCAGGTCCGCCACGAGGTTTTCGGGGCCGACCAGCTCATGCGAGGCTTCGTTTCGTATCCAGCTCGCTTGGACGTGGATGAAACTGTATTTAGCCACGGGTAACGCCCACAAGCTTTCCGAACTGCGAAGCATGCTAGCGGAGGCCGGACTGCCGATGAAAGTCCTTTCGCCTGCGGCTCTCGGCGGCATGCCCGAGGTGGAAGAAGATCGGGAGACCTTTCGAGGCAACGCTCTCAAGAAGGCTAGTGCTCTCGCGGAGCTTCTACCGCTCGATGAGACGGATTCATGGGCTTTGGCCGACGATAGCGGGCTTTGCGTTGACGCCCTAGATGGCGCTCCCGGCGTCTACTCCGCTCGCTATGCCGGGCCGGAGGCGAGCGACCAGGAGAACGTCGACAAGCTACTGAGGGCTCTGGGTGGCCTGTCCTCGCCTGACCGAGTCGCGGCCTTTCAATGTCATCTCGCTCTCGTCTCCTCTGCCGGTCGAGAGCTGGTCTTCGAAGGATCGTGCTCTGGTCGTATAGCCCACGAACCGAGAGGCGAGGGAGGGTTTGGCTACGATCCTGTTTTCGTTCCTCACGGTTTCGAATCCAGTTTCGCCGAGCTTACCAGTGCCGAGAAGGCGACTCTGAGCCATCGAGGCATAGCCATGCGCCAACTGGTCGATTGGCTAAGGAGGCTCTAGAACCTCTTTCAAGGTTCAAGCCGCATTGGCTGCGCAATAACTCTGATCAGCTGATCAGAGTTATTGCGCAGCGGCAGATTTTGGCTGGATGCTCGGAACTTCAGAATTCGGCTTGCTGTTTATCCCAGAGTTTTAGCGTCTGAGAAGAAGTCTCAGCGCTTGCTCGCTGAGTTCATCGCTGAGCCTCCTTTATCTCCTGTGTTCAGGTTCTGCGCCTCGCGGGACGTGTCGATATGCGTAACGAGTCGTACGAGAACTCTCGAAAGCTCCTGCTTCGTCGGTATGCTGAGATGGCAAAAAAGCGCGAAAACGGGCTGAACGACTGGAAAGTAGGCGAAAGTCGATTAACTATAACTCGATCGCAACGATAGGGAATTTTGCCAGAACGGCGATCAGGGTTAGTCCGCAACAGACGGCCCATACAGTTTCAAAAGACCAGTCAGCGGTCACATCAATTTTGGACTGCGTGGAAACACGCATTGGTTCAGGATCAAGGCAACAAAAAGGGATAGCTGGCTCGGAGGGGGGCCTCCGGGCCAGCACTTTTTTTTAGGGGAATCGAAGATCATCCACTGGGAACGCGGGCGGCTCGCCCGCAGCAGCGCAGGACCAAGCTATTTGCGGGCGAGCCGCCCGCGTTCCCAGAAAAAGGCCCGCCTCCCGGGATAGGGAAGACGGGCTGTCAAAGCTTCGTTCAGTTAGGAAGCTAGCTCTAGAAGCTCGCGCTGAAGCTTGCGCCGCCCCAGAGGTTGCTCTCGCGGCCGTTCGGTCCGAGCTGGTCGTCGTTGCCGCCAGCCCGTATGCCGATGCTGGCAAACATGGCTTCGGTGAAGTTGTACACGTAGTCCGCTGATGCGTTGTAGTACCAGTACTCTCCGTCGAGATCGGTGTCGACCCACCCCGCGGTCAGGCCGAAGTCGACCGAGCTCTTCTCGTCCACTGCGATCGAGTGGGAGAACGAGCTTTCGAGAGTAAGCGCTTCGAGGTCGAAGTCGTAGTAGGCGTAGAAGGCCGGGGAAGCGAGGCCTTCGAAGTTGATGCCGGCGAATGCTTCGAAGGTATCGTCGACTTCGCCTGTTCCGGCATCCGGATAATAGTACACGGTGGCCCCGAAGTCGGCGGACAGCGTGTCGTTGATCTGGTAGCCGTAGCCAGCGTAGAAGTCGATCTCGCTGTCGAACTCGTCGTCGAAAGGCTCGTTGGTCCAGATACCGAAGTATCCGTTGCCGTAAGCGCCTTCGAGGCTAGCTTGGATGCTTTCCTTGGCGAGCTCTACGCCTCGGAAGACATACTCGGTCTCCACTCCGACGACAGCTTGGCCAGTAAGTTCCTGAGCGTTGACGCCAGCAGCGGAAATAGCTGCCAAAGTCAAGGTTGCGATAGTCTTGGTTTTCATATTCGTATTTGTAGTTTGTTTTCTGAGACAGAGACCTAGGTCAGCCTCTGAACTGGTTTTCGAGACCGGCAACGGAATTCCGTCGCCGATTCGAGCCCCGGACAATGCGTCGAGACCTAGGCTTGGAAAGCAAAAAAACGATTCGTATCCAAAATCCTGTTTCGTAAGGACACGCAGAGGATTTACTCTATTCTAATCCTACTCTTCCTCCTCCTCTTAATCTTAGTCCCAGAGCAGAGTTCGGATTAGGAGGAAGATTAGGATTATGAGGAGGATTGGGGTGGCTCAGGCTAGCGTCGCTTCGCCACGATTTTTTCCACAGACCAGTCGCCGACCTGGTAGTAGGGCAGCATGACGCAGACTCCGATAAGGCATAGGTTCTTCACGAAGTTGCTGCGCTGCAATGCGGTCCACATCCATTGGTCGTCTGGGTGAGCCGCTGGGCTGTCGTTGGCGACCAGTTCGGGAGCGTGTACTAGGATTGTGACTACGAGTAAAAAGATCCCGAGCATTTTGGCTGCGAGCTTCAGCCGATAGCCGATGGCGATAAGGAAGCCGCCTGTGAAGAGAAACAGTCCGCAAAGAATGGATACGATTCTCGGGGCTGGCACCCAGGGAGGCATCAGCTTCTGTAGAAGATCGTCGCTAAGCGCATGCTCGCTGCCCAGCCCGATGAAAATCAGACTGAAAAGGACGCGAAAGAGGATGTCCGAAAGGTTCTTTCTCATGTCAGAGGGTGCGTTTCAAAGTGTCGTCTCTCGAGTTGCGGCGCTGTTCCAAACTCTGTCGAGTTCGGCTACCTCGACGTTGCCAGACTCGCTTTGGTAGCCGAACTCGAAAGAGTTTGGAACGCCTAGGCGACACTTTGAAGCGCGCCCCATGTCAGCCTTTCGCGGACTTCCCCCATTTCCGAACTCCTGGGAGGCTTCTATACAGGAGGATGTGGTACAGAAAACGCGGCAGGATTCGCCGAACGACGTAGAAAACCTTGGCATCGGGCGTACCGGCTGCTCGTAGCGGCGGGTGATTCTCGCGAGCTATTTTGAAGATCTTTCGAGCGACATCCCTAGAGCTGCAAGGCGTGCAGTTCATGATTCCCTCGACGAATTGCGTCATCTTTTTGTAGTGGAGGTCGTATTCAGGGGCGCTCGTTCCGTCTTGTTTCCTCCGAGAGTAGAGCACCTTGGTGAAGGCTAGCGAGTTTATGAAGCCAGGGCGTACTAGGGTGACTTTGATGTTCCAGGGTTTGAGCTCGTACCAGAGCGATTCGCTGGCCCCCTCCAAAGCGAATTTGGAGGCCGAGTAGGACGCCATGGTGGGCATGGCCATCATTCCGCCTACCGAGGAGATATTGATGATGCGTCCCTGTCTCCGTTGGCGCATCCTTGGCAAGACGAGGCGAATGAGGTGCATGGGACCGAGGTAGTTGACCTGCATCTGGCGTTGTTCGTCGGCTTCCGTCATGTCCTCGACCACGGAGCGGTAGGAAATTCCAGCGTTGTTCACCAGGATGTCGATCGGCCCCAGCGTCGACTCCACTTCAGCGATCAACTTGCTGGCCTGGGCGTAGTCAGCCACGTCGAGCGGATACACGCTGATGCGGTGGCTTTGGGTAACTGGATCCGCCATCAATCCCTCGTAGGAAGAGGGAAGCGCCGTTCCCGCAACTTGGTAGCCCTCGCAATCGAAGAGCTTGAGCAATTCGAATCCGATGCCGGAGCTGCAGCCAGTGATGAATACGATCTGTGGGGTCGCCATGGGGTCAGTCGCGAATCCTAGGGGCCAGATGAACTGAGGTAAAGATCCCGTTTCGCTGGAGCTTCGATCGCGACTGGAGGTGAAAGCGAGTTTTCGAACTGATGGATTGATCCAAAAAATGGATACGAAAAATGGAATTCCGGTAAGACGCGAAAGTCTTCGAGCCGTTCAAACGAAAATGCGAAAGCCCCGTGAAAAAAAGCGTGGGAAAACAGCCCGCTCGCGAGCGTAAAAAACAGGTAATCCGATTGTAAGTTAATCCTTAATTGGCGGCCGTTCCTTTGACCCAAGAACCTTTTGGTCGATCTTAGGATAGCTCGGTTCTTCTTCCCCGCAATGCCAATGAAACGTCTCTTCCGCCACTCGCTTGTCCTCGCTGCTATCTCCTGCGGCGGAACGTTTGCGATGGCTCAGAGCCAATTGCACTGCCTTCAGGACGGGCTTTTGTATCCCGTAGCCGAGATGCGATCGGGAGCTCCCTATTACGATGCGGGCGATCGCCTGATCAGAGGCTCTCGAAAGTCGCTGACGATGTTACCGTCATCGGAATTTGGATACGGATTTATTCGAGTGGAAATTCTCGAGAACGTCAGATCCGGCAAGCCTTCCACGAAGAGCTCCCTGAAATTCGGTCCGGAGCGCGCTTGGTATCTGCTGAAAGCCAGGGTGGTTGCCGACATCGATCTAGAGGACTGCTACTGCGTCTTGCGCTTCGAGAGCTACGGCGAGGTCACCTTCCGTCTCAAGTCGCTTGGCAATCTGAAGGCCGGTCAAGCGCGGACCTTTGAAATCTTCACCTCGGTCGGCTACGAAACGCCACAGCAGCTCCATATCTACTCCGGCAAGGAAGAGATTCGCAGTTCCCTGGTGCCTGGCGACTATCGCTACGACTTTGGCCAATTGGTCATGGCCTCGAACTGAGCGAAGCCCAGAGAACGAGCCTGTGGACAAGGTACGTCCCCCATTTTGAAAATCGCGTAAAAGCCCTTTCCTTAGCATGCGTCCCGCAGTTTTCCACGTTCAACAGGGAATGTATAAAGTCACTCTTCTCGCTGCGGCATGCGGGTTCTTTGGCTTGGGCCATCTTTCCGCCAATTTCGATCACAGCATTCTCGACGACATCCTTTCGGATCACGTCATGAATGGCCTTGTCGACTACGGAGCGTTGAAGCGCGACGATCAACTGGACCGCTACCTTGAAAAGCTGGCAACTGCAGACCTGTCGAAAATCGGTCAGAGCAATGAGGAGCTGGCCTTTTGGATAAACGCCTACAATGCGTACACCTTGAAGCTTGTTGCCGAATCCTATCCGGTGAAGAGCATCAAGCTCATCGATACGTTTGGAGGTGTCGCGGAGTCGATAAAAGAGGCGAAGCCTTGGAGCATCCGTTTCGCAACCGTCGCAGGCACGGAATACACCCTGGATGAAATCGAGCACGAGATTCTCCGAAAGAAGTTTCAGGATCCGCGTATCCACTTGGCCATCGTCTGCGCCGCGCAGTCCTGCCCGCTACTTCGCGACGAAGCCTACGTGGCCTCCAAGCTGGACGCGCAACTGGATTCCCAGGGGCGTTGGTTTTTCGGCTGGAGGAACCAATTCGACCTTGGGAAAAAGGAGGCTCGGCTTTCCAGAATCCTGGATTGGTTCGCCGAAGATTTCGGGGATTCGCAGGCGGAGCTTCTAGGATTCGCATCCAAGTTCGTGCAGGAAGACATTGCGAAGTCTCTGATCGACGAACCTTACGAATGGAAGGTTTCGTACCAAGTCTACGATTGGAAGCTTAACGCCAAGAAGTAGACGCAGCTTCTCGCTTCTTGACTCCCGGAAGCGCCTTCGTAACTCGGGAGCCATGGCAGAGCAGGACGGTAGCAAGCCCCAAAGCGTAGTCGCGATTTACTCCGGCGGCATGGATTCGACTGTGATGCTCTACCAGATGGTCGCTCGAGGCATTGCGGTTAAAGGCGCTTTGAGTGTCGACTACGGTCAGAAGCATCGCAAGGAGCTGGAATGCGCCGCGGAAATTTGCCGCGAGCTCGGCATCGTCCACCGATCGCTAGATCTGCGCGCAGTGGACGAGCTTTTTGGCCGCAGCAGTCTAACGTGCCAGGAGGAAGCCGTACCTGAAGGCCACTACGAAGAGGCGTCGATGAAATCCACCGTTGTGCCGAACCGAAATATGATCCTGCTCTCGCTGGCCACTGCTTGGGCCATTTCTCTCAAAGCCGAAGCCGTTGCCTACGCAGCTCATAGCGGCGACCACGCGATCTACCCCGACTGCCGCGAAGAATTCGCCTCGGCACTCGACGTCGCAATCCAGCTCTGCGACTGGAGCCAAGTCTTCCTCTACCGACCCTTTGTTGCTCTGAGCAAGGCCGACATTGCCGCCGAAGGAGCCCGTCTCTCCGTGCCCTTCGAAAAAACCTGGTCCTGCTACAAAGGCGAGGAATTGCATTGCGGTCGCTGCGGTACCTGCATCGAGCGACGCGAAGCCTTCCATCTCGCCGGACTCCAAGACAAGACCTCCTATGCCCCCACCGCCCCCAGCGTCGAAGACCTGCTCGCATCCGACTGGAAACTGTAGCTCCTGCGACGGCGCCGGCAAAAGCCCTGCAGTTAATTCTCTAACGTTGGAAAGTTAACTGCGCGACGCTATTCAGTTGCCGGGTTTCTCTTCTGGCCTAGGCTTCGAGCTTCTTCATGTTCACCTGCCGAAAGACCTACGCCGATATCCCCTTCGCCCACCGCCAGCATCGCCACGACGGGCACTGCGCCCAGATCCATGGCCACAACTGGAGCTTCACCTTTACTTTCGGTTGCTCGCAGCTCGACTCGTGCGGCTTTGTCGTCGATTTCGGGAAGCTCAAGCAAGTTAAGGCCTGGATCGACGAGCGCTTCGACCACGCTTGCCTCTTCAATCAGGATGATCCGCTTCTCGAAGATATTCTCGCCATCAACGAACGCAGCGGCATCCAGGTCTACCAGCCCTACATCGTCGAGCAATGCTCCAGCGAAGGCCTTGCCAAGCACCTTTTCGAAGTAGTGGATCCTATGATACGCGAAATGACGTCCGAGCGCGCCTATCTTCTTGCTGTCCAGGTCGTGGAAGACAGCCGCAATTCCGCTACCTACCAGCCATCCCAGTCGTAGTCGGATTCCGGCGACACCAGCGATGTCCGAAAGGCTTCCAGTTCACGAACGCTTTCACTCCTGGCAGGGAGAGGGTATGCATCTGGGGCGTTCAGCCTATTTCATCAGGCTCTTCGGCTGCCCGGTACATTGTCCTTGGTGCGACTCCGCGGGCACATGGCACCCAGATTACATACCTGAAAACGTCGAAAAGCTTCCTGTAGCGGAGCTTGCGCTGGCCGCCCAGGAAAGCGGGGCGGAGTTCGTGGTGGTGACTGGCGGCGAGCCTGCGATTCACGATCTGGGCGAGCTCACGCGGGCTCTACGCGTCTTTGGCCTTCCGGTTCACATCGAAACCAGTGGCGGCTTTGCCATCCGGGGCGACTTCGACTGGATCACCCTCAGTCCGAAGTGGCAGAAGCTTCCTCTTGCCGAAAATCTCGCCAAGGCTTCGGAATTCAAGCTCATCGTAGAGACGGCAGACTCTATCGAAAAGTGGATACAGAAGATTGGCGTGCATTTTGAGAATACGCCTGTCTGGCTTCATCCCGAATGGTCGAAACGCGCGGATGCCCAAGTTCTGCGTTCAATAACGCAGACAGTGAAGCGACGCGGAGCCCCGTTTCGCGCAGGCTATCAGATGCACAAGCTCTATCAGGCCGATTTGCTCGATCCGAATTCCCGGCCTGCCGCCCCCCTTGGTGGCGATCCGTCTCAAGGCTACTGAGATGGGGAGAATCTTGTCAGGCGCAGCGGGGATCCCGCAGGGCGGGACCGCGCTACGAAAACTATCGCATGCATTGTTCTAAACCAGCATGAGAATCAAATCCATTGGCGTATCCAACTATCGGAACATCAAGTTTGCTCGATTGGATCTCGATGCTCCGCGCGTCTTTCTGCTTGGAAAGAACGGTCAGGGGAAAACCAATCTGCTTGAGGCCGTTGGCTATCTGACTTCGCTGCGGTCCTTCCGCACGCGCGAAAACGAAACCCTGATTGCCCATGGCTGCGCGACGAGCGAGATGGTCTACGAACTCAATCAGGAGCAGGATGGCGAGGCTCAAGCTCGGATCCTTCTCAAGAAGAAGGGGAAGGAAGTCTCGCTGGATGGCGAGACTGTCAAGCGAGCCTCGGAGTTCGTCGGGCGTTTTCCCACGGTTATGCTCTCCTCCGAGGATCTGAGTCTGGTGCGCGGTTCGCCTAGCGTACGTCGCCGCTTCCTGGATACGTTTCTCTGCGGCATAGATCGTTCGTACTACGTTGCCCTGCAACGCTACCAGAAGAGCCTTGCCGAACGGAACGCCCTATTGAAGCAAAACGCGGATCCTACCGTGTTGTCCTCCTTCGAAAGCCAGTTGGCCGAGCCGGCTTTGGAGATCGTGACCAAGCGACGAGAAGTCTCAGGCGAACTGGGAAAAGTCGCGTCCTGCTACTACGAAACGCTTTCCGGCGCGGTGGAAGGTATGGCGATCGACTACCGCCCAAATCTCGATCTGCATGATAGGGTCGATTTCCAAGAAGCCCTCGAACGAAACCGCAAGAGGGACAGCATCCTGCAAAGCACCAGTCGAGGTCCCCATCGCGACGACTTCGACTTAAGCCTCGACAGCCGCCCCGCAGCCAGCTTCGCCTCGGACGGCCAACAACGCTGTATTGCGCTTGCCCTGGCATTTGCCTGCCTAAATTTCTGGCAACAACGCTTCGGCGTCGCTCCCATCCTGCTTGTAGACGACGTCCTAGGCGAACTGGATCCCGAGCGCCGCCAACGCTTCTGGTCCGCTCTAGACTCTAGTATCCAATTGATCGCGACAGGCACTTCGCTGCCCGAAGCCGAAAGCGATGTCCCCTGGCTAGTGTACGAGGTGGCGGATGGGGAGTTTCGGAAGATGTAGGAGGCGTTTTAGATTCTATAGTGTCTGATATTGGAAAGAAACCGCCTATTCTGGTGTGGGAGCTTCTTTCAATTCAACTAAAAGTGAACTCTCAAGAAATTAGGTTTTAGCTGCAAAAAAGGCGCAAAATATGTCAGAGTTCGTGGCTTTCGCTATAACGAAGGAGTTTAGCTAATTTGTAGAGCCTCAAGAGCCCTATAGGGCGGTAGCAATCCGATTTTTTGCGCCTCTTTGCGGCTACATAGAAAATCAATTCAAAAACAGATGATGCATGCTCGTTTCACAGTTTCCGGAGAGGAATTATAAAACGTTTAGGCATCGTGTTACGCATGGGATATCGCAACCCGTAGCGCGGAGCTTTAGCCCGCGTCCGTCAAAGACCCCGAGCTTGTCAAAAGGCAGAGAAGAGAGCCTGCAACGCGGACTAAAGTTCCGCGCTACGTTGCAAGCGTGACGCGACATTAGTATCTCTTCCTATTTCCTTTTCTTAGTTCTTTCAGCGCTTCGGATTTCTTCTGAAATATTTCCAGCCGAATAGCGTTCAACAAGTCTTCCGTAATCTCTTCCCCGCATTTCGGGCAGTTCATTCTCATTCCTTCAACCCAGTGCGTCGGCATTGCAATTGATTTTCCGCAACCGGGGCAGGGCAGGTTTGCCGGGAAGAGGTTTATGTCATCCATTCAAATTTGTTAGAGGAGGGCCTGTTTGTCCGTTGTCGAGGTGGCTGCCTGACAACTACCGGCCGCGTTGCAGTTCTTTGGCTCCTATGTCGCGGCGGAGGTATTTGGATTTGAAGTCGATTTTGTCGCAGAGGGCGTAGGCTTTGGCGGCTGCGGTCTGCAGGTCGGGGGCTAGGGCGGTGACGCCTAGGACGCGGCCGCCGTTGGTGACGACGTTCTTGCCTTCGTCGAATTTCGTGCCGGCGTGGAAGATGTGTTCGTCTTCGTCGACGGAGTCAGGCAAGGCGATGACTTCACCTTTTGGATACGAACCAGGATAGCCATTGCTGGCGAGCACCACTACCATGGCGTATTCGTCTTTCACTTTCACCTCGATCTCGTTGAGCCAACCTTGGGAGGCGGCCAGCATGAGCTGGAGGGGATCGGTCGCGAGGCGAGTGAGCAGGACTTGGGTTTCGGGGTCGCCGAAGCGGGTGTTGTACTCGAGGACTTTGGGGCCGTCCTTGGTGATCATGATGCCGATGAATAGGGTGCCGCGGAAATCGATGCCTTCGGCGGCGATGCCGTTGACGCTGGGAATGACTATTTCCTTTTCGATGCGAGCCATCATGGCGTCGTCGATGAGATCGGCTGGCGAGTAGGCGCCCATGCCGCCGGTGTTTGGGCCGGTATCGCCTTCGTAGGCCTGCTTGTGGTCCTGACTGGTGGGCAGGATGATGTAGTCTTTTCCAGATACGATGACGTGGATGGAGGTTTCTTCGCCGAAGAGGCATTCCTCGATGAGAACCTCTCTTCCGGAGTCGCCGAAGTCGCCGCCCTCGATCATGCCGCGAACGGTTTTCACTGCCTCTTCGTGGTCTTGGGCGATGATCACGCCTTTGCCTGCGGCTAGGCCGTCGGCTTTGATGACGATGGGGTAGGAGGCGGTTTCGAGGTATTCGACTGCGGCGTTAGCATCGTCGAAGGAGGCGGCGGCCCCGGTGGGGATGCCGTGCTTGAGCAGGATTTGCTTGGTGTAGTTCTTGGAAGCCTCGAGTCGAGCGCCGTCGGCTTTGGGCCCGAATACCGGGATGCCTTCTTCCAACAGAAAGTCGACTAGGCCGAGAGCGAGCGGCACTTCGGGGCCGACGATGACGAAATCCACCGCTTCGTTCACCGCGAGGTTTACTAGGCCGGCGACGTCGTCTGCGGCTACATCGAAGCACTGGCAATCTGCGGCGATGCCTGGATTGCCTGGAGCGGCGATGACGCGGCGAGCGAGCGGGCTTTGCAGGCAAGCGGCGGCCAAGGCGTGTTCGCGGCCGCCAGAGCCGACGACTAGGACGGAGAGAGGAAAGACGGAAGACATGGGGGATTAAGTGAAGAGTGAAGAGCGAAAAGTGAAGAGTGAAATGGGCCGCTGCGCTGCGGCTAAAGTATCCTTAGGGTCTTGCGGTAGAAGGCGATGATTTCGTCGGGGTCGCCGGAGAAGAGGAGCTGCTCCTGGATCCAGGCGGGCATGCGGCCATCGGCCACGAGCTTGCGGCATTGCTGTTCGAAGTCGGACCAGTAGCTGTCGTGGAAAAACACATACGGGACGCGGGGACGGATGCCGAGCTTGAGGTTGCAGAGCTCGATGCCGATTTCCTCGATGGTGCCGGCTCCTCCCATGCTGAAGATACAGAAGTCGGCTACTTGGAACCACTTTTGCCGGTTGTGACGATTGGTTTCCTGGAACGTATTGAAGAAGTTGACACCGACTTTCGGCGGTTGGGCTTCGAGCTCGAGAAAGGCAGAACCGGTCAGGCAGTCCTTCTGGCGAGCGACTTCGGTGGCCAGGCCCATGACGCCTTCGCCGCCTCCGGTGAGGATGCCGACGTTGCTGCCGAAGAAGTCGATCATGCGTACGACGAGTTCGGTGATGCGGCGAGTCTGCTCGGCGTCCATGTCCAGGGCGGAGCCGTAGAAGGCGAGGATGGTGCAGGCGAGGAAGCGGTCGACCTCTTCCTCGCGAATGAAGAAGCCGTGGTCGTTCTTGTAGGTGTGCACGTAGAGGTCGTCGAGACGGGGAACATGCCAGTAGACCTTCAGGCCGAGCTGCTCGTAGGTCTCGAGGTGGCTGTGGGCCTCGTTTGGCAGGAAGAACTCCTGGAATGGAGTGGCTTTGCGGAAGACGAGGTTCTTGAGGTCGAGCTTTTGGATGCGGGCTAGGATCTCGATATGCTCCGTGAGGCTGGGGAAGTAGTCGAGCACGAGGGTGTCGGCGGTCTGGTCGCCTTTGCGCAGGGCTTGGTTGACGGTGCGAAAGCCGAAATGGCCGTTTTTGGCGACGCGGTTGAGGTCTTCTTTGAAATCTCCGCCGGCGTGGATGAGGATGCTGGTATTGGCGGTGCGGGCGCTCTGGCCACGGAGCGACACGCCAGTGGTCTGCGGCATGCGGTCGAAGGTGGGCTTCGGCTTTTCGTCGAGCTGTCGGTAGACTCTGTCGAGATGCGAGAAGAATGCCATGCGGCGGTCTCGTCGTTCGGCTTGGTGGTCGTAGTCGTATTTGGGCGCCTGATACACCTCGATGGACACCACGGGATTGATCACGGGTTGGTCGCTGCGGTTGTAGATCTCGAGCACGATGTTGGAGCCGAAGGTCTTGACGGGGTCGAGCAGGACGGCTCCGGAGTGCAGCCCGAAGTTGCCGTCGCCTCGGTTGAGCACGACGTAGTGTTCCTTGAGATACATGGAGCAGCTGGTCAGCAGGCCGGCTCTGGGAGGTATGGAAACGACGGGGATGTCTTCGCGTACCTGGACCTTGTCGAGAAAGGCTCGGGGCAGGTAGCCTTTCACCAGACGCATGTGGTCGAGCTTGGTGACGCTCTGGGGCAGGGTGTAGCGGACTTTGTGGGGAGTGAGGAATACGCTGCCGAAGCGGTCGATGGATGTGGTATTCGGCAGCTTGATACGGTTTTCCTGTAGGGCTTGCCAGACTTCGTCCGCGGAGAGCTTGGCGGTTTCGGGGGCGTAGAAGACGCGGCCGACTTCGATACCGGGCTGGAGCAGCTCGTGGGCGTAGGGCAGGCAGGGGAAGTCGTGGTCGTAGACGAAGGCTTCGCCGGTGAGGATGAGTCGGTCGCGGTTGATGCGAGGCTTTCCGGTGGCGTAGATCTCGATGCCGATACGGGCGAGGGAACTGCGCTCGCTGAACTGTATCTTGGCCAGGCGGTCGGCTACAAAGGAGATTTCGGCGGCGTCGCGAAGCTTGAAGGTGACGGTGAGGTCGAGGACAGCATTGTCCTTGCGGGGTTTGGCGGTGGTGACGACGCCGTCGTCGCTGATCCAGAAATTCTCTTGGTTCATAGTTCGCTTGCAGGGCGGATTCCTCCTGGCTTGGCCGTGGGGATTTTGGAGGTTTACAACAGAATTCCATTCTCTAGGACTGGCAAGACCATCCCAGAGGGACGCCCGTATTTCTCTGGGAAATTAATCTTCTGATGACGAAACCCTTATGAAAAAGCCGCTCGCCTCCGCCTTCCTTCTTTCCTTGCTCTCGCCTGTTTTCGCACAGCTGGGGGACATGATCGAAATGGAGGGGCAGTCAGGGGCCGCTCCGTCTGAGTTCAGCGAGGAGGAGCTGCTGGAGTCGTGGGGCTGGCTGGTGGCGGAGCGCTACAACCTTAGCGGCATGGAGATGACGCCTGTGGAGATGGAGTCGGTCGCTCGCGGCATGCTTGCCCAGGCTCAAGGCGAGCCTCCGCCCACCGAGCTGAATCGTTCGATGTTGATCCTGCAGGACTATTTCAATCGTCGGGAGGAGGGCATCTTGCGGCGCCAGCTCGAGCGGAATCGCGAGATCGAACAGGAGTTCTTCGATTCGCTCTTCGGTACGCCGGGCATCCTGTCGCTGGGCTCGGGCCTGTATTACGAGATAATAGCGCCCGGGAACGAAACGCGGCCTACGGTAGAGGATACGGTGACGGTCCGCTACGAGGGGCGTTTCCTGGACGGCACGGTTTTCGATACGACGGAGGGTCGCGATCCGGCGACCTTTCCGCTGGGCGGCGTCATAGAGGCCTGGCGTCAGGGGGTTCCTCTGATCGGGGAAGGTGGCAAGTTGAAGCTTTTCGTGCCCTCGAAACTTGGATACGGCGACAACCCGCAGTCGGGCATCCCTCCGGGATCGCCGTTGGTCTTCGAGATCGAGCTCCTGAAAGTCGCTCCGCCTGAGTCTCCAGAGGCCGAGCAGAGCGCCGCTCCCGAGCCTCCGAGCTCGCCCGCAGTCGAATCGCAGTAGGCCGCTCTCTCTGGTTGGCCGTCAATGCAGTGGAAAACGCAGTGGAAAATTGGGGAGCGCCCGCGTCTCGCGGGCAGTCCTGGGCGTCTCGCCCAGGACAAGTTATTTGCGGATCAATGACTTGGGCGAGACGCCCAAGTCGGCACGCGAGACGCGTGCGCTCCCCTGGTTTCTAGGATGAACCCCTTTTCTGGAGAATTTGCGTGAGACTGGCCCTTGTCACCGAGACCTTTCCTCCCGAGGTCAATGGCGTATCCATGACCTTGGGACGACTTTGCTACGGTCTGGTGGAGCTCGGCTGGCAGGTGCAGGTGGCTCGCCCGGTACAGAGCCAGGAGGAGATCGACGAGCCCAGCGCCGTGAAGCCGTTCGAGGAAGTGGTGGTGCCTGGCGTGCCGTTGCCGGGCTACAGCGCTTTGCGCATGGGCGAGCCGGCGATCTTCAGCCTGCGGCGAGCTTGGCGGGAAAAGCGTCCGGATATCGTGCACGTCGCCACGGAGGGCCCGCTGGGGCTGGCGGCGATTTTCGTGGCTCGCCGTCTTGGTTTGCCGATCAGCTCCACCTTCCATACCAATTTCGATCAGTACAGCGGCCACTACCAGATCGGCTTCATCCGCCGCTTTGCATCCGCCTACCTTAGAACGGTGCACAATTGGACAGGATGCACACTGGCTCCGACTAGGCAGATGGCGGACGAGCTGGCGACCAACGGCTACCGAAACACCGGAGTGCTCTCGCGTGGAGTGGATACGAAGCTTTTCGATCCGGCCCGGCGCGACGAGGCTTTGCGGCGGGAGTGGGGCGTCGGTCCCGGAGGCCGCGTCTGTCTCTACGTGGGCAGAGTCGCGCGCGAGAAGAACATAGATCTTGCGGTGCGGGCCTACGAGGCTTTGCGGGATAGGCATCCGGAAGACGTGATGGTGATCGTAGGAGCTGGACCGGAACTGAAAGCGTTGCGCCAATCGTATCCGGAAATTCGATATGCGGGCATGCGGAGCGGCGAAGCCCTGGCTCGACACTATGCTTCGGGCGATGTCTTTCTTTTTGCCAGCGTGACGGAGACCTTTGGCAATGTGGTCACCGAAGCGATGGCGTCTGGGCTGGCGGTATGTTCCTTCGACTATGCGGCGGGGCGACAGTATATTCGAAGCGGGGTGAACGGGCAGCTCGCTCGGTTTGCCGACGAGCAGGATTTCATGGATCAGGCGGAGGCCTTGCGTTCTCTGGACGACGAGGCGTTTGCTGCCGTTCGCCAAGCAGCTCGCTTGACTGCCGAAGGCATTTCATGGGAAGCGGTGACGCGCAGCTTCGAGGACTCTCTTCGAACGGTGATCGCCAAGTATTCCAAGCTGTAGATTGCAATTTCCTTCCCAGCGCGTTTTCAGCAACACACTCTAAATGGACAAGCGACTCGCTTTCATCATCAACCCGATCTCCGGAAACGGAGGCAAGGGGCCTCAACGCAAGCAGCGCGTGGAAAGATTTCTGCAAGCTCGCGGGATCCAGGCCGACGTCTGGGAAACCGAATACGCGGGCCACGCTCCCGAACTGACCGAACGGGCCTTGGCTGCTGGAGTCGAACGCATTGTGGCGGTTGGCGGAGACGGTACGATCAACGAGATCGGGCGGGTCTTGGTCGACTCGGAGTGCGAGTTCGGGCTGGTGCCCATGGGCTCGGGCAATGGCTTGGCCCGCCACCTGGCTCTTCCTCTGGGCTTCGATGCCGCTCTAAACCTGGCGACGTTGGGCGTATCCATCAAGATAGATACGGGCGAGGCGAATGGCCGGCCGTTTTTCAATGTGATGGGTATCGGCTTCGACGCGGAAGTTGGACGTCGTTTCAACGAGTCTGAAGCCCGCGGCTTTTTCTCCTACCTCAAGCTGGGCTGGCAGACCTTCCGCGACTACAAGGGCCTGCGCTACGAGATCAGCTCGACTGACGAATCTCGCTCTCTGCAGGCTTATATCGTCGCGATAGCCAACTCCTCTCAATACGGTAGCAACGCCTTTATCGCGCCCGACGCCTCGCTGACCGATGGAAAGCTGAATCTGGTGGCGATCGCCGATCCCAGCCTCATCAGCCTATTCGTCATGGTCTGGCGCATGTTTCGCAAGAAGCTCTATCTCAGCCCGCGCGTTACGCCGATTTGCTCGGATTCGTTTGCCGTGCGCTTGCCGCAGCCAGGCTTCTTCCACGTGGATGGCGAGATCTTCAGTTGCGGCGCCGAGATGACCATCAAGACTTGCCCCAAGTCGCTGCGCATTGTGGCGGTAAACTGCTAGCCTGCATATCTCACAAATTTCGTCGCGGTTGCCCGCGAGAGCGGGCAAGTAGCATAGAGCTTGTGGGATATGCGGGCTAGAACTGCTTCAAGGATTCCAGCCTGAGAAAGGGCTTTGCCAGGCGCTTTTCCGCCATGTGAATAACTTGAGAGTAACTGCCGAAGAGGCATGATCTTTACGTGGTTACGATAGCGTTACGGGAGCTTGAAACGTTAAAAACGGACTGAAATCCCCGACTTGTTCCCCATCGAAATTGAGCGCTTGCTTGCCAGCCTTTTTTTTGCCGCTTTTTCCGCCCGTTTAGCGGACGCGGGGCCTCCGACAGTCCGATTGAAACTGCTCTGTGCCCAAGCGCAGTTTTCTTCTCTCACAAATGTCAGAAGAAGAGAGACTTATGCGGTCATCAAAAACTCGAACTGGCACCCCGTTTTGGCGGCCCCTAATTCCGAGCTGAGCTGTCTGTCAAACAAAGACTGGAGCGAAGTCGATTTTACCGCTTCCGACGCCGAGATTTCATTGATTTGCTAGGGTAAACCCGGCTTTGAAATGTAAAAAAATGAAGCCCATGGCTCAACGGATCAAATCGCGGAACTGATACTCGTTTTGAGTGTGAAGAATTCGCGGATTCCGCTTGAAAATCGCTTTTGGTGACTAGTTGTCCACAGAAGCGGACCACTTCAATTTGGCGCTTGAATGCCCGTAGCGCGAAAATGTGTATCCTATCTGATTTGAGGTATGGCCCGATCGCCGAGCGGGCCGTAATGCAGGATCTTGCAATACGGATTCACCCCTTGCCCCCTTCCCATTGCGAGTTCACTTGCCAACTCCGGTAGGCTTCGCTGACTGAGCCTCTATGAAAATAGCGATCGTGGGATCTGGAGCCATTGGTCTTTACTACGGAGCTCGCCTACAGCGAATCGGCGAGCAAGTCCATTTTCTCATGCGGGGAGATCTGCAGACCGCTCAGCAGTCCGGAGTTCGCGTGCTCACGCCCGAGGAGGACTTCACTCTTCACCCGGTCAAGGCTCACGATTCCACGCAGGACATCGGGATTTGCGACTTGGTGATCGTCGCTCTGAAGGCCACTTCCAACACCTTGCTGGGAGAGCTGCTGCCGCCCTTGATAGGCGAGGGCACTTCCATTCTTACCTTGCAAAACGGTTTGGGCAGCGACCGTTCTCTCGCCGAGCTCTTTCCGGAAAACAAGGTTTGCAGTGGCCTCTGCTTCGTCTGTCTCAATCGCATTGCTCCCGCCGTGGTGCAGAACTTCATGCTCGGCTCGGTCAGCATCGGTCCATACGGCGAGACGCCGCTAGCCGAAGCGGAGAAACTGACGAGTCTGTTTACGTCCGCTGGAGTGAAGACTCGCTGCGAAAAGGACCTGCAGCTGGTGCAATGGAAGAAGCTCGTTTGGAACGTGCCCTTCAATGGCCTGACCATCGCGGCGGGTGGAGTCACGACCGATGCCATCGTGAATTCCCCGGAACTGCTGGCCGAAGCTCGCGGACTGATGGAGGAAGTGATTGCCGGAGCCGCCGCTATCGGGATGACAATCGACCGCTCCTTCATCGACCGCCAGATACAGCAGACTATTCCCATGCAAGCCTACAAGCCCTCCAGCGTCATCGACTTCTTGGAAGGGCGTCGCGTGGAAGTGGAGGCCATCTGGGGCGAACCGCTGCGTCAAGCCAAAGCTGCCGATGCCTCGATGCCCAAGCTGGAGATGCTCTACGCCCTGCTCAAGCAGCTCTGCAGCAAGTGAAGCCATGAAATGGGTAAATAGCAGGCCAGCAGCAATGACTCCCGTAGCCGCGTTCGTGAGAACGCGTTATAGATCCCGCGTTCTCACGAACGCGGCTACAGGATTGTTATGCCTCTCAGTTAGCCTCGCCCTTACAGCCTCCGAGCCTCCATCCGGACTCTTCATGACTGCGGACGACAAGACTCGTATCCAAAACCTGGTTGCGAAGAAGGACAGTTCCTACGCCGAGCTCTACGCCGGTCTGCTCAGGCGGGCCGACGCTGCTCTAGGCAAAGAAGCTTCCCCCTTTCGTATGCAGGACGTCACGCAAATCGAGTTTGGCTGGTGCAAGAAGCCGTCTCCTCCCGACGACACGCTCAAGGACCTCACCAGCAAGCTCGAGAAGCAAAGCGACTGGATTCGCACCCTCGCTCTGGCTTTTTCCCTGTCCGGAAAACCGCGATACGCCAAGCATGCCGAAAAGCTCCTGCTGGCTTGGGCTCGCGACAGCACGCTGCTCAATCTCTACGATCTGGATATAGACTTTCGCGGTGGCGGCTTCGCCGGCATGACGACGGACGGCTATTGCGGCTCCCGTCCATGGAACATGGCCCTCGACGCGATGTGGCAGACCTACGGCCTTATCAACGTGAGCGACGCCTACATCCTGCTCCGCCAAGGCGGGCACGCCTTCGACCGAGTGGACGAAGCCGTCGTACGAGTTTGGATACGTGCCCTGGCCGAGGCCGTGAATTCCAGCTTTCACGCCTGGACGCGCTGGGCGGACGCCCACAAAGGATCACGGGCCTATACCCGCTACCGGGCCGACAACCATCTAAGCTGGTGCCTCGCCGGTCTACTCGCCGCTGCTGCGGCCCTGGACGACGAGGATCTGGCTGCCTACGTGCTCGAAGGCGAAGTTTGGGAAGACTCCAAGGCCGGTCGCTACGCGAACCCGTCCTCGATCCGAGCCGTCATCGACATCGCGATCGAAGCGGATGCGGAGGGAAAGAACGCCGGTCGGATCTACGAGGAGAAGATCCGCCGCGATCCACCAGTTGGATACGCCATGTTCCACCTTTGGCCGATGGCTTTGGTAGCCAGCATCGCGGAGAAGCATTATGGCGACGACGTCTGGAGTTTCAAAGGAGCGGACGGAGCAGGCCTGCGCGAAGCCTATCGCCGCTACGCTGCCTATGCCTTAGGCGAATGGGACTCGCCCAGGCCGGACCAGGAGGGTTCGCGAAGAGGCCGCAGCTGGATCTTTGAACTCGCGGCAAACGTCTGGCCCGAAGAGACGAAGATCCAAGAAGCCCTGGCTGCCGGCAAGCGCGGCAAGCACGTCGTGCAGTCCGGCGGCCCGCTAACCTTGCTGTACGGCAAACCGTAGCGCGGAGCTTTCGACAGTCGGGTCGTAGCTCGAAGAGCGAAGCCTGAAGCCCGTGGCCGCGGAGGCCCTGAGCTCGTCTCTTCTCAAAACAATGATTTTGCCCTCAATGATTTTGCTTTTCCCATTCTGGTAGGCGTCTGCAGGAGCTTTTTTGCAAAATCATTTTTCGGCAAAATCATTATTCGATTCGGCAAGAGCTTGAGATGGTTCGTTTGCTGGCTACCCGCGTTCCCAGAGTTACACAAGTCATTGAACTAAAAAATCTTAAACAAATTTTTTGGTAACCTTACAAAAAAGTTTGCACATAGCGTTCTTGTTCACCGGACTTCGATTACAGTACGCTATTATTATACTAGTGCGCTTGGCCAGGATCCACTCTACAGCGGTTTGTCGTACCCGAGCAACTCCCGCGTTTCCGGCAGGTCGCGAATCACCTGCGATGGCATGGGCCCGACGCCGACGTAGCGCAGATTCGGCAACTCCTCAGGCCAGTCCTCACCATGGTAGGCGCAATCGAGCACGGAGCGGACCATGCCCGCGATATAGGCCTTGGCCTTGTCAGGCAGCTCGGCGAAGGAACGTGCTTGGGAGATGTCCTCCGTCCAGCCCGCGTATTCCTGGTAGACGGGCTTGAGCTGCTTGCGCACAGCCTCGCTGCGCGGCACGTGGTAGTAACGCTGGCCGTGCGTATCCTCGTAGGCGATACAGATCTTGAGATTGCCGCTCCAGTCTTCGCCTTGCGTCAGGGCGTCGATCTTGTTGATCATCAGATCGTCGAAGCCGCCGTAGCGAAGAGTGTCGCCTTTTTCCACCGCATCGTACCAGCCGACCATGCGCTGGCGGCCAGTGGATACGCCGAACTCGAGCTTGCGCAGGCGATTGAAAAGCGGGTGGTCCTGTTCGCCTTCGGTGATGAATACGTGGGTGCCGACTTTGGTGTCGTAGGCCTTAGCCACGCCGAAGACGTGCAGGGGCTGCACGGGTTGGCAAGCGGAGCTGAAGAATTCCGGGGCGTAGGTGTGGGAGGCCGATACGTTGGGCGAGAAGCCTTGGCGCTTGTCGAGCCAGTAGGCTTGGCCGTATTCGCCGATCACATACCGATCTGCCTGCTGGGCCGTCTTGACCAGTTCGCGCACGTCCGCGATGCGGTCGGCAAGGCACTGGCCGGCTTCCCAGTAGATGTCGACCAGCTTTTCGGTATTCAGGGTGAAGGGCTCCGGGCCTTTGAAGACGCGGAAGTCGAATTCCGACTCGGGGAACAAGCCCTCTTTGATGGCCTCCTCGTTCGCTCGCAGTTCTGCCTGGCTGAGCGTTTCGAAGAATTCGTCCCAGGCTTCCGGCGTGACTTGGCAGACGTGCTGGACGACGCGGCAAGCTCGGTCCGCCTTTTGCTGAAGCTTGGCGGCAAAGGCTTCCTTGCTCGCCTGAAAGTCGGAGTAGAAGAGCTGGAACTGTCCGACCTCGTCCAGGTAGGCAGGCGTGATGCCCCGGCCTGTGCTGCCGCGCGGCTCCTCGTCGATGACGTTGACCCGGTACCACTCCCAGGCCAGATCGAGCAAGCGGTGGGTGAGGTCGGAAATCATGGTTCGCTCGTCGATGGCCAGCCGCTCGGTCACCCGGTAACCCTTGTGATCCACTGGGATCAGTTCCCAGAGAAACTTGCGAGGATCAGCGACGACACCCGCGCCGGTGGCCAGGATCTCGACGGAAGGATCCACCACGCCCGCAGGCAGGAGGTTGAGTTTGAGGCCGCCGGCGGTGTGACCGGAGTTGGCGCCGCCGTTCACCTTGAGAACGACCTGTACCGGACTGGCGTGACCGGTGCGTTCGCGTAGCTCCTGGATGACTTCGGAGATAAGGCGTCCCTTGCCTTCGTCTCCCATGCTGATGCCGCAGTCGGCTATGAATTTGCTCTTGTATTCGGTGAGGGCCATTTTTCGTTCGCTGGTGGGAGGTTTATTCCCAAAGCCGCGAGAAAATGGACAGCTTCGCGCGTGAGATCGAGCCTTTAACTGCAAATCTCCTCCCTGCGCGCTAAAAACTTCAACGTTGAAGTTTTAATTGCGCAGTGAGGGGACGATCAGGCCATCTTTTTGCAAGGACTGTCACGAAACTTCCGGGATGAGATCCGACGGAGAACACTCTCGACAGGAAGCATGTCGGGTTTCGATTCAAGCTAGCCAACTGCAGTCGTCAGCTTTGATCCGCGTTTTCAGAGCTTCGAAATCGGTCAGGCAAAAGATCTTCTTCGCGTGCGAAGAAGGGCGTCTAATCTTTTGCCGCAAACCAGTTCTCCTTCAGTTTTGACTCGTCTTTTACCTAAGTGAAATCAAGGTCCTTTTGAATGGTTTATCTAGGTTTCGAAAACACGAAAGCCGCATCCTCCTAAGAGTCTATCGACTGACTTCCCAGATAAACCCTCCGAATCACTGTCGAACTGGCAGATTTATAGGATCTATTCCCTCCACCGATAAGCTCGAATATGAAAGTTTAATACTACTGATCGCAAAGAATTTATGAAAGTTAAAACGATTCTAACTCTAATTGCAGCCGCTTTCGCTAGCATAGGAAGCGCTCAAACAAATACTTTTCCATCGAGTGGAAATGTTGGTATTGGCACAATTTCTCCTAATGCAACATTTGAGGTTCTGGGGAATGGGTCTGCTGGAACACCAGCAGCTATTGTTAACAACACGTGGTCTGCGTATTCAAACGAAGCAGAGGACAATCGACCTTTTCTTATTCGACGAAGCACGAGCAATAACGAACAGCTCGCTGCTTATGTCCAAGACCAAGGGTTATTCTTCAACTACAAGAATGACGAAACAAATTCCTCAATTCATTTTAGGTTACGAAATTTGGATATAGAGGGGAGCGATGGATCGTTTGCATCGGATCGCACCGTACTTAGGCTACATAGCGGCCAATACGGGAGTTCTGCAACGATCGATGGATTTTTGGGAGTCGGAACCTCAACCCCCGCTGTTCCTCTTGATGTGTTTGGTGAGGTGAATTTAACGGCGGGTGCTCAGAACAGAATAAAGCTAGCTAATAGTAAATCAGATACTACAAACGCCAATAGCCCAAAGCTTAGCTTCTTCGCTCAATCAAGTGGATCGTCGATCACGGGGCCATCGATTCAGAAGATAAATACTGGGACCTATGGTCGTGGAGATTTAGTTATTTTTCAGCACAACTTAGCTGATTATACCTCAGAGCAAGAGGTAATGAGAATTCATTATAGCGGAAATGTTGGAATTGGTACTTCTAATCCAACTCATAAATTATCAGTTAGTGGAACGATTCGATCAAAGGAAGTCATCGTCGAAACGGGCTGGTCGGATTTCGTCTTCGAGGATGGATACGACCTGAGATCTCTCAATGAGGTTGAGGATCACATTGATGAGCATGGACACCTTCCTGATGTACCATCTGCAAAAATAGTAGAGTCTGAAGGTCTGTCTGTTGGTGAAGCTCAAAAGATCATGATGCAGAAAATTGAAGAGCTTACTTTGTACATGATTGAGAAGGACAAGCAAATTGAGGAGCTTCAAAAAGAAGTCGAAAAACTAAAATCAAACTAGTGCCAACCAGTGCATTGAGGCAACGGCTTACAGCCGCCGTCCCACGCGGACGTTGAACAAAAAGATGAAAAAACTTATCATAATTTTTTCCATCCTAATCGGGACGATTGCGTTCTCTAGTACTCCTGACGACCTAGTCGAAGATTTATTTAAAGGACTGAAGTCCGATGACATTGAAAAGGCTGCTGAGGACTTTCTTTCGGCGAACTCCAAATCCGTTCACAATGATGCAGTCAGGCTTCAATTCGAAAAGCACTTTGGTGATTTGATAGATGTAGCTGGTGATTTTCAAAGCTACGAGCTTCTCAAGAAGAAAAGAATCGGGAAAACCGTAGAAGGGCGGGTCTATTTGCTGAACCACAAGAAGAAACCTGTTCAAATGACGATCGTTTTCTATAGAAATGGAGGAACCTGGGCAGTAAAGCATATGCATTTAGATCTGGATTTTTCCGAACATGTTTCTGAAGAGTTGAGGAAGGAAAGTATATTAAGTCGATAGTTACAAAGGTAGTTAAGACAGCTCCGACCGGTTTCGCCGATGCTCATGCTTTGATCTGCGGAGTTAGTAAAATAAATTTATGAAAATGAATAAAAAAATAACTGGAGTAATCGCAATAAATATTCTAATTTCAGTATCCGCTGCACCGCTTGAAGATTACAATCCCGATATTACTGGGCAGTTGACTGTTAACAAAAACTATCGTCCTATCCTGATGAAGTACAACGGCGGCAGTGGAATCTACGGCAGTGAGATAGGATTTAATGCAAAACTGGACACGCAGGTCGTTCCCAACCAGTTCATCAAACTTGGAGGAACCTCTCAGCATGGAGGGGCTAGCATAGTCGTTGATCATTCAGGAAATATGCTTTTTAAAATGTACGACGCTGATACCAACGATGAAGTATCCATCGACTATGCTCCTCAGATCCGCTTCAGAAATAATGGTAAGGTTGGCATTGGAGGAGTGAATCCCACTACTAAGCTAGAAGTTAAGCAAAGCGGTGATAGTGTTGATGAAGGCCTGAGAGTAGTTGCATCTGGTTCTTCCAGCACAGGTAACTTGTTCATGCAGGATAATCTATTCAAAATCCAGCGTGGAGGTCAGTCCAACCAACTAGTTTTGGACAATTCAGGAAATGTTGGGATCGGCACAACTTCTCTGAGTCATAAGTTATCGGTAAACGGAACGATTCGATCAAAAGAAGTCATCGTCGAAACGGGTTGGTCGGATTTCGTCTTCGAGGATGGATACGACCTGAGATCTCTCGATGAGGTTGAGGATCACATTGAAGAACACGGCCACCTCCCTGATGTTCCTTCAGCGTCGGTCGTCGAATCGGAAGGCCTCTCGGTTGGCGAGGTTCAGAAGATCATGATGCAGAAGATTGAAGAGCTGACTTTATATGTTATCGATCTCGACAAAGAAGTTCGGGATCTGAAAGCGGAAAACAGTGCCCTAAAGGAAATGATAGGTCGACCGAACCTTTGATAGGGGGTGCCAAACCATATCAATGGTTTCAAAAGTTAAGACAGAAGACTTAGCCCAAACGTTTTATAAACCGCAGAGTTCGCAGAGGACGCGGAGATCGAATGAAGTCCTGCTCTGTGTTCTCAGCGAACTCTGCGGTTAAGGAAATTATCTTCGTTCAGCAACTCACGTGAAGTTGGGTTTCTATTGTGCGATTGCTACTGCTTTAGCTGCTTTTCGAAATAATGATTTTGCTTCTCCTGCCCATAGTTGAATGAGCTTCTTGCGAAATCATTTTGGGCAAAATCATTATTCCGAATTCCATTGGGATCGATTTTCGGATCGCCGTGCTAGAGGGTTTTTCTCGGCTTCTGCGGCGTGGCGCGAGCGCCAGCCCTACGCGGATGTCGCGCGGCCTTTCAGCCAGGCCTGCGTCTTGTCGGCGAGGAACTGGATCCAGGCGGGATGCTCGTTCATGCAGGGGACAGCGGTGAAATGTTCGCCTCCGGCTTCTTCGAAGATCTCCTTTCCTTCCTCGGCGATCTCCTCGAGGGTTTCGAGGCAGTCGGAAACGAAGGCGGGCATCATGACGACGAGGCGTTTTTTGCCCTGCTTGGCGAGTTTGGCGATGGTCTGGTCCGTATAGGGCTGGAGCCAGGGTTCCCTGCCTAGTCTGGACTGGAAGGAGACGGAGTGCTTGTCGTCGGCGATGCCTGCTCGTTTGACGAAGGCTCTGGTCGTGGCGAGGGTTTGGGCTCGATAGCAAGTGCTGTGGACCGGGCTGCAAACGCTGCAGCAGTCGGGCACGATGGTGCAGTGGGCTTTCGAGGAGTCGGCCTTGCGGAGGTGTCGCTCGGGGATTCCGTGGTAGGAGAAGAGCAGGTGATCGTAGTCGTCTTTCAGATACGGCTCGGCGCTTTGATAGAGGGCCTCGATATAGGCTGGGTCGTCGTAGAAGGGCTGTAGGGTGGCAACTTCGAGGTCGGGGCACTGGGCGGCGACTTCCTCCATGACTTTGACCACTACGGTTTCGAAACTCGACATGGCGTAGTGGGGGTAGAGGGGGACGAGAAACAGTCGCTTCGTATTGGCTGCCTTGATACGGGAAATCGCGTCGGGAATAGATGGCTTGCCGTAGCGCATGGCCAACTCGACGGTGGGTTCGACTTTCGCTTGCAGGAGCTTTTGCAGGTTCTTGCTGGTGATGATGAGCGGGGACCCTTCCGGCTGCCAGATGCTGCTGTAGGCTTCGGCGGACTGCTTTGGACGGAAGGGGAGTATGAAGCAGTTCAATACGAATTGCTGGATCGGCTTGGCGGTGTCTAGCACTCGATCGTCGGAGAGGAACTCCCTCAAGTAGCGTCTTACGTCCTTGACGGAGGTCGAGTCGGGGGACCCGAGATTCACCAATAGCACTGCGTTGTCGCTCATGAGGCAGGGTTATAGACAGCAGTCCCGGCGCGGCGTCAACAAAATGACCGAAGTGGGTTCGAAGAAGGGTGTGGGAACGCGGGCGGCTCGCCCGCAGTCGGCTTGATCCTGCATTGCTGCGGGCGAGCCGCCCGCGTTCCCAGGAGAGGCTACAGTTTTAGTCGTACCCTTCTGGATCAGTCGATTGCGTACCCTTGTTTCTCAAGAGAATGATTTTGCAAACAAGGCTGCTTGGAACCGGCTGGGAGAATGGGAAAAGCAAAATCATTAGTGGCAGAATCATTATCCTGCATGGTCGGGGATCCCTTGGTAGGAGAAGAGCAGGTGATCTACCTTTACTGGAATCCGATGGCTTGGAGAAAGGCGTTAGCGATGATGGCGTGTCCGCTTTGGTTCGGGTGGACGCGGTCGGCACAGAGGCTTTGGGTGGAGCGGTGTTCGAGGTAGCGGTCGAAGGCGGCTTGCACGTCGACGTAGATGGCGTCGAACTCCGGGGCGAGGCGTTCGACGACTTTGCGGTAGGCGTCCATGCGCTGGCGCATGGGGTCGTCGGGATTGGTCTCGAGTAAGTAGGGGCTCATGAGGACGAGTCCGGTGAGCTGGGGCCGGGCTTGTTCGAGCAGTCGGCGGTAGATGGTCTCGTAGCGACCGATGTCGATCTGGTCGCGCTGCTGTGGTCGGTCGAACTGTCGCCAGACGTCGTTGATGCCGATCATGACGGAGAGCCAGTCCGGCATGAGGTCGAGGGCATCGGTCTTCCAGCGGGTTTCGAGATGGTCCACGCGATTGCCGCCGATCCCTGTATTCAGAACCTTGATATTCGTCTGCGGCTCTTTTGCTGCGAGCAGGCTGTTGACTAGGGAGACATAGCCGTTGCCAAGGCCTTCTCGCTCGCCGACCGGCCGCTCGTGTTCGCAGTCCGTTATGGAGTCGCCGATGAAGAGGAGGGTTTGCTGGTCTTCGAGTTTCATTCGGATTTGGGATACATCATCTTCTTCTGCTTCTACTTCTTCATCTTCTTCTTTCGCATCCAGATCTTGGGGACGAATTTGAAGCAGATGAAGAAGTAGAAGCAGATGAAGATGATTTAGGAGCTTTGGGCGGCTAGGAGTTCGCTGAAGTAGCTGTCTTGGGAATTGGCGAGCTCTTGGTAGGGGCCTTGCTCGACGATCTGGCCTTCGCGTAGCACGACGATCCGGTCGGCGGCGCGGACGGTGCTGAGGCGGTGGGCGATGGTGATGACGGTGCGTCCTTTGGCGAGGCGGTCGAGGGCTTCCTGCACGACTTTTTCGGATTCGTAGTCCAGGGCGCTGGTCGCTTCGTCGAGAATGAGAATGCCGGGGTCGCGCAGCAGGGCTCGGGCGATAGCGAGTCGTTGGCGTTGACCTCCCGAGAGACTGACGCCGCGTTCGCCGACGGCAGTTTGGAAACCGTTCTCCAGGGTTTCGATGAATTCGAGGGCGTTGGCTTGGCGAGCGGCTTCGCGCACTTGCTCGTCGGTGGCCCAGGGGCGGCCGAAGCGGATGTTCTCCGCGATGCTGCCGGAGAGGAGCAGGCTTTCCTGCATGACGATGGCGCTTTGGCGGCGCAGGGCTCGCATGTCGATCTGGGCTTGGGGAACGCCGTCGATCTGGATCTCGCCGCTTTGCGGGGCGTAGAGTCCGAGGAGGAGGTTGACGATAGTGCTCTTGCCGGAGCCGGAGGGGCCGACGAAGGCGACGTGTTCTCCGGGGCGTATCCAGAGATCAACGTCGCGCAGGGTGGCCGGCCCGTCTTCCTTGTAGGTGAAGGTCACGTTGCGGAAGCGGATGTCGCCTCGTAGGGGATTGAAGGTGTGTCGGCCTTTCCAGGATTCGACGTAGCTGGAACTGACGAGGCGCCTGATGCTCTGGTAGCCGACGTCGCCTTGGGTGTAGGTCTGGCTGAAGGCGGTGATTTGGTCGATGGGGGCGATGATTTGCGGCAGGGCGCCGACGAAGGCGAAGAGGGATCCGACGGAGAGGGCGCCGTTGATAGCGAAGGTGACGCCGACTGCGATGATGAGGATGGTGAGGGCCTTGGAGATGACGAAGGCCATCATGCCCATGCCTTGGTTGGCGATGATTTGCCTGCGTCGGCTTTCGGCGAAGCTGTCGCTCTTGCTGTCGAGGGATTCCGTGACGGTCTTTTCCTGGCCGAAGCCGCGCACGAGTCGGATGGCGGAGATGAATTCGCTGGCCTGGCCGGTGAGGCCTTCGTGGGCTCTGCGGCTGCTTTCGTTGGTTTCCTGGACGCGCTTGGCGTAGAAAAGTCGGACGACTAGAATGGCGGGGAGGATGAGGAGGATGATGGCGGTGAGCTTCCAGTTCAGGATCACGAGGATGGCGATCATGAAGAGGGAGTGGATGATGCCCGGGATGAGATTGTGGATGAGGGGAATGAGGGCCATCTCGATGCGCTGGGTGTCGTAGGCGTAGCGAGAGAGCAGCCGGCCGGTCTGGATGCCGTCGAGGAAACTGAAGCGCATGAAGTTGAGCTTGTGGAAGACGCGGCTTCTCAGCTCGGCGACGATGTGCGGGATGCGGCGGCTCATGGTCCGGATGCCGAACTGGGCGACGACGATGTGGAGAAAGATGAGGCCGAGCCCGATGGAGGTGGCGATCCAGACACCGGCGAGGTCTTTGGTTTCGAGGTAGTCGTCGATCAGGATCTTGAAGAGGAGGGGCAGGGGCGAGAGGAGCAGGGTGCGGACGATGGCGAGCAGGAAGATGGCTCTGAGGCGTCCTCTTAGTTGCCAGATGTATTGCCAGAGGGATTCGGCTTTGAGCGGATCGTTTTGCTGATGCATGCGGTTGAGGCACAGTTGCCCAAAGTGTCGCGATCGGCAACTTTTTCAGCGAGGTCTTTTTTGACATGCGGGCGGCGATTTTGGACATTCGCTGCTTGGCTTGCCTGTTCGCTCTGCGGATGAAGAGGTAGCGAGCGCGACTACTCCGCTTGTGCAGTAGCTCTGGTCACCTGACCAGAGTTACTGCACAGGTGGGTGTTCGTTTTGGTCGTAGGACTTGGCGTGGCAGGTTTCGCTTCGGGAAGGAAACAGCGTTTGATGTTGAGCTGAAGCGGCGGAGGCTAGGTTTGCGCTAAGCGGCTTTGGGTTTTGGGTGTCAGCCCGGGTGGATTGCTAGGGCCATTTTAGACATGGGCCTTGCGTTGGGCAGATTCTTTTGGGGATGCGGTTTCCGCTTCGTCTGACCATTCGCCTTCGATGACAATCTCCTTGGCCCTGCGCGGCGGGCCGTACTCGTTGTGGTGGAGCTGGCTGATTACGAGATCCACGGCAGCGGCCGCCACGTCTTCCAGACAAGGACTATAGCCGCTGCACGATATGCTTTGGTAGCCGCAAGTGAGGCTGTAGAGCTTAACGCCTCTAGCGAGGCTTTGGGGCATCTTCTTCAGGGCGTCTGCGACAGAGGCGGCGGAGGATGAGATGATGGCATCCGGCTTGTAGCGCCTTGTCCACGTGGCGAGTTTCTTGTCGAAGTTTTCTCCTACGTCGAGAGCAGGGATCCGCTGGCTTTCCTTTTGGTCCTTGGTGTCGAGCAAGTAGCGGGCCATCAGGTATTCGTCGAACCGATGCTTTTGTCCTTGGGACTGGAATACATAGCCGATGCGCTTGAAGCCGTCCTTGCGGAGGCGTCGCATCACGGCAGCTAGGTTTCCGAAGCTGTCGGCGGCCGTCCGGTGGATACTGAGGTTGCGTATGCCGGAGCCGATGGCAGCCATGGCAAAACGGTTCAAGTCGAAATGCGCTAGGTGCTTGGTCTTTATGGAATTGGCGAAGATGATGCCTCTGATTCCGCGATTGGTCAGGATTTTGGAGAGGCTTTCGAGGCGGCAGTCTGGCTCTTGGAGGTAGAAGGCTTCCAGCTTATAGCCGGCTTCTTTCATGCGTTGCTTGGCGCCTCTGAGATAGGCTTGGGCGAAGTAGTTGTCGGGGTGGTTTGCTGGGATGTCAGCGATGAAGGCGATGTTCGCCTGGTACCTCGTTTCGCGTCGGGTCCTGACATTGTACATGTGGGCTGCGACGAGTGGATTTTGTCGGTAGCCGAGCTCTTTGGCGGCCTTCCGAATGGCCCTCCTGGTTTTCTCGCTTACCCGGGGGTTGTTGCGCAGAGCGATAGATACCAGACTTTTGGACTTTCCGACTGCGTCTGCGATGTCTTGCAGGGTAACGTTTGGCTTCATGGTTTTGGTAGGGCGCGTCTGGATCCTCTTGTACTAGCCTTAGGCAGTCCAGGTTGTTGAACGAGTTTAACACACAGGCGCCTGCGACGAGTCGAGCCAAAAAGCTGTCTTCCGTTCGGTCGGCTCCGAGCCGACATTTTCGAGATCCAGCAAAGCTTTCCTATTTGGCCAGCAAGGTTTCTATATCTTCGACCAGGCGTAGGCGATCCGTGTTGAGGATGCCGTTGTAGACGCCTCGGATGCGGCCGGTCTTGTCGATAAGAAACAGCTTTTCGGTATGGATGAAAGAGTCGTCGATGGGACGAGTCGAGGCGTCGGCGAAGAAGGACGTGCGGGCCAAGTTGTATATCGTTTGCTTGCTGCCGGTGAGCAGGCTCCAGCGGTCGCCGTCGATGGCGTGCTGCGTCTCGTACTGCTTGAGGATCTCCGGCGTATCGTATTCGGGCGTGACGGAGAAGGATAGGAAACGCGCGGGGAGATCTGGCGAGAGGAGATCCTGAGCGGCTTTCACGTTTTCCGTCATGCGGGCGCAGATGCCGGGGCAGCTGGTGAAAAAGAAGTTGGCTACCCAGATCTGGTCTTGGAGATCGGAATGAGAGAAAGGGCTATTGTTTTGATCGACGAGCTCGAAGGCGGCGATTCGGTGCTCGGGAGGCTCCTCGCCTGGCCAATGAGGAGTGAGCGTCGCTTCGCTGTAGAAAGGAAGCTGGGACGGCTCTGCTATAGCGAATCGACAGATGTTGGCAAAGGCTAGAAGGGCGATTTCAGTTCGATATATCATTTGATAAGTTGGGATGGGGTAGTGGAATTTTTTGGCCCGCAGATGGCGCAGATGGACACGGATGGTTTTCTGTGGAGAGCGAATTGAATGACTTATTGGACCCTCTCTTAAAAATATCGGCGTTCATCTGCGCCATTGTTTCGTCGCTTTGCTTCTCAGGTGTCGTCGTTTCACTCCTCGGTAGCGGGCAAAAATCTTCACTCTGCTATGCTGATGCATTCCTTGGAGCCGACGAGGCCGTAGCGGTGGCCGTCTTTCACCACGTAGTTCGCGTTGATCGAGCCGTCTCTCTGCCAGGATTGCTGGGAACCTAGCTCTTGGCCTTCCACGTAGTTGCAGTCGAGATACGGCGAGCCGTCGGAATACCATTCCTGGCAACGTCCGTGGTAGACGCCGCGCTTGAAGTTGAGGACGAACTTAGGCGTCCCGTCGGAATACCAGCCTAGGTGTTGTCCGTGTTTTCGGTTTTCGTTGTAGGGGCGACGTTCGCTCAGCTGGCCATTCGCGTGCCAGGCGTAGCTGATACCGTGGCGTTGCCCGTTTGCCCATTGGCTGCGAGATTTAGGGGAGCCATCCGGGTAGCTCTCTTTGATTTCTCCGGTGTAGGGAGAACCTTGGTACAGCATGACGCCGCGAACTCGCTGCAGGTCGGGATCGGAAAGATCCATGGCATGGGCACCTATTGCGAGTGTGAGAATAAGGGATACTGGTAGGATTGATTTCATTTTATCTGTGTTCATTTGCGCAATCTGCGGGCAACCTTTCTCTTCAATTGCTGCGCGTTCCAGGCGTGCCGTAGTATTGGCCGCCGTTTAGATAAGGGGCGTCTTCCGAGAAGTGATAGTGATATACTCCGTCTGGAAACTCTGGGGTGGCGTGGAAGTGGCCATGGTATATATCAAGTTCGCTTTCGGGCACGATTTGCCCGTCTTCCATGGGTCCGTAGACGGGGAAGCCGTCGAGGAGCACGCCGATGAGACCCTCCTTGCCGACTTGGCTGGTGAGGTAGAGGGGCTCGACATGGTAGTGGTAGAGATCGCCGCCCGTCGGGTGTCCGTTGTATTGGTCGAAGCTGTCTATTTCGTTGGTGAGCGGCTGGTTCGGTCCGGCGTATTGATTGAAGAGGGCGACTCCGTTGATGGCGATGCCGATGGGACCGAGGGAGGTGTCGGACTTGTCGTTCGCTTCCACGGGATTGAGCGGGATGCGGAAGACGAGCGTCTGGCTCGCGATCTCGTTCGGGTTTTGGCGGTAGCTGGCGTTGGGGCCGTCGTAGGCTTCGTAGCGGGGGTCGTCGGTCGGAAAGTAGGGGCTTCCGTGGTTGGGAACTCCATCGCTTTCGATGACCATGTAGTCGCCGTCCTGATACATAGTTAGCGAGGAGGAGAAGAGATTGAAGGGGACGGGCAAGTCGTTGTCGACCGTCTCCTCCTTGATCGCCCGGTAGAAGACGAGCGTTTGGCTGTTTGGCTCGAGCGTGACAAGCGAACTGCCGGACTCTGGGATTTCATGGGTGGCTGGAGTGGCGAGATCGGTCCAGTCGCGCAGGTTTGACGAGCTTTGCAGGGTCCAGCTTTCTCCGGCTTCTCCCGAGATTCGGAGCTGCTGGCGGCTTGGTGTAACACTAGCGAAGGCGAGATTGGAATCGGCGGCGGGGAGGCTGAAACCGGTTTGCTTCCAGCCTTCTCCGCCGTCGAGCTGAGCGCTGAGTGCGGCGATGACGGCGGCGTATTCAGTTTCGCTTGCGAGACTTACGGTTTCGTTCGGGTCTGCGGCGTGGTCGTAGAGTTCGATGAATTCCGGAGTGTCGCTTTGCTTTTGATTCCGGTTGGTCTCGTCGGTGAGGTACCACTCGGTGTAGCGGTAGCGTTCGGTGCGCATCGAGTATCCCATGCCCCAACCGGTGGTAAGGCCGGGGCCGTTGATGCGTTTTTGAAATTGGCTGAAGGCGGGTTGATTCCAAGAGGGGAGCTCGGGGTCTTCGAGCAGAGGGCGCAGGCTGGAGCCTTCGAGGGCGAGGTCGTCGGGTTGGTCTGGGTCGGGAAGATTGGCGAGATCGATGAGAGTCGGGTAGAGATCGACGAGTTCCACGGTCTTCTCGCATTGGGTGCCGCCGTGGTGCAGCCCTGGGGCGCGAATGAGCAGGGGCGTGCGGTTGGCTTCCTCGAAGTTGCTGTTCTTGGTCCAGAAAGCTCCGTGGTCGGCCAGGTGCCAGCCGTGATCTCCGGCTATCACTACGATGGTGTTGGCGGCGACGTCGGGATGGCGGTCGAGTTCGGCGAGCAGCTTGCCGACTTGGGCGTCGACGAAGCTGACACTGGCCATGTATCCATGAATCAAATGCCTTGCCTCGTCCGCATCCGGCACGCCCTCGATGTCGCTGTAGTTGGTCAGCTCGGTTTGGGGAGGGGCGGTGAACTCCTGGCCTCCTGCAGGCAAATTCGCTTCGCCGTCGTAGTCGCCTAGGTCGATGTCAGTCGGATCGTAGAGGTCCCAATAGCTCTTGGGCGCGGCGAAGGGGAGATGCGGCTTGTGAAAGCCGACGGCGAGAAAGAAGCGTTGATCGTCTGCGGTATAGGCCGAAGCATAGTCAGCCAGGGCGGCAATGGCTTTGGCGGCGAGATCGCCATCGCCATAGTCGAGGTCGGTTATCGGAGTTGCCGGGCTGACGCGATAGTTGAAGGAGCCTTGGTCGGTGGCGGACGTGGAGCTGTCTCCAGAATCTTCGGACAACCATTTACCGCCTGACGCGTCGCCTTCGTAGTAGGTGTAGGGAGCCTCGTGGGCGCTCCAGCCATCTGTCCAGGAGAGTTCGGGGTCCTGGCTGGCTTCGCGAGCGCCATGGTAGAGCTTGCCCATGCCGCGAGTGGCGTATCCGTTGTTGCCGAAATGCTGAGGGAGGGTGATGTAGTCGTCGCCGATGAGGTCGCGGGTGGAGACGCCGCCGGAGGGGTTGCTCCAGATGCCGGAAGTGTCGGGGCGAAGCCCGGTCATGAGCGAGGCTCGAGAGGGACCGCAGACCGCTTGTTGGCAGTAGGCGCGGGTGAAACTTAGGCTGGTTTCGGCAAATGCGTCGAAATTCGGAGTGACCATCTTGTTGGCTCCGAAGGCGTTCAGCTCGGGCTTGAGGTCGTCGACGAGGATGAGCAGGACGTTGTACTCGCCGTCTGGCAGGCTTTGAGCACGGGCGGCGTGACTGGCTGCGAGGCATGAGCAGACGGCGAGCGCGAAACGGAAAGGGGGAGGGGAATGGAACGGCATCTTGAGAGCTACCCTAGCTGCGAATCGTGGCGACGGCGGGTGGCTTCGGATTACAGATTTGTAATCTGCTGGAACGGCTCGGTCGGGGACGTGGCTACGGACGGCTTGGGTAGTCTTCTAAAGGCGACGGAGGATTCTGGCGGCTGCAAAAGATCTTCCCCTGGGGGTGTGGGCTCCTATGGTTCGCATAATGAGTGGAGCCAAAAAAAGCGGTCCTGGAAGACGGGATATTTCGCCCTGCCCGTGCCAGAGTCTGCTGAGCTACGCGAATTGCTGCCGACCTTTTCACTACGGGAAGTCGAAGCCTGAAACGGCGGAGCAGCTTATGCGGTCGCGCTATAGCGCCTACTTCTTTCGCAGGGCAGATTATCTTGTCGAGACGACGCACCCCGATACTCGCTCTCCGACCCTCAGGCGGGAGCTGGAGAAGAGCATTCACCAGTTAAGTTGGAGTGGCCTTGCTATCCACAATGTCAGCCGAGGGGGGAAGCAGGACAAGACAGGCAAAGTCGAATTCGTGGCCGAGTATTTCCAGGACGGCAAGCCCTTCGAGCTACACGAGCTCTCCCGTTTCAAGCGCTACAAGGGCGTCTGGAAATACCTCGACGGAAAGAGCTGATATTCGTCTCGATCGTTTCATTCGGCTAGCGAGACATTGTACTGGTGACACCGCGCGTTAGTACTTCATCACCCGAGAGAGGAAGAGCTTGGCTTCCGGTGTCCGAGGGGAGGCGAAGAGGTCGGTTGAAGGAGAGCTTTCTATGACTTGGCCTTGAGCGATGAAGGCGAGGTGTTCGCCTACGCGGCGGGCGAAGCCCATTTGGTGAGTGACGACGATCGCCTTTTTCCCGTCTTGTATCAGCTCTTCAATGACATCGAGCACCTCGGCGCTCATCTCGGGGTCGAGAGCGGAGGTAGGCTCGTCGAAGAAGATGACGCTGGGGTCGTGGGAAATGGCTCGGGCGATGGCGACGCGCTGGTTTTGCCCTCCAGAGAGCTGGGCAGGCCGTTTGGCGCTGTGAGGACCGAGCTTGAAGCGGTCGAGCAGATGTTTGGCTCTTTTGGCGGCGTCTTGCGGCGCCAATCCGTGCACTTTGACCAGGGGTAGGACGATATTGCTTTGGGCGTCGAGGTGGGGGAAGAGGTTGTAGGCTTGAAAGACGACTCCGATGGACTGTCGGTAGCGGCGGAGAGAGGATTCGTCTTGGGGCAGTTTTTTTCCGTCGATGACGATGTCTCCAGAATCTGGATGCTCCAGCCCGGCCAGCAAGCGGAGAAGCGTGGATTTGCCGCCTCCTGAAGGGCCGATGAGCGTGAGGCAGCTGGTGGCCTCGAGCTGCAAGGAGAGCCGGTCGAGGGCTTTGCTGTCCCCGTAGCTTTTGCTGACCTGGGAGAGTTCGATCCTCATGTGTCGAAGGCGACCCGACTCTCGATGTAACGGGAGAGCTGCATGATCGGCAGAGTGAGAAGGAGGTAGCCGAGGGCGAGGGGGAAGAAGCTCTCGAAGGAGCTGAGCGTGGCGGAGTTCACTTCCTGGGCGTTGAGCGTGAATTCGCTGATGGCTATGATGGAGAGAAGAGAGGAGTCCTTGATGAGGTTGGCGAACTGTCCGGCAAGGGCGGGCAGACTTCGGCTGAGGGCTTGAGGGAATATGACGTAACGAAAAGTCTGATACGGCGTGAAGCCGATGGCCTTGGCGGAGAGGAGTTGCGACTTGCCGACCGACTCGATGCCGGCTCGAAAGATTTCGGATATGTAGGCCCCGCTGAAGAGGGCGAGAATAAGGGTGCCGACTATATAGCGATTTTGTAGCGCCACGGCGTCTGCCACCACGTAGAAGAATATAAGGATCTGCACGAGCAGGGGAGTGCCTCGTATCAGCTCGATATAAAGCCTTGAGAGGTAGCGCAAGGGCAGGAAGGGGCTGCGACTCGCTAGGGCGGAGGCGGCGCCGACCAGAATGCTGAGAACAAGGGCGGCGATGGAGATGCCGACAGTCGTGAACCAGCCCTCGACGAACTTCGTCCTGTATTTGAAAACCGATGACCAGTTCCAGTTGTAGTCCAGAGAAGCGAAGGCGGCGAGAGCGATGCTGCAGAGTAGGGCGAGGGCGAGAAAGAAGCTGAGGGCTTTGCCTGGCGTGACGGAGGTCTTGCCGGTCGCTGTTTCCGACTCGAAGAGGAGAGCTCGCACGGGCAGGTTTTAAGGTCGATGTGGGTTGTTGGAAACGCGTTCCCGCGAAGGCGGCTACGTTTCGAAGGCTTGCTAGAAGAAGAACGGGAAACCGAGTTCCTGAAAGGCTTTCCTTTCTTCTGCCAGATAGCGGTTGCCTAGAGTGTCGAAGCCTCCGTCGGCCCGGAAGCTGGCGAGGAAGGCGTTGACTTGGGCAAGCAGTTCGGGCTCGTCCTTTCGCAGGCCTATGGCCCAGGACTCCTTTTTGAAGGGAACGAGCAGGGGCCGGGTGGCTTCAGGATTGCGGCGCCAGTTTCGGAAGGTGGACATCTGGTCGTAGATGAAGGCGTCGGCCTTGCCTTGGACGACTTCGAGAACGGCGGATGATTCTTTCTCGAGGGCGAGCACTTTGGCGTTTTCGATCTCGTCCATGGCGTAGAGATGGCCGGTGGTGCCTTGCTTGACCGCGACGGCTTTTCCGGGCTGGTCGAGGTCGTCGATCGAGGCTATGTCTGAATCCTTGGATACGAGGAGGCACAGGCCGGTATCGAGATAGGGATCGGAGAAGGCGATGGATTGCGCTCGTTCCTCGGTCGCGGTCATGGAAGAGATTATGAGATCGATCTTTCCGGTTTGCAGGGAAGGGATGAGGCCGGCGAAGGCGATATTCTCGATGCGTAGCGGCCGCCCGAGGCTTTCGGCGAGGGCCTTGGCGAGGTCTACGCTGACGCCTGTCGGCTCGTTGTTCTGGTCCGACATTTCGAAGGGCGGATAGGACAGCTCCATGCCGACGACAAGGGTGTCGTCGTCGGGTTTTTCTGCGCAGGAGACGAAGAGAAATGCAGCGAGGACGAAAGAGAGCTGAGCGAGTAGGAATTTCATGGATACGGAACGTCTTTTGCCTAGCGTTTGCGCCAGAGGGTGGCGTGAGCTACGCTATACTGGTTTTTGCGACAGTGCTCGCGGATGAGAAACGGGAGGTCGAGGGCCTCGATTTCGTCGAAGTTCGGGCTGAGGATCTCCTGCAGGCTTCGATAGGCTCGCACTGGCTTCCCGTCGCGCAGGAAACCGCCAAGCCATTTGGATTTCGGGGCGTATTCTTCCATCCAGGTGTAGGGAGAGGTGATGGCCAGAATGCCTTGGGAGTTCAGTCGTTGGTGGATCTTGGCGAGGCAATCGCCGGGATCTGGCAGACGATCGATGAGGTTGGCCATCAGAACGAAATCGAAGGTGCCAAGCTCGGCTGGCAGGTTCATGGCGTCGCCTTGCTGGAAACTCAACTTCTCGGGGCGAGTGTTTGCCGGCAGCTCGAGCGTTATGGGGCGAGTGAGATCCCCTTCCTCGACGATCTCGCCGGAAAGGGTGGCGCCTTCCTTCAGTTGATTGGCCGCTTCTATGAGGCTGTGGGAGAAGTCGATACCGGTGGTCTGCTCGAAGTAGGCGCTGAGCTCGCAAGCGCTGCGTCCGACGGCGCAGCCGAGGTCCAAAGCGCGGCCTTTTTCGAGGGGATGCCGGAGAGCGAGTTCGGCGCAGCGGCGGGGAAAGTCTAGCGCCTCGAGAGGGCCTCGTCCGGTGGGAAGGATGTCTTCGCTTCTTCCGTAGTGAAACAGGAGGTACTCGGAGACGGCTTTGTCGGTTTCGTAGAAGCTTGTGGCAGCAGGCATGGCAGCTTGGTTTGGCGGAGTTCGGGCGGGCTGGCAAAGCGGAAATGGGCTCGTTTTTCCTTACCAACTTGCCTTTCGCCGTTGATAGGACGGTATTTGCGACAGGTTGATTTGGAAATCCGTTTGCAAAGCCAGCCTTACGCGTAAACTTACCAGCTGCTGCGGCTCTCGTTTAAGCGCCCAGCCTTTTTAGACGATCTATCAAACGCCTCCGCCCCTTTTTCATGAGTCTACCTAACATTTCCAATAGCGAGCTGGATAGGATTACCGCTTACTCTTTGAGCAGCGTTTTTCAGACGATGCTGGGCTTCGGAGTGGAGTCTACTGGCAGTTCGGAGCATTCGGGACAAAAGGCTCCGGTTCCGAATCTGGGCATGGAGGCTATCAATATGGTCTACGTGGGTTCGGTGGGCTTTGTCGGCGAGGCTCACGGTGTCGCCTATCTTTATATGAAGTCGGGCTTCGTCGAGTCTGCCGCCAAGAAGATTACAGGCCTCGACGAGGAGGATCTCGACTACGAGATCGTTTCGGACGCTTGCGGCGAGCTTTCGAACATGTTTGCCGGCGCCTTTAAGAATTCGCTGGCGGACTTCGGCTACTCGTCGAACTTGACGATTCCCACGGTTCTCAGTGGGGACGAGCTTTATATCTCGACCATCGGAGTGGTGCGCCATCTCAGGCAGTCTTTCAAGGTGAACGACGAAGAGGTGGTCGCGGACCTCGTGCTGGCCGAGGCGACCAGCTAGTCGGGAAGCTTCCTTAGCTCTCCTCCTCGGCCTCGCTGCCTACCTTCACTTCTTGCGATCCGCCTCGGATCACGCTGGTAATATAGGGGATCAACTGCTTCTTGCGGCTGACCACGCCTTGCAGGTCGTAGATAAGGCCTTTTTCCACCGGCGGGTAGGAGATGCGATCGATGAATTCCTGATCGCCGCAGACTAGCAGTAGCGAGTTGTGGCGGTTGATGTCGGTGACGAGCAAGAAGGCCAAGGCGATGCCTTGCTTCTTGACGAAAGCGTCTAGCGCGTCGCTCAAAGCGGTCGAGTTTTTCCAGAAGTTCTGGAAGCCGAGCTCCTCGACTTGCGAGACGGAGAAGCGGACCTCGCTCTCGTCGTAGAACTTCTGGTCCGCCAAGATGACCTTGTCTGCCGCCAGATTCAGGATAACGGAGCCGCTGCTGAAGATCTCCTGGGACAGCTCGCTGGCGCTGATCCCAGCGAGGCTTTCGAGCCATTCTAGGACTTCCGAGTCCTTTTCCGTGGCGGTGGGTCCAGTGAGGTTGAGCGTGTCGGAGATGATGCCGCTCATCATGATGCCGGCGATGTCCGGGCGAGGCTCCAGCTGGTGGCGACGAAACTGATCGGCTACGATGGTGCAGGTGGAGCCGACGGGTTCATTGATAAAGAGAATGGGCTGCTGCGTATTCACTGACCCAAGACGATGGTGATCGATAATCTCCGTGATGTTGACTTCCTCCGCTCCGGGAACCGCTTGGATTGTCTCGTTGTGGTCGACGAGCACGAGATTGGTCGTGGAGGGCTTGAGGATATCGGTCTTGGTGAAGATGCCTCGGAACTGGCCGTCGTCCTCAGTCACCATGTAGGCGAGGGCATTCGAGCTGCGCATGCGGCGGCGCACGAAGGAGAGCCTATCCGTGGGGGAAAAAGAGATGTAGTTGGTCTCGATGAGATTCCTGATCTTCGAGGCGGTTCGGATAGTCCAGGCGGTGGTAGCGGAGTCGTAGGGGCTGACGATGAGCGAAACGCCCTTCTTCGCAGCTTCGTCGACGACCTCTTGTTCGACGCCGAGACTGCCAGTGATGACGAGCAGTCGTACCCCTATCTGAATGGAACGCTGCTGGATGTCCCAACGGTCGCCTACCACGATGATGGTTTGTTCCGGCTTGATAGCGTCCGAGCCGTTGAACTTGCCAAAGGAACGGATGTCCATGGCCCCGATTTTCACGTACATGTCCTCGAGGGCGTCTTCTTCGCGCACGTATTTCACCTGGGCCTGCAAGGCCTGGGCGACGTCCTTGATACTGGTGAACACGTGACGCATGGCCCGCGGTTCGCGAAACTTTGGAATGAAGTAGTCGCCCATCTGGAAGATGGAGACGTAGCCCTTCAGTATCTGAGCTTCGTCTACCACCGGAAGGACGCGCACGTCGTGGTTGTCGATCAGCTGCAGCGCTTCGGAGAGAGTGGCGTCGGGATGCGTCTTTATCACGTCCCTGACCATAATGTCGCGCACTCGCGGCGACACGTCGCCTACGAAGAGAGGGGCCGGCTGCTTGAACTTCGCTAGAATAGTGTCGATTCGAGCATTGGTGTTGCCGCAGCGAGCGGGGACGTAACCTTGAAGCCCAAGCCGGGATTTCAGGTTCGCGTAGGAAATCGCAGAGCAGATCGCGTCAGCGTCCGGATTCTTGTGGCCTATGACGTAGGTTGTTTCCTGGTTTGCGGAAGGCATTTCGATCTTTTTTCGGGCGTCGTCGAAAGCTAGGCCGGAGCGATCAATAGCCAAGCGCTAAAATGGCCTTAGACCCAAATCCAGTGTTGAAGAGCAGTGGGCGAAGCAATCTATTGTCGCTCTAATGAATCAGGACCTAACCGCCTCCGTCGACGAGCTTGAAAAAGCGGGAGGGCTGTTGCCGGCCGCCGCTTCGAACATCAGAACCTGGCTTTCGGAAGGTTTTCTCTCCGAGGTTTCTATCGCCAGCCTGAGCGAACTGCTCGAGTCTGGCAACGCCGACGAACTCAACAATCGCTTCTATCGCGAAATCGCCTTCGGCACCGGCGGCATGCGCGGCCGCACCATCGGGGCAACGCCGTCTAGCCAGGAAAGGGGAGATATGGATACGAGCGGCAGTCCTGCCCATCCCGGAGTCGGCAGCAATATGCTCAACGAGTATACCCTCGTGCGAGCCACGCTCGGCCTGTTCGCCTATGCCCAAGAGCATCATGATCGCGAAGGCATTGCTGAGACGCCGAAGCTGGTCATCGCCCACGACGTGCGACACTTCTCCCGCTTCTTCTGCGAACTCGCAGCATCGGTCTGGAGCAAGAAGGGAGGCAAAGCCTTCATCTTCGCCGGTCCACGCTCGACTCCGCAGCTCAGTTTCTCGGTGAGACACCTGGGAGCGACCTGTGGCGTAGTTATCACCGCTAGCCACAACCCGCCCCACGACAACGGCTTCAAGGCCTATTTCTCCGATGGCGGGCAAGTCGTGCCGCCCAACGACACCGGCATTATCGAGAAAGTCCAGGCAACTCCTTTCAAGGGCCTCCAGGACTATATTGGCGTCGACCTCTCGAAGGTCGTCGAACTTGGTCCCGAGCTCGATGAAGCGTATCTGCAAAACGTCGCCCAGTCCGTGATCGACCCTTCCGTTTTTCGGAAAACCAATCTCAATGTAGTGTTCACGCCGATACACGGCACCGGAGGGGTGGCCACCTTGCCCGCTCTAGCCAAGCTCGGACTCAAGCCTCTCGTTGTGGAAGAGCAGAAGGAATTCGACGGAAGCTTCCCTACCGTCAAGTCGCCTAATCCCGAAAACGCCGAGGCCCTCGATCTCGCCATCAAGCTCGCCGAGGAAAACGGCTACGACATCCTGATGGCTACCGATCCCGACGCCGACCGTATGGGCGTAGCGGTGCGCGACGAGAACGGAGAGATGGTCCTCATAACCGGAAACCAGATCGGGGTGGTCATGGCGGAATACCGCATCTCCAAGCTCAAGGAGATGGGCTGGATCCCGCAAGAGGGCGGCCAGAACTGCGTCCTGGTCAAGACCTTCGTGACCTCGCCTCTGCAGGACGCCGTCGCCCGCCGTCACGGTATCAAGGTCGTCAATACGCTGACCGGCTTCAAATGGATCGGCGAGAAGCTGCGCATCTACCAAGACGAAGCCTGTGCCAAAAGCGAGGCGGAGACCGGCATCGCTCTCGACTACGATAGCCTCTCCCTGCGCGAACGGGCGGATCTCCTGCAGAAGTACAGCAGCTTTTACGTGTTCGGCGGCGAGGAAAGCTACGGCTACCTGCCCAACGACACGGTGCGAGACAAGGATGCCAACGCAGCGTGCGCCCTTTTCTGCGAAATCGCGGCCAGCCTGAAGGCTCAAGGCCGGTCGATTCTCGAATACCTCGACGAGGTGTATCGAAAGGATGGCTACTTTCTGGAAAGCCTGGGTCAGATCGTCTACGAGGGGGCTGCTGGCTCGGCCAAGATAGCTCGCATCCTGGAAACCTACCGATCCAACCCGCCCCAGTCGTTTTCAGGCACGGCTGTTTCGAAGTTCACCGACTTCGGCAAGGAAGACGTAGTCGATCCGGATGGAAAGCTCGTGCCGAAGCAGGATCTCTATTTCGTGGAGTTGGAAAACGGATACCGCTACGCAGTGCGCGGCAGTGGCACGGAGCCCAAGATAAAGTTCTATCTATTCGGCCAGAGCCCGGTCTCGGAAGGCGGCGATCTCTCTGCAGTCAAAGAGCAAACCAGGCAGACCCTCAAGGACTTGCAGGAAGCGGTTTTGGCGGACGCAAGAGAGCGGGCCGAAAGCTAGAAGGCGTTTTTTCAATCTCGCCTCGCTAAGCTAGCATCCCCAGCTCAGCGCCAACCTCCACAACCAAAACGAAGGAGCCTTTGTGCAGTAACTTTGGTCAGGTGACCAGAGTTACTGCACAGGACGAAGCCGGCCAAGCAAAGGTATTCTCCTCTGGGAACGCGGGCGGCTCGCCCGCAATAAGCCTGATCCTGCATTGCTGCGGGCGAGCCGCCCGCGTTCCCAGAGGAGAATCCGTATCCAATAACTCCCCGCTCTTAGCTCCTCTACCGCTCCCAGAGTTTGATGCGCACGAGGTCGTCGAACGGCGGGTAGAAGTATAGCCCGCCGCTCACGATATCGACTCGGCCGTTTCCGTCCAGATCCGCAGCGTCGATCACCACGATGTGGGTGGGCTTGTTCGCTAGGTCGATTCGCTGGAATTCGTTCCCGCCATCGTTTCTGAACAAAGCCAGCGACACGGCATTCTCGTTCGACCACTCGTTGAAGCCGCTGGAGGCGAGGATATCCAGGTCTCCGTCTCCATCGTAGTCGACGGGCACGGGACTGTAGGCTCCGGGAAAATCTCCGACCCGGTGGTAGGCAAAGCCCTCCGAGCCGCGATTTTCCAGCCACTGGACGCCGTGCCAAGGCCGCGAACCTGGGGTAGCGTAGTCAAAGCCGTCCCCATTGGTGTAGACGACATCCACGTCTCCGTCCTGGTCGAAATCCACCACGGTCATTCCGCTGCCCCCGAAGTCCTTGTTGGTGGAGCCGAAGAGGATTCGCGAGGTGAAGCTTCCCGCGCCGTCGTTGTAGAATGCGTAGATCTCTTCGCTGTCCTGGGTGACGTGAGCGACGATATCCAGGTCGCCGTCCCCATCCAGGTCTGTGATCGGAGCGTGAACCGTGCCCGGCAAGTCGAGCAGCATGTGGCTCTCGAATTGCCAGTCGCCCTTGTTCTCCATCCAGCGAATTTCACCCTCGTGGTAGCCGAATTGCCCCACCGAGAGATCGAGATCTCCATCTCCGTCGAGATCGCCGGCGCTGGCGAAGGTCACTCGGATCGCGTTTTCCAGCACGAAACGGGTCTGGAAGCTCATGTCGCCAAGGTTCTCCAGAATAGCCACGCTTCCACCGGGCTCCAGACTGGGGGTTACGATTCCCATGCCGGCTACCACGACGTCCATGTCTCCATCCTGGTCCCAATCCACCGCTTCCGAGTGTACGGGGCCTCTTATGGAATCGGAAATGATCGTCTCCTCATAGACGCCTTTCTCGGTTTGGCGGATCCAGCTGACTTCGTTCTGGTTTCCTTCCGTAACGAGGATATCGAGCAGGCCGTCCTGGTCCAAGTCCGCGATGGCGAGATCCGTGATCCAAGGATTGCCGTCCAAAGGGGCCCCTATGGTTCGCGACTTGATACTGGCTCGAAGCTCGTCGGCGTTTTGCGAGGAGCCGGCATCAGTCGAGTCCGTCCGTTTGCCGCAGCCAATGAGGACCCAGGAAAGCATGAGGAGGGAGAGGCAGAGGAGAGTCGAAGTGAGGTTGGTCTTTTTCATCGGGATTTCGGATGGGGGTTGTTTTCGCCTAGCGCTCGGCTTCCAGTCTTGTCGTCGCCTCTCGCTCGATGGCTTGCTGTCCTGCTTTTCGGGCGAGATCGCGAGCCTTTTCCCATGCGTCGAGAGCGGCGTCGGGCTGCTTTTGGGCGATCGATATGTCTCCGTATATCAAAAGGGCGTGAGCGTTGTTTGGCTCTACGAGCAAGAGCTTCTCGATCGAAGCTTTCGATTCGTCGAACCTTCCAAGAGAGGCGAGAAGATTGGCCCGGTTTATATAGGGATCGGGATTCGTATCCAGAATATCGATAGAGCGCTGGTAGTTTTCAAACGCCTCGGCGTATCGCTTGTTCCTGGCTTCCTTATTGCCAAGCTTCAGGTGGGCGAACGAAAGCATCTTGCGAGTCTCTTCGTGATCCGGCTGCAACGCGTAGGCTTCGGCGAGCGGGGGCAGAGCGTCTTCGGCACTGCCGAGCTCGAGGTGCGTTTGGCCAAGCATAGCTCTGCTCAGGAAGTCGTCTTTCGCGGCGCTTCGAATCCTTTGCAGCGCTTCGATGGCGGATTCCGTATCTCTGGTCTCGAGGTAGATACGGGATAGGTTGCGCAGGGCCTGAAGGTTTTTCGGATCGATCTCGAGGGCCTCTTTAAAATGTCTTTTTGCCGAAGTGGCCCTTCCTTGCTCGAGTGTGGCGATGCCTAGCAGCAAGCGCAGGGAAACGGACTTCGGTTCGATAGCGATTCCTTTGGTGGCGGTTTTTTCCGCATCAGCGAATCTCTTCAGGTCTATATAGCTCGAAGCGAGGATAGGATATATCTGTCCTGGGTCGCTGCCGATTCGGAGCGCCAATTCGAGGCTTTCTACCGCCTGGGCATCCAGCCCCATCTCGGAATAGGCGTAGCCTCGGAGGAAAGCCGCCCTTTCCGGCGCTTGGCCGATCTTCTCGATGCGTTCCAGGTAGGAGAACGCTTCTTCTACGCGGCCGATGTTGAACTTGTCCTCGAAATCCAATGACAGCTTCTGCAGGTCGAAACGCAGGTCGACTAGGGCGGCGAGCCAGGGGTCTTCCATGGGAGGCTCGTCCCAAACTCCAAGTCTGGATCGGATTTCTGCGGCGGTTTCGCTATCTCCGGCCTGTTCCAGAAGGCGAATGGCTGCTCGACCGAGGCGAATCGAGGTGGGGCTTCGCTGGTAGTTTTGCATGACGAGGTCCTTGGCCTCTGCCACCTTGTTGTCCATGCGCAGAATCCGAGCGAGACCGACTATGGCTATATCGTTGTCGGCTTCGATAGCCAGGACGGCGCGATAGGCGGCTTCCGCCTCGGAATTCCTGCCTTGCTTGAAGAGCGATTCGGCCAGCCGCAGATGCGCTGGGAGATAGGAAGCCTCTTGCCGGAGGACTTCCTGGAAGCGGGTGACGGCTTCCTGCAAGCGACCTTGCTCCTGATCGATATAGCCGAGAAAATAGATGGCCAAGGAACGACTCTCTTCGCTTTCGGCCAGATGCGCCTCGAAGGCCTCCTTTGCGGGGTCGTTGAAGCCGTTTGCCAGATACGCTTTTCCGAGTTCCAGCCAGCAATCGGCGGGCGGGCGAAGGCGAGCGACGCTCTTTTCCGCTTCGTCTATCTTCGTCTGGAGCCCAGGTGGATAGGAACTCAAGTCAGGCCGCTCGGGAAGCAGCGAGCGTCTTTGGTACTTGTGAACCGCGGTCCAGGAAATCCCGCAGATCGCGACCACAAGCAGAGCAATGCCAATGCTCTTAAGGCTGAAAGTCTTGCGTGGCTTGGTCGAACCCATGAATCGAGAATGCAATGGCTCGAGAGACAGTAAACTTCTTAGTTTCTTCACTCGTCGGCCCGGGCGCCCTTCAAAGTGTCGTCTTTCGAATGGCAATGCTGTGCCAAACTCTTGCGAGTCCGGCTACTAAAGCAAGTTTTGCCCAGTCGACACCTTGAACACGTCCCGCTAAGGCGAATGCGACTAAAGACTATTCGTTGACTTGGCGGGCTCGACGTTGGGCGTAGCCGTCGCGCACGGAGGCGTAGGGATCGATGGCGGAGCGGCGCATGGAGTCGTAGATCTCGATCAGACGGGGGAGTCCATTGACGATTTCCGCGACCTGGAGGATCAGCCGGTCGGTGTCGTCGTCGATGAGGGTCCATGGATCGGGGATCGGTTCGACAGCTCCGTCTGCGAAGTCTCCTACGAAGTCGCGCAAGCTGGTCGGACCTAGAAAGGGGAGCACAATGTAGAAGCCGTGGCCCATGCCCCATTTGGCGAAGGCCTGACCTATGTCCTCGTCGGAAGGCGATAGGCCGTCGATATCGTCAGACGGCTTCAGGATGCCGCCGAGGCCGATTGTGCTGTTGACGAGGAACTTTCCGGTTTCGCGACCGGCTTGGTTAAGGCGGCCCTGGAGGACGTTGCCGGCGAAGCGGCTGGGGAACTTGAGGTTGTCGAAGAAGTTGCCGACGCCTTTTTCGATGGGGTCGGGCACAACCTTCGAATAGCCGCGAGCGAAGGGCGTGACGATCTTGGTGTACAGGCCGTCGTTGAACTTGAAGATGGCTCGATTGAAGCCTTCGATCGGATCGTTGATGGTGACGGGGGGACCGGTTTCAAGGTCCTCGTCGATGAGGTCTTCGAGACCAATCTGCTGCCCGCGACTGGCGACAGTCAGAACCAGCGTACTGGAAAAGAGAATACATAGCTTTAGGGAGTGGCGCATGGCGAGCTAGACGTCAGGGGTTTCGATCTTGGATTTCAGAAGCTCTATGAGCTGCTTGGCGTTTTTGGTCTGGAAATGTTCGTCGAACTGCTGGCGGTAGTTGCTTACCATGCTGACGCCTTCCACGAGTACGTCGTAGACTTGCCAGCCGCGTCCGGTGACGTTCGCTAGCCGGTAGCTGACGGCGACAAGGTTGTTCTTGTAGCTGACGGTGGAGGAGATCTCGATCTTGCTGGAAGAGAGCTCCTCGGTGCCGAGGAAATTGATCTCGGGCTTGGGGCCGTTCTTGAGTTCGCGGGTGTAGGCTTGGATGAGCAGATCGGAGATCAGGTTGGTGACTTGCTCCTGCTGGGTTTCATCGAGCTGCCTCCAGTTTCGGCCGAGAGCGCGGCGTATGATGATGTCGAAGGAGAAGCGCTGCTGGAGCAGATCGAGGATCTTGTTTCGCTTGTCTTCGACGCCGAGCGTCTCCTGGTCGTGGAGGGTGTCGATGACTTCGCGGATGGTAGCTTCAAGCAGCTCGGCGGGCGAGTCGTCTGCGAAAAGGGCCGGAGCGGCAGAGAGCGTTGCGAGCAGAAAGAGGGCGAGGGTTCGCTGGATTTTCGGGAGGGTCATCGCTGGAGGTCGTTGGCGTTTAAACGCTTGCTACGGGCGATTGGATTGCGGCGAGAGCGGAAAGTTTCGGGATTTGGCGTCGGTCGCTCTACTTGCTTTCGTCTTCGGTGGCGCTGCCGAAGGCGAAGCGGCTGATGAGGCCTTCGATGTCGATGGCGGATTCGGTGTCGACGATAGGACCTTCCAGAGCGAGACCAAGATCCGGCGTGCCGGGGTAGATGGAGACGAATTTGTCGCCTATGAGGCCGTTGGTCTTTATGGACGCGGTGGCGTCGTCGTACAGTTCGATGCTCCTGTCGATGCGCAACTCGACCTCGGCCTTGAGGGTGTCCTGATTGAGGCGGATGGGACCGATGACGCCGACCTTCACGCCGGCGATCATGATGTTGCTGCCAGAGCTTAGCCCGCCTATGTTCGAGAAGATCGCGGTGACGTTACGGGTGTCGCTGCCTAGGAAGCGGCTGCCGCCGATCTGGATCGCCATGTAGACGATGGCGAGCAGGCCTACTAGGACGAAGAGGCCGACGGTGAAGTCTGTCTTGCTTTTGTTCATGAAAAAACGGCGGTAGGGCTAAACGGGCGAAAGCTGTGGGTGGAGAAAGGGTTCAAGGTCCTCGGGCGGATTGGTCCGGAGCTCTTCTGGCGTACCGAAAAAGCGGATACGGCCGCCGTCGAGCCAGGCGACCTTGTCGGAGATCTCGAAGACTTCCGGCACGTCGTGACTGACCATGAGCACGGTGAAGCCGAAGCGGCGGCGATAGCTGCGGATCATGTCGAAGACCGCATACTTGCGTTGCGGGTCCAGGCCGGTGGTCGGTTCGTCGAAGAGGATGACTTCCGGGTTGGTTATGAGAGCGCGAGCGAGAGCGACTCGCTTCTTCATGCCGCCGGAGATCTCGGCAGGATACTTGCGAGCGGCGGCGGCGAGCTCGAGCTGCTCGAGCAGATGGCCGACGCGTTCGGCGATCTCGGCTGGTTTGGCTGCGCCTCTTTCGCGGAGCGGCATGGCGACGTTTTCCTCGACGGTCAGCGAATCGAAGAGGGCGTTTTGCTGAAACATGTAGCTGCAGGGCGGCTGGCTGGTGGAATCGTCATTTATCGAGACCGTACCGGCATCAGGCGGCAGGAGGCCGGCGACGCATTTGAGAAGCACCGATTTTCCGATGCCGCTTTTTCCGATGACGGTGGTGTGGCTGCCCAGGGGCAAGTCGAGATCGATCCCGTCGAGCACGACCTGGCTGCCGAAGGCCTTGCTGATTCCCCGTATCTGAAGCTGCTTTCCCTCGTCCATGCTAGTTGGCCATCTGGAATGAGGTTATGAGGTAGTCGAACATCAGAATTGCAATGCAGGAGAGGACGACTGCTCGAGTCGTGGTTTGGGAGACTCCCCGTGCGCCTGGCACGTCCGACTTCAAGTGGGTGAAGTAGCCCTGGAAGGAGCAGATCATAGTAGTCACCACGCCGAATACGATCGCCTTGAAAAGGCCATCCACGATGTTCTTCACGCTGACCGCCTCGTAGATGCGATTCCAATATGCGCCCGGATCGACGCCCAACAGCTCCACACCTGTGAGGTGTCCGCCCAGGATGCCGACCAAATCGAAGAAGGTCGTGAGAATGGGAAAGCAGATGATCGCAGCCCACAGTCTCGGCGCGACGAGGAAGCCGATGGGGTTGATCTGCATGGTTCGCAGGGCGTCGATTTGCTCGGCGTTGCGTTGGATGCCGATCTCGGCGGAGAGAGCGGAACCCGCCTGGCCAACGATCATGATGGCGGTGAAGACTGGACCGATTTCCAGAATGATGGACAGAGCGACGGCTTGTCCGAGCAGGCTCTCAGAGCTGAACTTCGTCAGGACATAGTAGAGCTGCAGACCGAGCACCAGGCCTGTGAAGAGTCCCACGATCAAGGTTATCGGGACGCAGCGCACCCCAATTTCGAAGATGGCGCGGCTGACCTTTTCAAATACGTGCCGCTGGCTAGGCAGGGACACGGCCGCTCGGCTGCCGAAGAGGGCAAGCTCTCCGATCTCGTTGATAATCCGTATGCTATGTCTGCCGAGGGCGCTTATCATTCGTGTCTGCTCAAGCTGTTCGATGAGTCTTGTCTCGGCATATTCGATACGCGATCCGCTCGGAGCAAGTTTCAAGTGCCAGACGTCTTTCGCGTCCCGGCCCAGTTTTCGGAAGGGAATGGCGCCTAGAGAGTCGATCCGCGCTAGTGCCTAAGGGGGTCCGGCTATCCATTATCAAAGCTTCGGGACCTTAGGATTTTGACTTTGTGGCGGACATGGCGCTCAATCCTGGGCAACATCAGCTCGTCCCTCCAGCGCTCTTCGCTGGCCGGCAAAAATCCAACTCTTCTGACATGAGCCCGATTAGAAAAAAGAATCTAGCCCTGCTGCGCGGCGTCTCGCTTGCGAACCGGGGAGACTACCAGACTTGGGTTTTCGCTATTGCCGCGATCTGTCTGCTATTCATTACCGTCTATTCGATCTTCAATATCGTCGACGACGAGCAAGAGCCCGAACGCCGCATCGAGGAGGTCGCCCTGCCTGATTTCGCGAGCATCGCCGACGTATCCGAAAAGAAGCGGGCGTTTTTCAGCTTTCTCAAACCCTTCGTCGAACAGGCAAACGAGGACATTCTGCGCGAGCGGGAGCAGGCGCTCAAGCTCCAGCAGTACTTCGAGCGCCACGGCCGGCTGAGCAGCGGACGCTTGGAGGATCTCAACGCCCTGCTTGTCGACTACGACCTGTCCGCGGTCGAAAGCGCCGACGTGCAGGTCTTCGCAGAGCTTCTGCTGAGGGTGGACACCATACCCGTCTCGCTGGCGCTCTCTCAAGCGGCTCTGGAAAGCGCCTGGGGTACCTCGCGCTTCGCTCGCCAAGGAAACAATCTCTTCGGCATGTGGTGCTACGAGATCGGTTGCGGCATCGTGCCTCTCAGACGCCCTGCCGGTAGGACTTACGAAGTGGCTGCCTATTCCTCTCCTCGCGAATCGTTTTACGCCTACGTCAAGAATCTCAATACCAACAGATCCTATGCCGAGATGCGCGAGATCCGTGCCGCTCATCGCAGCAACGGAGTCGAGCCAAGCGGCTACGACCTGGCCGCAGGTCTGGTGCGCTACTCTCAGGAGCGCTGGGAATATGTGGAGAAGGTGCGCAGCATGATCTCCCACAATCGCCTCGAAAGCTGATCAGCTTGTCCAGGCCGGCCCCCCGTAGAGGAAGCTTTTGAGAGACAGCGAAAGCGCTGCCTTTCGAGACATAGAATTTGCAACGTTGCGAATTCTATGTCTCGAAACTTGGGAAGTGAGGTGCGGTTGGAAGCGAGTCTTGGTACAGCGTCGCAACTCGAAAGGCGACACTTTGAGCTCCCCGCAAGGGCGTCGTCTGCCTAAGCCTTGCCTTTGCCTGGCGAATCCCTTCCTTCGCAGTCGCATATGCCAGCCGACTCTGCCGCGAAGGACGTCCCTCTGAAAACTCGCCTAATCGCGTCGGCGATCATCGTCATAATCAAAGCCCTGAGCTTCACCTACCGGGTGAGAATATCAGGTCGGCGAGAGCTCCTGCTGAGACTGCCGGACTACGACGATTGCGTCATTTTGGCGGCCTGGCATAACCGGATGTTCTACCTGGGGTCGTTCATCTACCGCTACCTTCTGAAGGGCAAATTCAAGATGGCGGTGCTGTCCAGCGATTCCAAGGACGGCGAAATCGGCGCGACGATTGGCCGCAAGTCCGGCCTCTACGTGGCGCGCGGCTCGTCTTCGCGGGGCGGTTCAGCCGGGATGCGTTCGCTCTATCGGGCGATCGTGAAAGAGAAGCACTCGATCATCATCCTGCCGGATGCCTCGAAGGGCCCGGTCTACAAAGCGAAGATCGGCGTCGTCGCTCTGGCCAAGATGACCGGCAAGCCCATCGTCCCGCTTTCCGTCTGGTCGAATCGCCAGTGGCGGATCAGATCCTGGGACCGTATGATTATCCCTAAGCCCTTCGCTCGCGTAGAGGTGGTGGTGGGAGACGAGTTAATCGTTTCCCGCGAGGCAGCCGAAGCGGAAATTGAAGCCCGGCGTCTCGAGGTGCAGGCGACTCTCGACGAGCTTGGAGAGCGAGCCCAAGACCCGTTTCGCAAGTCAGCCTGTTCTCCATAGAGGAAGATGCCGAAGGTAGCCGAAGTCGAAAGACTTTGGTCCTCCCGCTATTCGTCCAAAGTCTTTCGACTTCGGCTACCAATTGGAACCAAGTTGAGTCTATCGCTTCGCTAAATGGCATCCCCTTCTGGCGAGAAGGATTGCTATCGGCTTTTCTTGGTTCTTTTTCGGGAAGCGTGATGCGTTTTCGTCCCTGTATAGATCTTAGAAACGGCAAAGTGGTCCAGATCGTGGGGGGCACGCTTTCAGATGGGGATCCTTCGCAGGTGGCCACCAATTTCGAGTCGGACAAGCGGCCGGCCGATTTCGCGGAGCTGTACGCGTCCGACGGCTTGCTGGGAGGACATGTCATCGCTCTCGGTCCAGGCAACGAGGCTGCGGCCCGGCAGGCTTTGGCTGCCTATCCAGGAGGGTTGCACTACGGTGGTGGAGTGACCTTGGAAAACGCTGCCGATTTCCTTGAGGCGGGGGCTTCGCATGTGATTGTCACCTCCTACGTTTTTCGCGAGGGCAGGATAGACTTCGACCGGCTCGAGGCTCTGACGAACGAGATCGGCAAGGAGCGCCTGGTGCTCGACTTGAGCGGACGTCGCCGCGACGGAGCGTATTGGGTCGTGACGGATCGATGGCAGCGTTTTTCCGACGTTCGTCTGGATGGGAGTTCCTTGGCGGAGCTGTCCGGCTACTGTGACGAGTTTCTCGTGCACGGAGTGGACGTCGAGGGCCGCATGAACGGCATCGAGGAAGACCTTGTCGCGCTGCTTGGCAAAGGCTCTTCGTTGCCGGTCACCTATGCAGGTGGAGCCCGCTCTTTGGACGATCTCGACAGAGTGGCCAAACTAGGTGGCGGAAAAGTGGATCTGACGATCGGGAGCGCCTTGGACATTTTTGGCGGCAACGTCCGCTATCGGGACGTGATTCGCTGGATTCGGACGAATTCCGAGGCGAAATAGGTCCGGATTTCGCCGGTTTCGGTAGTTCGTACTACGCTTCCTACGTAGCCTGACTCCTTTAGAGGCAGGTTTTTGCTGAAGTTTTGCGAAAATCGGTCTTTTATTGGGGCTGTCGGCGAGATGCTCGCCAGATGCCTTTGAACCTCCGATCCCTCCTAAGCCTCAATCCGTGATTTCCGCCGTAAATACGAACTGGGAAAAGGAAAACCCGCGGCTCTATCTAACGCTACGTCTTTGCCTGAGCTATGCGTTGGCAGCGGTGCTTTGGCTCCTTGTTCTGGACTGGGCCTTGGAGTATGGGTTCGGCGCTGCGCAGATGCCGTTCTGGTTGATTCCCGCCAAAAACGGCCTCTTCGTGATTTTCTCCGCTCTCGGCTTGTGGGACTGGATCCAGCAGGCTAACCGCAAGGAGGCTGCGATTGAAAAGGAAAGTCGTGAGAAGGAATACGAGAAGCGACTGGCGGAACTCTCCCTCACGGAGTCGAAACGGATGTTCAACTCGCTCTTCGACGTCAGCAGCGATGCCATTGCCCTTTGCAAGCTCGATGGCGCTTTCATCCACGCTAATGCGGCATTTTCCGAGCTGACGGGCTACGATGCCGAAGAGCTTAGCGAGATGACTTTCCAGTCTCTCACTCGCAGCGGCTGGAAGGGAGAGGAGAGCCGCATCCTCCGCGATCAGGTCGGCAAGCGAGGGTTTTCGGATCTGTACGAAAAGGAGTGCCTCTGCAAGGACGGGAGTTTCGTGCCGGTGAACGTCCGGCTTTCTGTTTTCTACGATTCCGATGGACAGCCAGCCGGCATGTTTGGACTGGTGCGCGACGTGCGGAAGCAAAGGGAGCGGTATTTTAGCGTCGTCCAAGCGAAAAAGGAGGCCGAGGAGGCCCGCGAGGTGCAAAATCGCTTTCTGACAGTGGTCGGCCAGGAGCTCAGGACTCCGCTCAATCCGATCATCGGCTACTCTGACTTGCTGCTTTCGGAAGACGTTTCGGACCAGGACAGGGACTTTCTCAACGTCATCCGGAGCTCGGCTCTGGAGATGTCTCGCCTGGTCGAGGACATCCTCTACTTCGCGCTTATAGACAGTGGCGAAGCTGGCTTGGATGAAACGGTTTTTCGCCTCGAAGAGCTGATGGCGACGCTCGTCAACGAGGCTCAGCCGCTGGCTTCCAAGCAGTCGATAGACCTGACCTACCGCTACGACTGGAAAACCTGCGCCGTGCGCGGAGACAAGGAGCGCATCCGCCAGGTGCTCAGCAGCCTGCTCTCCAACGCCTGCAAGTTCACCCGCAAGGGCTCCGTTTCGCTCCGTTGCGGCTTGCTGAGCGGACGCGAAGAAGACACTGTTTTCCGCTTCCAGGTGGAGGATCGCGGCTTCGGAATTCCGGAGGGCCTGCAGGACGAGATTTTCGAGCCGTTCAAGAAAGCGGCCCACGCCCCAGGAGTGGGAATCGGTCTCGGCCTCGCCGTATCGAAGAAACTGGTTACCGCCATGGGAGGGAGCATCATGGCCCGCAACAACGAAGATGGCGGCGCCACTTTCATCGTGGACTTGCCGCTTCCCGTCGAGTCGTTTCCGGAAACGGATTCCAGCGCCGAGGCCAGCAAAAACGGACCGCTTTCCGAACGCTACAACATCCTGGTGGTGGAGGACGACTTGACCAGCCGCCGCTTTGCAAAGGACCTGCTGTCCTATCTGGGCTGCGAGGTCTCCATGGCTGCCAATGGAGAGGAGTCTCTGCGACGACTTGAGGAGCAGCGCTACGATCTCGTGCTCATGGACCTGAATATGCCCGTGATGGACGGTTTCGAGGCAACCAGCCGGATCCGCGGCAAATCAAGCCTGAATAGAGACGTGCCCGTCGTCGCCATGACCGCCCTCTCAAATCGGCAGACTGAGGAGCGCTGCCATGAAAGTGGCATGAGCGACTATGTGACTAAGCCCATGACAGTGAACAGCTTCGAAGAAGTTCTTCGCAAGTGGCTGGAACGGTAAGACGCGACGGCCCGTGTGGGAATGGCGCCTAAAGTAAATTGAGGGCTATCCGAACTCAGGAGTGGGTTTTTTGCGCCGATCCTCCTAGCTAGCTCTTCTAGTAATCTTGTCCTATGAAAGACCATAACTTCTTTCCCCTGAAACCGGCGCGTTTCGCTGCCAGACTCGCCATCCTATTCTGCCCGCTTCTTTGCGTTTCGCAGTTCCTTCAGGCGGCTGACTACGGCGAGGAGCCGGTGGAGTGGCAATTCGAGTCTGGCTCGGACCGGAAAGCCTTCGTGGAATCCTTCAAGGATCTCAGCGGAAAGGGCTATCGGATTGCCGATATCGAAAGCTATCGTACCGGTCGACTCAACTCCGTATCCACGATCTGGATCAAGCATGCCGAGACCGACGCTTGGAAGATCGAAACGTCGATGCCCATTTCGGACTTCCTGAAGGCCCACGAAGAGCATCAGAAAAGCGGCTATTCCCTTGTCGAATTCGAAGCGGACCGCACTGGAGCCACGCTTCATTTCTCCGGCATCTGGCTGAAGTCCGAAAAACCGGTCGAGACTGAATTCTACTTTGGGATGGAGAGCCTGGAGTTCTCCAATCGCTATGGCGAGATGGCCGATCGCGGCTATCGTCTGATCGACTTCGAAGCCTACCAGTCGATCGGCAAGGATCGGCATTCCGGCCTTTGGCTGAAAAACGACGGTCACGAGGTTCGCTTTTATCGCGGCATTGCCAAGAATCGCTTCGGCGAGGTTACGGCCAACATGACTACGGCTGGCTTTCGCCTGATCGATGTCGAAGCCTACGAGTACGAAGGAAAGTTCGTCTTCGCGGGCCAATGGGTACGGCTCGCCAAAGGCCAAGAGAGCCAGTACGATTTCGACCTGCTTGCGGACGAGTTCTACAACAAGAACGCCGCGTATGTGAATGATGGATACAGACTGACCGAATTCGAGGTGTACGAGAACCAGAGCGGAGATACGCTCTACTACGCTGGAAGCTGGTTGAAAGGCGTTCCCAAGGGCTCTCGAGCCAAGAAAGAGGAAGAGAAGCCGGAGCCGAAAAAGTCGATGTCGCTGGAAGCTTTCCGCTCCGGTTCGACCGAGTAGGCGCCGGGTATTCCGAGGATGCGGGCGAGCCGCCCGCGTTCCCAGAAGAAATTGCCGAATCGGAAGGCGACACTTTGAAACATGCCTGACACTAGTCCGGAGTCTTCTTTGCGGTTGCCTTCGCTAGGACTTGCCTCTCCTTCTTGGAGATGGAGTTCGAATTGTGGCGCTGGGCGATGTTCGCTTTGGCGGCTCTGGTCATAGGGTTGAGCAAGAGCGGCGTGCCTGGGCTCGGCATTCTCAATGTAGCCATTTTCCAAATACTGCTGGATGCCAAGGATGCGGTAGGTTTCGGCTTGCCCTTGCTGGTTGTCGGAGACGTCTGCTCGATGCTCATCTACCGTCGCCACGCCGAATGGAAGCAGGTCCTGCGTCTGATTCCCTGGACGATGCCAGGCGTTGTGATCGGCTATTTCGCCCTTGGAGCGATGCATGGGGAAGTTGCCCGGCTGGTCATCAGTCTGACCTTGCTCGCCATGCTGGTACTGCACGTCTGGCGTTCCAAACGCCCCGGACTGGTGAGCGAGGCGCTGCCGCACAGCTATGCGGTTGCCGCGTTCATCGGAGTTCTGGCGGCTTTCGTATCCACTTTGGCCAACGCGGCGGGACCGGTCATGATTCTCTATCTGCTCTCCATGAGGCTGCCGAAGATGGCCTTCATGGGCACGAGCGTCTATTTCTTCACCTTCCTGAATCTCTTCAAAATGCCCTTTCTGCACGACTTGGGGCTGGTGAACTGGGGAAGCTTGACGGCGAATCTCAAACTGGCGCCATTCGTCGCTGTCGGCAGCCTGCTTGGCTACTTCTTCGCCCGGAAGATCAGCCAAAGCAGCTTCGAGCGTCTGGCATTTTGGCTGACAGCCATTGCGGTGGCTTACATGCTTTGGATTTCCTTTTAGTACCTTGCTTCTCAAAAACGATCATGTTCGAGAGGGTTCTTCACCTAAATACCCACAGCCTTAGAACTTATTGGCCTCCGGCTCTGCCGGTTTAGGAAAGATGGCTCGCAAGGATTCCAGGCGACTTTGGAAGGATAAGCTAGCCGGCCGTTCGACCGGTCCCGTTAGCGCGATCCCGTCTTCTTTGGGTAGACAGCCTTTCAGCGGAACGATTCTCGGCATAGATCCGAGCTTGAGGGGGACTGGTTTTGCCGTGGTGGAATTCACCCCCGGGCGGAAGGCGGTTTTGCTGCGCAGCGAGACGTTGAAACTGAAGCCTGCGGTGGCCATGCCTCGATGTCTTGGGAAGATCTGCGAAAACGTGCTCCAAATTCTGGATACGTATTCCATCGACGTGGTTGCTCTCGAGCAGACGATCTACGTGCAGAACTTCCAGACGGCCCAGATCCTCGGGGCGGCTCGCGGAGCGGCCATCGCGGCAGCGGCTATGCGAGGCAAGGAGATCTTCGAGTATCCGCCGCTGCGGGTGAAGCAGGCGGTGGTCGGGCACGGCCGGGCGAGCAAGGAGCAGGTGGCCAAGACGATTCGTTCGATGCTCGGACATGGAGCGGTCTTGCAGTTCGACGAGTCAGACGCGGCGGCCGTCGCCATGACGCACGCCTTCACCTTCAGGGGCTAAACGGAGAGCGCGGACCAAGAGCTAGTGTCGTGTCGCAGGTACAATGCTGCAAAGAGTAGCGCGGAGCTTTAGCCCGCGTCCGTCAGGAGACCCTGAGCTTGCCGAAGGGCATTGCAGGCTCTATTCTCGGCGGACGCGGGCTAAAGCTCCGCGCTACGTTTCATGCATGACACGACACTAGAGTTCCACGGTCTCCAACGGTTTCGGGTCGATCACGCGTACTTCTAGATCCGCTTGGGCGAACGCGTCGGCAAACCAGTCGCGCGCGCCGGGATCTCCGTGGGTGAGCACGATAGTCTTGGGCTGGGCGGCTAGAGCGAATTCCAGTATTTCCTCCCGGTCTGCGTGCCCGCTTAGCTCGAAACGATCGATCTGGGCGCGGACCTGGCATTGGTAGTCGAGGGCCTCGAAGAGAAACGTTTTGCCTGGAGGGGTGGCGAGCAGAGCTCCGCCTGGGGTGTCGGGATCGCAGTACCCGACGAAGAAGATGGAATTCCGACCGTGAGCGAGCAGGGTGGATGCCAGCTGATAGCTAGGCGTGCGGGCGACCAGCATGCCGCTGCTCAGGATGTAGATGCCTTGCTCGGGCGGTTCCTTGCCGGGCGTGAGCTTGCGAGGAGGGCGTCGCAGTCGAAGCTCCTTAGTCGTCTTCCGGCTGTAGGCGACCAGGCCGCTGCGCTTCGATATTTGGTCGAAATAGTCGGCTATATCGAGCCCAAGCCCGGCGCCGAAGACGGGGCAACGAGGAAGACGGCCATCTTTGCGGGCTTCATTGAGCACGGTGAGCAGCTCTTGCATGCGACCGAGAGCGAAAACGGGGATAAGCGCCGAGCCGCCGCGTTCCAAAGTGGCCCGGATAGACGAGAGAAGACGGGCGACTTCGCTGGCCCGCGTCTTTCCTTTCGGTCGGATGGTTTCGCCCCGGGTCGTTTCGATGACCATGGTGTCGAATCGTTTGGAGTAGGGAAAACTGGCGCCATCCAGAGTGCGCTGATCGTCGAACAGGACGTCGCCGGTGAAGAACATGCTTCGATCCGCTTGCTCGATTTCGAAACCGCCTGCTCCCGCTACGTGGCCCGCCTGATGGAGAGTGACTTTCAGCTCTTCCTCGTCCGACCGCAGCGTCAGCGTCTGCATGTACTTCATGGCCTCGAAACGCGGCGCTACGCTATCGACGTCTTCGTGAGTGAAAAGTGGATACTCCGGGATGCTTTGCTCCTGCTTCTGCCGTTTCATCACGTTGCAGGAGTTGTGCAGCATGCGCTCGATAAGCATCTGGGTGGGCAGGCTCATCAGCACCCGGGCGTTTGGACATTTCTGCAGCAACAGAGGAAGGGAACCTATGTGGTCAAGGTGGCAGTGGGTGACGATGACGAAGTCGACCTCGCGGCTTTCCAGGACGGAAAAGTCTGGAACGGCTTGATTGCCGGCCAGCTTGGGATGCAAGCCCGCATCGACGACGAAGGTGAAGGAGCCTGCCTCGACTAGAAGCGAGTTCGAGCCTATCCCGCCCTCTTTGTTTAAGTCCGTGATCCGCATATATCGATTCTCCGAGCGGAACGCGCCGTCCTCGCTCATGGCCGAGATGGAGATTCACCCTAGGCGATACGTCAAGGGTTTTACTCTATTCAGCTTAAGTCTGTCCCGTAAGCGTGCTCCTCGCGGCCAGGCTACGCAAAACGGCTGACGTGGCGAAGAACCCGAAAGCTCCGGTCAGATGAGCGGCGGCTCCGTAGCCGCTGGCGCAGTCGAGACGAGAACTGCGGCTTTCCGTCGTGTCACAGGTTTCTGGATACCTAGCATCCTCGGGCGAAAAGACGCACTCGACCTTGAACTTGCGCCGCCTTTCACGCGGGAAGCCGTACTCCTGCCGCAACAGCTTGCGCACTCGCTGGAGCAGGGGATCGTTGTATGAGCGGGCCAGGTCGGCAATCTCGATCCGAGTGGGGTCCACCCGACCGCCGGCCCCGCCGATGGTCAAGACCGGGACCTTGCGCTGACGACAGCCTACGATGATAGCGGCTTTGTGCTTCGCGCTGTCGATGGCGTCGATGACGTAGTCGAAAGGTTGATCGAGTAGGGCGTCCGCATTCTTAGCAGTGAAGAAGCTGTGTACGGGAGTGACTTTGCATTCCGGATTTACGAGCCGACAGCGTTCGGCCATCACCTCGGTCTTTGCGGAGCCGATGGATCCGTCCAGGGCGTGGATTTGGCGGTTGATATTGCTTTCGCAGACGTCATCGAGATCGACGAGAGTCAGGTTGCCAACACCTGAGCGGACCAAAGCTTCCACGATCCAGGAGCCCACGCCGCCGATCCCGATCACGCATACCTTGGACCGGCGAAAGGATTCAAGCGTCTCTGGTCCGTAGAGACGGCCGATGCCGCCAAAGCGAAAGTCGAAGTTTGCCTGAGTCCGGTTCATGTTTCTCGCGCAGCGCTTTGTTCTATCTATCTCGAAAGGCTGCGAGAAAAATCTCTATGGAAGGAAAAGGGGCAACTCTTCTGGATGAATCCCCCAAGACAGCATTTGAGAAATCGGGTCGTAGTGCGAAGCCCAAGTCCGTTTCAGTCTGTAGCCGAAGTCGAAAGACTTTGGTTGGGCTAGCAGGGAACCAAAGTCTTTCGACTTCGGCTACAATCCTCTATTGTCGGTACGGGTTGAAGTACCGCGCTACGCCACTCTAGCGAGAAGGAAGCCGAACGAATGAGATCTGGTTGATCAGGCTGTCGGCGAGGCCAGGGCGCTCCATGGGCTGTTGCTTGATGAGCTGGATGACGCGTTCGCTGAGTTCGCTCTTTTCCGCGCTTGAAGGGATCATTGTCAGGCGCAGATCGGCTAGTTCGCAGCGGTAGGCCAGCCAGTCCGCCTTGAATTGGTGAGCGTGGTATTGGCTACCCAGCTGTTTCTCGACGGAGCGGGCGGCGTTGCAGGAGAGGACGCCCTCCAGCAAGTCGCTCACGTGCTGAACCTGCTCCTGCTCTTCCTTTCGCAGGAGCTTGGAATCGAAGGAAACGAGCTTGCATTTCAGCTCCATCAACGAGACCGAAAGCTCTTGGGAGCTGCAGCGCAGCGCTAGGCGAAGCGACTTGTGGGTCCAGCTTTCGAGCGTGCGAGCCGCCAGAAGAAAACGTTCGCGGTGATCCAGCTGACCTAGAACCGCGTGGGAAACGGGAAGGGCGGAATGCTTGTTGGCCTGATGGCGCTCGAGACTGACTTGGAGGAATCGCTCGAAGTCGGATACGCGTCGCGTGTAGGGCAAGTATCTCCAGCAGTCGCGCAGGATTTTCTGGGTCTGGAAGAGTCGTTCCGTAGAGTCGGTCGTGCCTGCAAGATATAGATACTCCGAGATGAAGTTCACGTAGTGGGCAGCTGCCTGGACGAAGGCGAGAGCGTTTCCCCGGGATGCTTTGCGTAGGAGGGATCGGATGAGGCGACGTTCGGACAAGGACTGTCCGGCTGCGCTTATCGCCGACCTGAGTCGTCTTAGCGTCATATGCTGTGGGTATGCTAACTTGAGGGAATCAAGGTGTGGGACTTAGCTGGAGAGATCGAGAGGCCGAAGAGCGTTCTCAATCCTCCTCAGAGCCTCTCGAGATCGTCGCTCGACAATCGGAAGAGACTCGCAACCAGATTTCTCTGATGTCGAAAAGACGGATTCGGGCCTGCTTCATGTAGAGGTTTAGCGGCTCGATTTCCTGGGATTCAAAGTCGTTGAGTAGAGAGAAGGCCTTGTTGATGGAGACCATGCCGCGCTTGAAGTAGGCGATAGCCAAGGCGTAGTCATCCACCTCAAGGGCAGTCACGGCGAGCAAGCCGTGGTAGTCGGAATCCGCCAGAGCGCTTTGGAATTCGAGGGCCTGGCGAGCGGGGCATTGGCCAGCGCAGAGCGATACGTGCTGGCCCCATTTTTCGATCAGCCAGCCGTGAAGGGCCTTGCTGGAGACGAAAATTGGATGGCGATGCAGCGTATAGGGGCGCTCCTGACCTGGAGTGACAGCTCGTGACTGAGAGCCTTCGTCGTCCGAATCTCTGCCTGCCTGCCATCCCATGTAGAGGGCGACTTCGTCGAGACGATTGCTGCTGCGGATGAGCTTGCTGTAGAGGGTCTGGTATTTAGCGACTTCGTTTTCCTCTTCCTGGAGATAGCGTTCCCAGTTGAATTCGCTCCAATCAGCTTCCCAACTGTCTTCCCACTCGTTATTCGAATTGCTGTCGCTCTCGTACTGTCCCATGCGTCTCTTAACAAGTTTTTAAAGACGTGGGGAGTTAACGGCTCGAAAAAAATCAATGCAACCGAATTGTTACAGTAATAACTCGCAGTTTGCGCAGACGGATTCTGAAGTCTGCTAATATTACCGAAAAGCTGCAACTTGCCTTTGCTTCTTTCGCTTTTACCTAAAGGATAACGCTTTATGAAAGACGAGCCCGAGACTTTTTTTCTGACAGCCTACTTTAGCGGTCGCGTTCAAGGCGTCGGATTCCGCTACTCAACGCTGCAACTCGCCAAAGGTTATGAAGTTACCGGGCACGTACGTAATTTGTCCGACGGGCGAGTGGAACTCGAAATCGAAGGCAACGAGGCTGAGTGCCGAAAGTTCGTCGCGGCCATCCAAGACGAGCTCGACGCCTACGTGCGAAAAACCGAGCTGGCTGGAGGTTCGAGGCCCCGTACCTACGACCGCTTCTCGATCGCCTAGCAAGCTCGAGTCGTCAGCCATGCCCGCCATTGAAATCAGCGACCTCTGCAAGGATTTCCCGCTGCCCGAGCGCGGAAAGTTCGTGCGGGCCGTGGATCAACTGTCGCTGACCATCGAGGAGAACTGCATCTTCGGTCTGCTTGGCCCAAACGGCTCAGGCAAGAGCACGACCGTGAAGATCCTGCTGGGGCTCTCTCGCCCCAGTCGAGGCTCCTGCAAGGTCCTTGGCCAGTCGCCAGATGCTCCCTCCGCTCGAGCCCGAATCGGCTATCTGCCAGATGCCCCCTACTACTACAGGTTTCTCAGCGGTCGGGAATTGGTACTGTACTACGGGCGTCTTCTGGGGATCGAAGCCAAGCTGGCCAAGCGGAGAGCCGGCGAACTGCTGGAGCGTTTTGGCTTGGCCGATGCCGCGGATCGAAAGCTCGGCTCCTACTCGAAGGGCATGCTGCAGCGACTCGGCTTCGCCCAGGCTTTGATCGGCGATCCCGAGGTGCTGATTCTCGACGAGCCGACTGCTGGGGTCGATCCAGTCGGAGCGGCCGAGGTCGGGGAGTTCATCCTCGACCTCAAGACTCAAGGTAAAACCGTCCTTCTCTGCTCTCACCTGCTCAGTCAGGTCGAAAGCATCTGCGATCAGGTCGGGATCCTGAACAAAGGGCGCCTTTTGGCCGAGGGCTCGGTAGCGGATCTGCTTTCCCAAGGCGAAGCGGACCGCCTCAGCATCCGGGGCGTCAGTCCGACAGCTCGCTCTCGCATTGAGCGAATCGCAGCGGAAGCGGGCGGTTCGGTGGAAGCGGGCGGCCGCACCCTCGACGAAGTCTTTCTCGACCTGGTGGCAAGCGATGATCGATTCGATGGCTGAACGTATTGGCAGGTCCTTCTCCCGGATCGGGGCGATCGCTGGGAACACCTACCGGGAAGCGATTCGCATGCGGCTCTTCCTCCTGCTCGCCCTTACCGGAGTCGCTTCGCTCGCTGTGGGGCTTTTCTTTCAGGAGTTCAACCTTGGCTCCAACGAGCTCAGCTTCATAGCGGACTTCGGTTTCGGAGGGATGACCTTGCTCGGTTCCATCGTGGCAGTCGTTGTCACCGTACAGCTTCTCTTTGGCGAGATCGAACACCGTTCCATCATGCCGCTTCTCGCCAAACCGGTCAGCCGAGGCGAGTTCGTTCTGGGCAAGGTCCTGGGGGCCTGGCTTACCATATGTTCCTTCATCGCCGCGCTGACCATTGCCCTCGTAACCGCTCTATGGATACGCGAGACGCAGATCCTGGCCCAAGACTCGGAAGCCTTTGGCGGGGGCAGGGCGGTTTCCTACGCAGGAGTTCTGATCTTCGCCTGCCTCCAGTGCATGCGCCTCGCCATCCTGGCCAGCATATCCGCCTTTTTTGCCGCCTATGCCACCTCTTCCATCTTCGCGATCTTCATGGGGTTCTTTGTCTGGATTATCGGCCAGCTGCACCCCGTCATCTCCGACCAGCTTGCCCATTCCACCGGAAGCATTTCGGACCTCCTCCTGCGGCTAGTCACCTGGCTCACGCCAGACATGAGACTGTTCGACCTAGGCGCCGACGTCGTGGGCGGTCCGGGCATTGCTGGAGCAGTCGCTGCCAAGCTTCTGCTTTACGCCGCCCTGTACGCTGCCTTCTACACGGCACTGGCAGCCTTTGCCCTCGGAAAACGTGAGCTCTAGAGCAAACATCCTTATCCTATGGGCTCTTTCTGCCAGTTTGCTCGGCTGGGCCTTGACTCCTCTCGCCCAAAGCGTGCGTCCTCCGCAGTCTACCAGCCCGGCAGAAAGGTCTGATCTATCCTCGCTCGCCACTGGCCTCGGCCAAGGCATCTCTCTGGCGGCTCTTGGAGGCTATCGAAACATCGCGGCGAACCTTGTGTGGATCGAGCTCTACCGCGACTGGCAGCGCCGCCGAGCCCCCGAGGTCTTGGAAAAGATGAGCCTCGCGGTCGCTCTGAATCCAGACTCCGAATTCTTCTGGATCGACGGAGCCCGCATCATCGCCAACGACATGCCCGTCTGGGAGGTTGGCGACGACAAGGCCGACAGCCTTTTCGATACCCAAGCAGGCGGAGAAGTGCGACGCGACTATGGGAGAAGGGCCCTGGCTTTCCTGCGAAAGGCGCCGCCCGAATTCTCTCGCGACCCCGAAATGCTGGTCGAACAAGGTCTGATCTGGTGGAAGAAGCTCGATAACCTAGGCCGTGCCGCCGATTTTTTCCTGCGAGCCGCCTCCCAGGAAAACGCCCCCTACTATATTAGCCGCGTTTACGCCGAACTTCTCCACAAGAACGGCCAAACCGAAGAGGCCTACCAGTATTTGAAGAGACACTACGAAACGCTCCCCGACGATGACATCCGAGCGATGAAGCCCTTCGTCGCCCGCCGAATCGAAGAGCTGGGGAGCGAACTGTAGCCAAAGCCGCCACGAACGACACTCAAGCGACGGCCCGCTCATTCTTGTCTGCAAGCTTCCCGAAAGACTCTCGGAAATCCGCACCCTAAGGCCCGTGCCTTTATTCAGGCGGAGCTTCCTTAGTGCCCCAAGAACAAGCTGAAGGTCGCAGGCACGTATTAAAAAAGAATTTCTTATAAGAATTTCGTGGACAAGTCAGCCTCGCGCTATCACTTATCCAGTAATGGAAGTCCAACCATGTGCGGCTGCGGCCGTTGTTTTCAAGTCGGATAGCCTGAGCGGCTTCAGGCGATCCGAGCTTGTGGGCTTTGCCAGCGTTGCCGCTTCGACGCGAAACCGGCGCGTTTTCGTTTCATATTCTGATCTCTCAGTTCCTTCTATCTGAACTCAAAACCCATCCCTCGGCATTTTGTCATGAAGCTCCTTGGTCTCTTTTCCCGCCGCATCCTGTTAGCCAGGAAGTGGATTTCTTTGTCCGCCGCTGTCCTCATCGCCAGCCTTCTTCCCGCTGCTGCGGTTGCAGGGGCGAAATCCTACCCGAACGTTTTGAGCGTAGGACCCTTCAACAACCCCTCTCCGGAGTATTTCTACGTCGATACCAAGATACCTTTCGACCCGGGCGCAGCTCCTCAGATTCAACTGACTGCTTACATGTACGGCGACAGTAACAAGGCGCTGGACGTGACGATAGGCTGGTACATGTGGAACAGCGCATTCTACTGGACGCAGTATCATAGCAAACTCGGCTTCAACAACCCTTCCCGCATCAGGCTTGGCACCTACGACGACGCGGGGACCACTCGGGTGCGTATCGAGATCGCGAACGACGGCGTCTACTGGTCGAGCTACTTCTTTTCAGCGACGGATGTCCTCGGTTCCGATCCGAATTACACAGGCTGGAGCTACGCTGAAGGAGAAATGCCTAGCTCCACAGGACTTGTTGAGATTGTCCCTCTACAGCAGGACGTCCAGGTTCATGGCAATCTCGATGTAGCCGGCTTCTCCACCGGCGATGGCGTGATCTATGTCAAGCCTCAGGACTCGACTCTCGAAGGCGGCCATGTTCAGCTGCAGCGAGCGGCTTCATCCCAAAACCACTGAAACATGGACCACTACGACGGCAACCTCCGCTTCTTCATGGACAACGGCAGTTTCAGTCACGTTTTCCACGCCAACGGCAACGTCGGCATCGGCACCAGCTCCCCGGACAACAAGCTCGACGTCAACGGAGCGATCCGCGCCAAGGAATTCTTCGTGGAAACGGGCTGGGCGGACTTTGTCTTCGAGGACGACTACCAGCTTCCCAGCTTGAGTGAAGTGAAGAGCCATATCGAAGAGCACGGGCATCTGCCGGGCGTTCCCTCCGCCGAGGAAGTTCACGAGAACGGTCTCGAAATGGGTGAGGCCCAGACGCTCATGATGCGGAAGATCGAGGAG